>CAZEPK010000018.1:0-26413 GCA_964514085.1 uncultured Nocardioides sp.
ACAGCCCGTCCCGAGCGGACCGGCGGTGGTCGGCCCTGCGGGGCAGCGTCCGGTCCATGACCCCACCCCGCGACGACCGCCCCCCGACCACGACGCTCACCGCCCACACCCCCGAGGACGTCCTGGCGGCCGTGCCGGTGGTGCTCGGCTTCGAGCCCCGCCGGTCCGTGGTGATGCTCACCTTCGGCGGCCGGGAGACGTTCCACGCGAGGGTGGACCTGGAGGGGGACGTCGACGAGCTGGTGACGCTGCTGCTCGAGCCGGCCCTCCAGCACGGCGTCGGGAGGGTGCTCTTCGTCGCCTACGCCGGTGACGCGCACCGCACCCGCACGGTGCTGCTCCGGCTGTGGAGCGCCTTCGCCGCGGCCGGCGTCGAGGTGGTCGAGGTGCTGCGGGTCCACGAGGGCCGGTGGTTCGCGCCCTGCCGTCCGGGTGCGCCGCCGGCCGGCGTGCCCTTCGACGTGGGCGGTCACCTGTTCCGCGCCCAGGCGGTGGTCGAGGGCATCGTCGTCCACCGCTCCCGCGAGGAGCTCGAGGCGCTCCTGCGCCAGGATGCCGGGGCGGCGGCCGAGGTGGCCCGCGCCGCCCGCCGCGCCGTCCCCAGTCCGCCCGACGAGCTCGCCGACCTGGTCGACGCACGCCTGCAGGGTGGCCGGTTCACCCCGGCCGAGCTCGCGCGGGTGCTCCTGGGCCTGCTCGAGCAGCCGGGGCGTGACGCGGCCTGGGCGGCGATCTCGCGGGAGGTGGCCACCGGCCACGTGCGGCTGTGGACCGACGCCGTCCAGCGGTCGCCCGACGACCTGGTGGCCGCCCCCGCGGCGGTGCTGGCCCTGGCCGCCTGGTTGGCGGGCCACGGCGCCCTGGCGTGGTGCGCGGTGGACCGGTGCCGGGCGCTCGAGCCCGGCAACACCCTGGCCGCGCTGGTGGCCGACGCGCTGACCGGGGCGGTGCCGCCGTCGGCCTGGGCACGGACCGCGTCGTGAGGGTCTGGGTACCTCCGCTGCGTGCAGGTGCGAACGCTCGGTGTCGAGGAGGAGCTGCTGGTCGTCGACCCGCAGACGCGGTCCGTGACCTCCCGGGCCCGCGAGGTCCTCCGGGCCTTCGCGACGCAGCACGGCGGTGACGGCGAGGGGCTGGACCAGGAGCTCTTCCGGCACCAGCTGGAGACCCGCACCGAGCCCACCCGCGACGTCGATGACCTGGTGCGGCAGGCCGTGGCGGCGCGCGAGGAGGCGGTGGCCGCGGCGGCCGTGCGCGGGCTCGGGGTGGCCGCCAGCGCGACCATCCCGGTCGGCGTCGACGAGCCCCTGGTCAGCCCGGACGACCGCTACCGCGACATGCTGCAGACCTACGGCGCCGTGGCCAGGCTGGCGACGACCTGCGGGATGCACGTGCACGTCGGCATCGAGTCGCCCGAGGAGGGCGTCGGCTGCCTCGACCGGATCGCGCCCTGGCTGCCGGTGCTGCTGGCGGCCAGCGCCAACTCGCCGTTCGCCGGCGGTGCGGACACCGGCTACGCGTCGTGGCGGACGGTGCAGTGGTCGACGTGGCCGAGCGCAGGCCCGACGGAGCGCTTCGGATCGGTGTCGGGCTACTGGCGCGCGTGCGAGCGGATGCTCGCCAGCGGGGCCGCCCGCGACCCGGCGATGCTCTACTTCGACGCGCGGCTCTCCGACCACCAGCCCACGCTCGAGGTCCGGATCCTCGACGTGGTCACCGACCCGGAGGACGTCGGGCTGCTGGCCGCGCTCGTGCGCGCCCTGGTGGAGACCGCGGTCGAGCAGTGGGTCGCGGGTGCCGAGCCGGTGCCGTGGCGCGCCGAGGAGCTCCGCGCGGCGCGGTGGCGGGCGTCCCGCTACGGACTCGCCGGCGACCTGCTCGACCCCCGCGACCACGAGCTCCGCCCGGCCCGGGAGGTGCTCGGCGCGCTGGTCGAGCTCGTGGGCCACCGGCTGGAGGCGGCGGGCGACCGGGAGCGCGCCGCGGCCGGGGTGGAGCGCGTGCTGCGGCGCACCGGTGCGACCCACCAGCGGGCGGCGTACGAGCGGACCGGCTCGGTCGAGGGCGTGGTCGACGACCTCCTCCACCGCACCGTGGACCGTCCCGACGCGGTGCAGGCCTCCCCGCGCGCGGCGGATCGGGCCTAGGGTCCCCGCATGGGCGAAGAGGTGGACGCACAGGAGTTCTCCCGGGCCGACCGCACGCGCTACCGCGAGAAGGTCAGGCGCTGCCTCGACGTCTTCGCCCGGATGCTGCGCGAGGCGCGCTTCGACACCGACGACCCGATGACCGGGCTCGAGGTCGAGCTCAACCTGGTCGACGAGCGCGGCGACCCGGCCCTGAAGAACACCGAGGCGCTGGCCGCGATCGCCGACCCGGCGTTCCAGACCGAGCTGGGCCTGTTCAACATCGAGATCAACGTGCCGCCGGCGAAGCTGCGCGAGGGCGGCCTGGAGACCTTCGAGGACAGCCTGCGCCGCGACCTCAACGGTGCCGAGGAGAAGTCCTCCCAGGTCGGCGCGCACATGGTGATGATCGGCATCCTGCCCACGCTGGCCGCCGACCACATGACCGCGGCGAGCATCAGCCCCAACCCGCGCTACAAGCTGCTGGGCGAGCAGATCCTCAACGCCCGCGGCGAGGACATCTCGATCCAGATCGCGGGGCTGGGCAACGTGGAGACGCTCGAGACCTCCACCGACTCGATCGTGCCCGAGGCGGCCTGCACCAGCACCCAGTTCCACGTCCAGACCTCGCCGGACAGCTTCGCGGAGTACTGGAACGCCTCCCAGGTCATCTGCGCCATCCAGCTGGCGCTGGGCGCCAACTCGCCGTACCTCCTGGGCAAGGAGCTGTGGCGCGAGACCCGGATCCCGCTGTTCGAGCAGTCCACCGACACCCGCGCCGAGGAGCTCAAGGCGCAGGGCGTGCGCCCCCGGGTCTGGTTCGGTGAGCGCTGGATCAACTCGGTCTTCGACCTGTTCGAGGAGAACGTCCGCTACTTCCCGGCGCTGCTGCCCATCACCGAGGACGAGGAGCCGCTGGCGGTCCTCGAGGACGGCGGCGTGCCGAAGCTGTCCGAGCTGCGGCTGCACAACGGCACGATCTACCGCTGGAACCGGCCGGTCTACGACATCGCCGGGGGAGTGCCGCACCTGCGCGTGGAGAACCGCGTCCTCGCCGCCGGGCCGACCGTGGCCGACACCGTGGCCAACGCCGCCTTCTACTTCGGGCTGGTGCGGGCGCTGGCGGAGAGCGAGCGGCCGCTGTGGTCGCAGATGTCGTTCAGCGCCGCGGAGGAGAACTTCCACGTCGCCGCCCAGCACGGCATCGACGCCCAGGTCTACTGGCCCGGGGTCGGGCAGGTGCGGGCCACGGAGCTGACGCTGCGCCGGCTGCTGCCCCTGGCCCACGAGGGCCTGGCCTCGTGGGGCGTCGAGACCGCGACGAGCGACCGGCTGCTCGGGATCATCGAGCAGCGCTGCCTGCTCGGCACCAACGGCGCCGAGTGGTTCGTGCGGCGCATGCACCAGCGCTCCGACCAGGAGCGGTTCGACGCGCTCCGGGCCACGCTGCTGGAGTACCGCGAGCTGATGCACACCAACGAGCCGGTGCACACCTGGGACTAGTCCCGGCCGGCGACGCGGACCCGTGCCCAGGTGCGGCCCAGTCCGCTGCGGGGGTCGCGCCAGCCCCTCCGGTTGACCACCACGAAGGTCAGCGGCACCTGCGCCTCGTCGTACGCCGCCCGGGCCGCGGCCAGCCAGGCGGCGTCCACGTCCTGGAGCCCGAGCGCGCCGGGCCGGGCCAGCCAGACGAGCTGGTCCGCGGCCGCGCCGGCCCGGACCCGCAGCGCGGCCACGAGGTCGGTGCGGAGGCCCGGGTCCGTGGGCTCGCCCGGCTCGAGGCCGAGCGCCGCGACCAGCCCGCCGGGGACGCCGACGTGCAGCACCGGCGGGTAGGCGCGACGCCGTTCGCTCGCCGCGTGCTCGTGCACCGCCCGCCGCAGCAGCGCGCTGGTCCGCCGCGGCAGCGGGTCGCAGAGTCCTTCCACACCGGAGGCCTCCCCGTTCGCGGCCGGGTCCACGCCAGGCGTCCACAGGCTGCGGCCCCTCGGCCCACCAGGTAGCGTGCCGAGCGGTGCCCCTGGGTACCCGACGCGCAGGAGGGAGCCAGATGCCGACCGTCGTGCTGGGCTACGTGCCCAAGCCGGAGGGCGAGGCCGCGTTGGCCGCGTCGATCGCCGAGGCGCAGCTGCGCAGTGCCGACCTCGTGGTGGTGAACTCCCACCGCGCGCGCCACGGCGACGTGGAGGCGCACGAGCTGATCCTGGCCGAGCTCGACGAGGTCCGGGCCCGGGTGGAGGCGGCCGGGGTGGCCGTCGACGTGCGGCACCCCGAGACGGGGCTGGAGGCCTCCGAGGACCTGCTCAACATCACCGAGGAGGTCGACGCCGAGCTGGTGGTCATCGGCCTGCGGCGCCGGACCCCCGTGGGCAAGCTCATCCTCGGCAGCAACGCCCAGCGGATCCTGCTCGACGCCGCCTGCCCGGTGCTGGCGGTCAAGTCCGACTGAACCGTCGGTGGCTGCGGCGGTGGCCGCTCACCCACCGTGGGTCAAGATGGCCTCCATGGCCATCCACATCACCGGCGACGCCGATGCCGACCAGGTGCTCACCGACAGCCCGTTCGCGCTGCTCGTCGGGATGATGCTCGACCAGCAGTACCCCATGGAGCACGCCTTCCGGGGCCCTCACAAGGTCCTGACCCGGTTCGGGTCCATCGAGCCCGGCCCCATCGCAGCGGCCGACCCGGCCGAGTTCGCCACCCTGTGCACCACGCCGCCGGCCATCCACCGCTACGGCGGCTCGATGGCGGCACGGCTGCAGGCGCTGGCCGCCCTGGTGGAGAGCGACTACGACGGCCACGCCGAGCGGATCTGGACCGACGCCACGACCGGCCAGGAGCTGCTCGACCGGGTGCTGGCGCTGCCCGGCTTCGGGAAGCAGAAGGCCCAGATCTTCGTGGCGCTGCTCGCCAAGCAGCTCGGCGTACGTCCCGAGGGCTGGGAGCAGGTGGTCGGTGCCTACGCCGAGGACGGCTACCGCTCCGTGGCCGACGTCACCGACCCGGCGTCGCTGCAGAAGGTGCGCGACTTCAAGAAGGCCAAGAAGGCCGAGGCCAAGGCCGCGGCGGCCGGCTGATGCGGGCCACCCTGCTCCTGGCCGACCACGCCGTGGTCGCGGACGGCAAGCTCTACGTCAACGGAGGCGGCTGGAGCGTCACCAGCCCGGGGTCGCCCTCGGCCATCGCGATCAAGCTGGACGTGCCGTGGGACCGCGCCAACCACCGCCTGCAGCTGCGGCTGCGGCTGATCGGGCAGGACGGCGAGCCGGTCACCCTGGACGGCCCCCAGGGCCCCCAGCCGGTCGAGATCACCGGAGAGGCCGAGATCGGGCGGCCCGCCGGGCTCGTGCACGGCGCCGACATCGACTTCCCGCTGGCCTTCCAGATCGGTCCGCTGCCCCTCGAGCCGGGCCAGCGCTACCAGTGGGTGCTCGACGTCGACGGCGAGACCCAGCAGGACTGGCACCTGACGTTCAGCACCCGGGCGCCCACCACGGGGCCCGCCACCTATGTCGTCGACCACTGAGCCGGGTGGGTGCGCCGGTCCGCACGCCGGCCCGCGCCGTACGGCGATGCACGGCTCTCATGGCCTGCGTGGCAGAATGACAACGCGGCTCTTGACGACAGCGGGTCGTGCCGCGCCCTAAGCCAGATCTGCGGCCCTGGCCGCCGCCCTCGTTCCACCCGTCACGATTGAAGAGGTGTTCGTGTCCTCGAACGCACGCAAGGTCCCCGAGCAGGTGCTCACCCACCCGGCCGTCGTCGCACTGGTCGAGAAGGGTGCCGGCGGGAGCATCAGTCCCGAGGACGTACGCCGGGCCAGTGAGGACGCCCAGGTCGAGCCGCGCCACCTCAAGGGCCTGCTCGAGCACCTGAGCACCCTCGGCATCTCGGTGCACATCGACGTGACCGCGGCCCGCGTGGCCGCGGCGACGACGACGAAGAAGACCGCGACCGCGGCGACCAAGAAGACCGCGGCCAAGAAGGCCGCGCCCGCCAACGGCGCCACCAAGGCGGCCGCGGCGAAGAAGGCCGCTCCGGCCGGGGCCGACACCGCGGCAGCGGTCGAGGTCGCCGTCGGGCCCGACGGCAAGAAGATCCTCCCCGACCTGCCCGACGAGCAGTTCGAGAAGGACGTCCAGGCCGACCCGTCGATCAAGGAGGACGAGGAGGAGGCCACGGCCACCTCGAGCTTCGTCGTCTCCGCCGCCGACGACACCGACGAGCCCGCCCAGCAGGTCATGGTCGCCGGCGCGACCGCCGACCCGGTCAAGGACTACCTCAAGCAGATCGGCAAGGTCCCGCTCCTCAACGCCGAGATGGAGGTCGAGCTGGCCAAGCGCATCGAGGCCGGCCTGTTCTCCGACGAGAAGCTGGCCAAGGGCGGCAAGATCGCGGCCAAGCTGCTCGAGGAGCTCGAGTGGATCGCCGAGGACGGCCGCCGCGCGAAGAACCACCTGCTCGAGGCAAACCTGCGCCTCGTCGTCTCGCTGGCCAAGCGCTACACCGGCCGCGGCATGCTCTTCCTCGACCTGATCCAGGAGGGCAACCTCGGCCTCATCCGTGCGGTCGAGAAGTTCGACTACACCAAGGGCTACAAGTTCTCGACCTACGCCACCTGGTGGATCCGCCAGGCGATCACCCGGGCCATGGCCGACCAGGCCCGCACCATCCGCATCCCGGTGCACATGGTCGAGGTCATCAACAAGCTCGCCCGCGTCCAGCGCCAGATGCTCCAGGACCTCGGCCGGGAGCCGACCCCGGAGGAGCTGGCCAAGGAGCTCGACATGACCCCCGAGAAGGTCATCGAGGTCCAGAAGTACGGCCGCGAGCCCATCTCGCTGCACACCCCGCTCGGCGAGGACGGCGACTCCGAGTTCGGCGACCTGATCGAGGACTCCGAGGCCATCGTCCCGGCCGACGCGGTGAGCTTCACGCTCCTCCAGGAGCAGCTGCACGCCGTCCTCGACACGCTCTCCGAGCGCGAGGCGGGCGTGGTGAGCATGCGCTTCGGCCTGACCGACGGCCAGCCCAAGACGCTCGACGAGATCGGCAAGGTCTACGGCGTGACCCGGGAGCGGATCCGCCAGATCGAGTCCAAGACGATGTCGAAGCTGCGCCACCCGAGCCGGTCCCAGGTCCTGCGCGACTACCTCGACTGAGCGCTCCGCCCGGGCGCTGCACCCGGTCCCCCTCCGGATCGGGTACCGCCTCCTCGACGGAGTTGTCGACGGAGGGTCTGATGTGGCGGGGAACGAGGCATGGGGCGCCTCCTGGTTCGTCGCACGGCTGCCCTACGGCGCTCCCGCGCCGGCGAGGGCCCGGTGGCTGGTCAGCACGCTGCTGACCCGGCAGGACCCGCCGTCGCGGCGCGTCGAGGACGCGTCCCTCGTGGTGCACGAGCTCGTGGTCAACGGCCTGGTCCACGGCGCGCCCGACGACCAGGACCAGATCGAGGTCACCGGCCTGGTCGAGGACGGACGGCTCGTGATCAGCGTCAGGGACCACGGCGACCAGGGGACCGTGTCGGCTCTGCCGCTCACCGACGACATGGACAGCGGACGGGGGCTGGCCATGGTCGCCGCCCTGAGCAGCAGCTGGAGCGTGGACCGGTCCTCGGGGACCCGCGTGAGCGCCACCCTGCCGCTGTAGGGCGACGTCCGGACCTGCGGTTAGCCTGTGGCCGTGCCCACGGCTGAGCAGCTCAACGTGCAGGTCGCCGGCGCCGAGGACGGCCCGCCGATGCTGTTCGTGCACGGCTTCGGCTGCGACCAGCACATGTGGCGCCTCGTGGCGCCGGAGTTCGCCTCCGACCACCGGGTGATCACCCTCGACCTGGTCGGCGCCGGCGGGTCGGACCCCGCGGCGTGGGACCCCTCCCGCTACGTCTCCCTCGAGGCGTACGCCGAAGACCTGCTCGGCGTGGTGCGCGAGCTCGATCTCCACGAGGTGGTGCTGGTCGGCCACTCGGTCTCGGCCATGAGCGGGCTGCTGGCCGTCGTGGCCGAGCCGGAGCGGTTCAGCAGCCTGGTGCTGATCGGACCCTCCCCGAGGTACACCGACGACGGTGACTACCGCGGCGGCTTCTCGCGAGACGACATCGACGAGCTGCTGGCCTCCCTGGACGCGAACTACCTCGGGTGGTCGGCGACGATGGCGCCGGTCATCATGGGCAACCCGGAGCGGCCCGAGCTGGGCCAGGAGCTCACCACGACCTTCTGCCGGATGGACCCGGCCATCGCGCGGCAGTTCGCCCGGGTGACCTTCCTCAGCGACTGTCGCGACGCGCTGCCCGAGGTGACTGTCCCCACCCTGGTGATCCAGTGCCGCGACGACGTGATCGCACCGCTCCAGGTCGGCCAGTACGTCGCCGAGGCCGTCCCGGGAGCGCACCTGGCGCTGCTCGAGACCTCGGGGCACTGTCCGCACCTCAGCGCCCCGGAGGACACGGTCGCCGCGATCCGCGCCTTCCTGGGACCCGAGGGCCCGTCATCGAGGTGACCGACGCCGACGCGGTGGGGCCAGCCCCGGCCCGACGCTCCGACCGGGCGAGGGAGTCGTTCCTCGACGCCCTGGTCCACGACGACCCCGTCGCGTTGTACGAGTCGGCCCCCTGCGGCTTCCTCACCACCACGCCGGACGGGGTCATCGTCAAGACGAACGCGACCTTCCGCGCCTTCGTCCAGCGTGACCCGTCGCAGCTGGTGGGGGAGTCCAGCTTCGCCGACCTGCTCACGGTCGGCAGCCGCATCTACTTCGGCACCCACGTGGGTCCCGCCCTCTTGATGTCGGACCGGGTCAAGGAGGTGGCGCTCGACCTCGTCGCCGCGGACGGGACCCGCCTGCCCGTGCTGGTCAACGCCTCGCTGGCGCGCGACGAGGAGGGGCACCCCAGGGCGGTCCGGATCGCCGTCTTCGACGCGACCGAGCGGCGCAGCTACGAGCGGGAGCTGCTCGAGGCCAAGGAGCGCGCCGAGGCCTCCGAGCGGGAGGCCCGGCGGCTGGCCCGGACCCTGCAGCAGACCCTCATCCCGCCCCTCCCGCCGTCGGTGCCGGGCCTGACCCTCGCGGCGGCGTACCGCCCGGCCGGCCACGGGAGCGAGGTCGGAGGCGACTTCTACGACGTGTTCTCGGTCGGCGTCGACGACTGGGTCGTCACCCTCGGCGACGTCTGCGGCAAGGGGTACGAAGCCGCCATCGTCACGGCGCTGGTGCGCCACACCATCCGCGCCCTGTGCGTCGGCGAGGAGCGACCCAGTGCCGTTCTCTCGGGGCTCGACGAGGTGCTCCACCATCACCCCACCGATCGGTTCTGCACCGCCGCGCTGCTGCGCCTGCGCCGCGGACCCGACGGCTGGTCGGTCACCATGAGCCTCGGTGGTCACCCCCAGCCGGTGCTCGTCCCCGCCGATGGTCGCCCGCGGCTCTGGGGCGAGCACGGTCCCCTCCTCGGCGTCACCGAGCGACCGGCCTTCACGGACACCACCCTGCAGCTCCGGTCGGGCGACGTCCTCCTCCTCTACACCGACGGCGTGACCGAGGCGCGGAACGGCGACGCGATGTACGGCGAGGACCGGCTCCTGCTCACTACGGGGCGCCACGCCGGTGCGCCGGCCGCCCTGGTCGCTGCCGTCGTCGACGAGGTCGTGGCGTTCGAGGACGGCACGCTGCGCGACGACGTGGCGCTGGTGGCGTTCGGGCCGGACTTGCCAGCGCTGTAGGACAGAATTTGCCACCTGGTCCAACGCCGTTACCCAGCAGTGGATCAGCGGGTCGTAGCGTTCTACTCGTTCGGCATGGGGGGATCGGGGGATCCGAGCTCAGACCGACGACGAGGGCCCTCCGCGATCTGCGGAGGGCCTTCGTCGTGGGCGAGCGGGACGCGGCGGCACGGCCGCGGCCCCGTGCCGGGCCGAGCGCACGACGTACGACGAGCGCCCTCCGCAGCAGTGCTGCGGAGGGCGCCCGACCGTCAAGGACCGTGCCTCGTCGATCCCCCCGGGGCGGCGAGACACATCCCCCGACGGTGCTTCGGAGCGCGCGCTGGTCTGGATGGGGTGCGACCGGGCCGAGCCGGGGGTGACGCCCGCCCGCGACGTCGCCAAGGCCAAGAAGGCCCCAGCAGCGCCTCGCCAAGGCCGAGCAGCGCTTGGCCGGCTGCGAGGCCGCCCAGGTCGCCTGACCCCGGGGATCGGGGGTACCGGAGGCTCGTGGTTGACGACAGCGAGGCCCGCAGGGAACCGCTGGGCGTGCCGCCCCCGCCGCGAAGCGGCTTGTTGTGGCCGGCGGTGCTGTTTGTGCGCTTCGTGGTGGCGGTGGTGCTGTTCTTCACCTACGGGGTAGAGGCGCTCTCCGAGGCGAACTGACCGCTCCGTCGCCAGGAGGGCTAGACCACTCGAGACACCCTCAGGGGTGAGTGTCTACCGTCTGTGGTGGTCCACGTGGGGGGATCGGGGGATCCGAACTTCGTTGGACGCCGAGAGCGCCTCTCGTAGCTGATGCTGCGGGGGGCGTTCCTGCGTCCGGGTGCCTCAGCCGGCACCGTCGACGCTGCCGCCGAACTGCCGGCGGGCCGCCTGCGGCGAGAGGGCCAGGGCCTCGCCGATCTGGGTCCACGGCACGCCGACCGCGCGGGCCTGGACCACCGCGTCGCAGACGGTGCGGCGGCACTCCTCGAGGGCAGCGCCGGCGTACCGCAGGTGGAGCAGCCGTCGGGTGGTCTCGTCATCGGGGTCGGTCACCGGTGCCTCCGGGTGCCTGGGCGGGGTCGTGGCCAAGGGCATGGCACAGACTAGAACGTGTTCTACATCTGTGGTGATGGGGTGACGACGGTCTCACGGACCGGACAAAGGTGCACGTTTGTCACGCAACCGGGAGGTTGCGCACTTCCGTCGGTTGTGCAACCATCGGATTGCACATCAACGACCCGAGGAGTGAAGCATGACGCAGACCGGCGAGCAGGTCGACGGTGAGCTCGACCGCATCGAGCGGAGCATCGACATCGACGCCAGCGCGGAGAAGGTCTGGGCGCTGGTCCAGCGGCCGGGTTGGTGGATCAACGAGCAGGAGGTCGACCCCGAGCCGGTGCTGCGCCGGGAGGACGACCACGACGTCCTCGTGCACCCGACGTTCGGCGAGTTCCGGCTCAAGACGCTCGAGCGCGACGAGCCCCGCTACGTCTCCTTCCTCTGGGTGGACAACGTGGCGCCGGAGGCCGGCACCACGGTGCAGTTCTGGATCGAGGACCGACCCGGCGGCGTGACGCTCCGGGTGGTGGAGAGCGGCTTCTCCGGGCTGCGGAAGGACCGTGCCGCGATCGACCACCAGATCGAGGAGAACACCCACGGCTGGGAGGTCGAGCTCGCGGCGGCGCAGCGCTTCGTGACGGGCCGGACGGGATGAGCGGGACGACCGGCGAGCTGACCCCGGTGTTCGCCGCACTGGGCGACGACACGCGCTGGGCGATCCTGGCCCGCCTGGGTCAGGCGCCCGCGTCGGCCTCGGCGCTGGCCCGGGAGCTGCCCATCAGCCGGCAGGCGATCGTCAAGCACCTCGACGTGCTGGGCGCGGCCGGCCTGGTGGAGTCCGAGCGGGTGGGCCGCGAGCTGGTGCACCGAGCACTCGGCGGGCGGCTCAACGACGTGGCCCGCGAGCTCGAGCGGATCGGCAGGAGCTGGGAGGTGCGGCTCGACCGCATCAAGCGGCTGGCGGAGGGCTGAGACCTCAGCCGGGCCTCAGCCGCTCAGGTCGCGGCGGTCCAGCGACTCCAGCAGCCGCAGCTCGTCACGCAGGCGGTACGGCGTCGGGGTGCCGTTGGCGTCGAGCGCCGCGTCGTAGGCGCGCAGCGCCGTGACGAGCCGCTGCCGGGCCACCCCGAGGTCGAGCCGGGTGGCCAGTCGGACCTTCCGCCGCCGCTGCAGGTCGGCCCGGGCGAGCACGACATCGGTGAGCAGCTCGTTCAGAGAACTGGCGGTCTGGTGCACCTTCGTCCCTTCGGCACCGGACCCGTCGGGCCCGGTCGGGGCGGCGGGTGGTGTCCGGTGACTGTACCCCAGCCCTCCGGCGTCACCCGGCGGCGACGAAGACCACCGACACCGCGCAGAGGGCGAGCCCGAGGCCCTGGCTGCGGTGCACGCGCTCGCGCAGGAGCACGGCCGCGAGGAGCACGGTGAAGGCGGGGTAGAGCGAGGTGATCACCGCGGCGACACTGAGGTAGCCGTGGTGGGTGGCGACCTGGAAGAGCCCGGTGGCCAGGGCGCCGAGGCACCCGCTGACGATCCCTCCGAGCGCCCACCGCGACCGCGGCACCCAGTCCTGCCGCAGGGCCAGCGCGACCAGGACGATCGTCACCCCGGCGACCAGCTGGTTGAGGGCCAGGGGGAGGAAGCCGGATCCCTCCGGGACCTGCGCCAGCGCGGCGAAGAGACCTCCGAAGCCGAGGCCGGCCAGCACGCCGTCGAGCACGCCCGAGCGCTGGGCGCCCGCTCCGGCCACCCGGGGGCCGGGCTCGCGGGCCACCAGCCAGATCGCCGGCACGGCCAGCAGGACGCCGGCCCACACCGAGACGTCGGGCCGCTCGCCGGTGACGACGCCCACCGCGACCGGGACCAGCACCGCGCCGACCCCGGACACCGGAGCCACGACGCCCATCCGCCCCGAGGACAGGCCGCGGTAGAGGAACGCCGTCCCGAACCCGTTGCCCAGGCCGGCGAGCCCCGCCCAGGCCAGGTCGGTGCCGGTAGGGGAGCCGCCGAGCACCAGGGCCACCACGGCGACGGCCGCCGTACCGCTGAGCTGGGCGACAAGCGCCACGGCCCAGGCCCCACCGCGCTTGGAGAAGATCCCGCCGTTGAAGTCGCCGAACCCGTAGGACGCCGCGGCCAGGAGCGAGAGCAGCACCGTCACGTCAGGACGACTCCGGCGACCCAGACGGCGGTCGCGGCCACGCCGGCCGCGAGCTCGATGAGGATGCTCAGCCCCACGGCCCGGAGCGCGTGCTTGGTCGAGGGCCAGGCAGCGGTGCCGCCGACCCGGCGGTGCTCGGCCAGGTAGACACCGAGCACGAAGCCGACGAGGAGGCCGACCACGGGGACCACGAAGAAGCCGACGACGCCGAGGGCGGCGCCCGTCCACTGCGTCGAGGCCGGGATGCCGGCGTCCTTGAGGCGCCGGTTCGGGACGAGGTACTTCACGACCCCGCCGACGACCAGGATCGCGGCCACGACGGCGAAGACCGCCCAGGCCGTGGTGCCCCCCAGGTCCCAGGCCCAGACCAGGACCGCGCCGAGCACCAGCACCGAGCCGGGGAGGACCGGCACCAGGATGCCGACCAGCCCGACGGCGATGGCCACGGCCACCAGGAGCTCGACGCCCGTCATGCGCGTCCACCTCTCGACAAAGGGGAGAGCCCCGGATCCACAGCGGATTCCGGGGCCCTCCAAGACGGGGTCGGTCTGGTCAGCGCTCTCCGTTGGACGCGGACGGGGTGTCGGTCAGCTTGTCGGTCTCGTCGACGAGCGTGACGGCGATCTCCTTGAGCTTCTCACCGTGCTCGCGAGCGTGGTGTGCGCAGAAGAGGAGCTCGCCACCTGACTGGAGCTCTACGCGGAGGTAGGCCTGGGCTCCGCAGCGGTCGCAGCGGTCCGCTGCGGTCAGCGGCGCGCTGGGGGCGATTGCAGTGTTCACGACGGCCTCATTTCTTCATCTGGTGTCGTGGGTGCAACGTAGATGGGGTCTCCAAAGATTCCCCTACGACGCCTCCCCTGACATCCCAATCCAACCATGGAGGTGGTGCCCACCCCACGGGTGTCCCACTCCCACTCCAGTGTGTGGCTTGGGTAACGCTCGTGTGGTGTGAACGGTGAAGCCGGTTCATCTCTTGCCTTCTGGTCCTGCGTCTCGGTCACGGTAGACCCGCTTCCAGCAGGCGTGCCTCCATGCTGCCTCGGCGTGTCGTGGGTAGATTCGGTCCCGTACCGGTATCCGGATGGGAGCCGGTCCAGTCACGACCGAGGAGCCACCGATCGACACCGCCTACAACGCCGCGCACCTCCTGGTCCTCGAGGGCCTCGAGGCGGTCCGCAAGCGGCCCGGCATGTACATCGGCTCCACCGACACCCGCGGTCTCATGCACTGCCTGTGGGAGATCATCGACAACGGCGTCGACGAGGCGCTGGCCGGTGCGGCCCACCACGTCGAGGTCACGCTGCACCCCGACGACTCGGTCGAGGTCCACGACGACGGCCGAGGCATCCCCACCGACAAGGAACCGCGGACCGGCCTGCCCGGCGTGGAGGTCGTGGCCACCAAGCTGCACGCCGGCGGCAAGTTCGGCGGCGGCTCCTACGTCGCGACCGGCGGCCTGCACGGCGTGGGCCTCTCGGTGGTCAACGCCCTCTCGGCGCGCATGGACATCGACGTCGACCGGGCGCCGTCCCAGCAGGGGCTCTCGTTCAAGCACGGCACGCCCGGCACCTTCGAGGGCGAGGGACCCCGGGCGCCGTTCACCGCGAGGTCCGGCCTCACCCGCAAGGGGGGCCGCGTCGCCAAGAACCGCACCGGGACGCGCATCCGCTTCTGGCCCGACCGCCAGATCTTCACCAAGGACGCGACCTTCGAGTTCGACGGGCTCCTGGGCCGGGCCCAGCAGACGGCGTTCATCGTCCCCGGCCTCGAGCTGGTCATCCGCGACCTGCGTGGCCCCGAGATGCGCGAGGAGAAGTTCCGCCACGAGGGCGGGATCGCGGAGTTCGCCGACTTCCTGGCCAAGGACGAGCCGGTCACCGAGATCCTGCGGCTCCAGGGAAAGGACACCTTCACCGAGACGGTGCCGGTCCTCGACGAGCAGGGCCACATGACCCCCCAGGAGGTCGAGCGCGAGCTCGACGTCGACATCGCGGTGCGCTGGGGGACCGGCTACGACACCGAGCTGCGCTCCTTCGTCAACGTCATCGCCACCCCCAAGGGCGGCACCCACGTCAGCGGCTTCGAGCAGGGGATGCTGCGGACCTTCAACGACGCGATGAAGGGCGCGCGGGTGCTCAAGGTCAACGACGACGACGTCACCAAGGACGACGTGCTGGAGGGGCTGACCGCGGTGGTCACCGTGCGCCAGGCCGAGCCGCAGTTCGAGGGCCAGACCAAGGAGATCCTGGGCACGCCCCAGGTCCGCACCGCGGTCCGCAAGGTCGTCTCGGCCGAGCTGAAGAAGTTCCTCACCTCGACCAAGCGCGCCGAGAAGGCCCAGGCCCGGCTGGTGATGGAGAAGGTCGCCTCCGCCGCCAAGACGCGCGTCGCCGCCCGCCAGCACCGCGAGACCCAGCGGCGCAAGAACGCCCTCGAGTCCTCCGCGCTGCCGGCCAAGCTGGCCGACTGCCGCGCGAGCGACGACCGCACGGAGCTGTTCATCGTGGAGGGCGACTCCGCGCTCGGCACCGCCAAGCTGGCCCGCAACTCCGAGTTCCAGGCGCTGCTGCCGATCCGGGGCAAGATCCTCAACGTCCAGAAGGCCTCGGTCGGCGACATGCTGAAGAACGCCGAGTGCGGCTCGATCATCCAGGTGGTGGGCGCCGGCTCGGGTCGCACCTTCGACCTCGAGGCGACGCGCTACGGCAAGATCATCTTCATGGCCGACGCCGACTCCGACGGCGCCCACATCCGCTGCCTGCTGGCCACGCTGTTCTTCAAGTACATGCCCGAGCTGGTCCAGCAGGGCCGGGTCTTCACCGCCGTGCCGCCGCTGCACCGGATCGAGATCTCCAACCCCAAGAAGGGGATGGAGAAGTACCTCTACACCTACTCCGACGACGAGCTGCAGCGGAAGCTCGCGGAGCTGTCGAAGAAGAACGTGTCCTGGAAGGACCCGGTCCAGCGCTACAAGGGGCTCGGGGAGATGGACGCCGACCAGCTGGCCGAGACCACCATGGACCCGCGTCGGCGCACGCTGCGCCGGCTGACGGTGGACGACGCCGAGGCGGCGGCCCAGGTCTTCGAGCTGCTCATGGGCTCGGAGGTCGCTCCCCGCAAGGAGTTCCTGGTCCAGGGCGCCTACGAGATCGACGCCGCGACCCTCGACGCGTAAATGCCCCGTGTGGGTCATCGCCGCGAGGGCGATTCGGACATAGGTTCGCCTGATGAATCGTCGCCTTCTCGGACCCGCGGCCGTCCTCTGCGCGGGAGTCCTCGCTCTGGGCCTCTCGCCGGCGGACGCCGCCGGCTCCTCCGCTGCCCCTCGTCCCGTCCTCGCCAAGCTCGACGGCGGACTCCAGCTCCTGGCCGCAGCCGTGGCCAAGGGCAGGCCGGTGTCCGCGCAGACCGGGGTGTCCTCGGCTGACGGCTCGGCCACCGTCGTGAGCGGTGCCCGGATCGAGGACGGCGACGTGCTGGTCAACGTCTACGTCACCGGGTCCCTCGCCGAGGCCGCAGCATCGCTGACCGACCTCGGCATGCGCGTCACCGCCACCCATGACCGGGCACCGCAGCGCATCGTCGCCGGCTGGCTGCCTGCGCAGAGCCTCGCGGACTCGACCGCCCTGGCCAGCACCGCGGCCGTCACGGTCGTGCACGCCGGTCTGGACAGCGGAGGCGGTACGGACGTCGGGAGCGTGCTGTCCCAGGGCGACGCGGCACACCACGGCCCCCAGGCCAGGTCGCTCGGCGTCAGCGGTGCCGGCGTCAAGGTCGGCGTCATCTCGGACTCGGCCAACCAGCAGGCCGGCGGCGTGGCCGCCAGCCAGGCCAGCGGCAACCTCCCCGCCGGCTACACCGTCCTGCAGGACGACCCCGGCTCGAGCGACGAGGGCCGGGCGATGTCGGAGATCATCTACGACACCGCTCCGGGCATCACGGACATGGCGTTCTCGACCGGGACCCTCAGCGCCTCCGGCAAGGCGACCAGCATCAACAACCTGGTCGCAGCAGGGGCCAAGATCATCGCCGACGACATCTTCTACCTCGACGAGCCGATGTTCCAGGACGGCCAGGTCGCCCAGGCGGTCGACGCAGCCAAGGCTGCGGGCGTCAACTACTTCGCCTCGGCCGGGAACCGGGCCAAGCAGAGCTGGGAGGGGACCCTGTCCCTGTCGGGCGCTGCCGAGGACTTCGACCCGAGCGCCGGCGTGGACACCGTCCAGACCATCGGGACCTTCACCAACCGCTCGCCCTACATCTCGCTCCAGTGGGCCGAGCCGTGGGGTGCGGCCACCACCGACCTGGCCCTCGACTTCTACATCGACGGCGTGCTCGTCCCGGGACAGACGGACGCCGCCAACGTCGGTGGCATCCCCAACGAGTTCGAGCAGGTCAACATCTCCGGCACGCACACGCTCGGGATCGGGATCCGGCGGGTGGCGGGCACGGGCACGCCGTTCATGAAGTACATCGTCGGAGGTACGCCGGCCTTCACCATCGGTGAGTACGCGACCAACTCCAACGCGATCAACCCCGACGCCGCCTCGGCCGCAGGCTCCCTCGCCGTGGCCGCGTCCAACTGGGCCACGCCGACCACTCCGGAGTCCTACAGCTCCCGCGGCCCCTCGATCACGCGGCTGTTCACCTCGGCGGGCGTCCCGACCGCGCCGATCGTGCGGCCCAAGCCGGCTCTCGACGCGGCCGACGCCGTGGCCACGAGCGTCCCGGGCTTCAACCCGTTCGGTGGCACGAGCGCGGCGACGCCGAGCGCGGCGGGCGTCGCGGCCCTGGTCCGCTCCGCCAACCCGGCCCTCACCGAGAGCCAGGTGGCGGCGATCATGACCGACACCGGCAACACCCAGGCCTGCGCGACGGCCGCCCCCGCCACCGACTGCGGCGCCGGCTTCATCATGGCCGACCTCGCGGTGACCGATGCGCTGGTGCCGGACACCACGCCCCCGAACACCTCGATCACGTCGGCCCCGGCCGGTGGCGTGGCCAAGTCCCTGACCGTGCCGATCGGGTTCGCCTCCTCGGAGGCAGGTTCGACCTTCCAGTGCGCGCTCGACGCAGCGGCCTTCGCCGCCTGCACCAGCCCGGCCTCCGTGACGGTCTCGAGCGGGGCGCACACCTTCCGGGTCCGGGCCATCGACGCGGCGGCCAACACCGACCCGACCCCGGCCTCGGTGGCCTTCACGGCCTACGACTGCTCGAGCCTCAACGCCGCCGTCACCGCGGCCCAGGCCAAGGCGACCGCGGCGGCTTCGAAGGTGGCCAAGGCCAAGAAGGCGCTCAAGAAGGCCAAGCAGTCGCACAACGCCAGCAAGATCAAGAAGGCGAAGAAGAAGCTCAAGGCGGCCAAGGCGGCCCAGAAGAGCGCTGCCGCGGCGCTCGCGGCGGCGAAGGCGGCCGCCGTCCCCTGCGCCTAGGCACCACCCGACGGCTGCGGCCGCGCACTCACCGCTGTGGGTGCGCGGCCAGCCAGCGGGCGACCGGCACCGGCCGGTCGCGGTCGTAGCCGACCGGGAGGCGGACGTCTCCGCGGGCGGTCAGGTAGTAGACGTCCCAGTGGTAGTAGCCGTAGAACGCCCGCGGCCGGCGCTCCATGACCCGGGCCAGCAGGGTGACGCCCCGCACGTAGTGGTCGGAGTTGTTGTAGCGGAACAGCGCCTGGGCCAGGCGCCCTCGGGCGCCGCCGTCGTGGGCGAGGTAGCGGGCCGCGGCCATGATCGCGTCGCCGGGGTCCTGGATGTCGCCGCGGCCCCAGGTGGCCCAGGTCGAGGGCAGGAACTGCATCGGCCCCTGGGCGCCCGCCACCGACGTGCCGCGGATGCGACCCATCCCGGTCTCGACCAGGTTGATCGCGGCGAGGTACTCCCAGCCGATGCCGTACCTCCGCTCGGCCCGGCGGTAGTGGCTCAGCAGCTCCTCGGCCGGGGCCGGGGCGACGATCCGCCAGGCGGGCAGCGTGTCGGACAGCGCGGTGTGCATGGCCCGGAACTCGCGGCGGGAGGCAACGTTGTCGCGCACGACGCCGCGCAGCCCCCGCGGCAGCCCGGCGCGCACCGTCTCGTCCCACCCCGGGTGGGCGCCGAGCTCGCGGTAGGCCAGCTGCTGCGCCTGCGCGGCCCGGACCAGCGCTGCGGGCCGGGTCGCCGGGTCGGCGATGGCGGTCTCCGCGGCAACCAGCGCTCTCAGCGCCGCCTTCGCGGTCCGGGGGCGCTGCACCCCGGGTCGGGTGCGGGCTCCCGGCTCGCTCCCGGCGGAGCTGGTGGGGGAGTCCTCACGGCCGGGCTGTGACTCCGGCGCCGCCTCGTCGGTGCACCCCACGAGCGTGGCGGCGGCCAGCGCCACGGCGAGGAGCCCACCGCACCGCGACACCCACGGCTGCCTCATGCCGGCCAGCGTAGGAGGTCTCACGACGGCTGCGGTGTGAGGCCGTCCACGGCCCAACCTCGACGCCAGGTGGCCCGGTGGCTCAGAACTTCTGGTCGAGCAGGCCGGTGTCGACGTCGTACATGAAGCCACCCACCAGCACGGTCTCGGGGATCAGCGGGTGGCTGCGGACCCGCTGCACGTCCTCCTGGAGCGCCTCGATCGGGTCGTCGATCACCCCGAAGGCCTGCCACGTCGCGTCCACGCCGGCCGACTCGCCGACCTTGGCGCGCAGCTCGTGCTCGGTGTGCAGGTTCATCGCGCACCGGGTGTGCGGGATGATGAGGATGCGCTGCACGCCGAGCAGGTGCACGCCCAGCACCAGCGCCTCCAGGGCGGGCGAGGTCACCCGGCCGCCGGGGTTGCGGAAGATCTTCGCGTCGCCGGCCTTCAGGCCGACCATCCTGAGCGGGTCGATCCGGGAGTCCATGCAGGTCACGATGGCCACACCGGCGTGTGCGATGCCGTCGAAGCCGGCCAGGTCGAAGGTCGCGGCGTAGTCGCGGTTGGCGGCGAGCAGGTCGTCGAATTCTTGGCCCACGGTGCCGAACGCTAACGGGTCGAGGTGGAGCCGCGGACCTCAGCCCACGGAACGGATCGCTGCTGCCGCGTCCACCGAGCGGGTCGCGGCCCCGCGGAACAGCAGCAGGGCCAGGACGCCGGCCGCCAGCGCACAGACCACGGCGCCCATGAAGACGGTCTGCTCCTGCGCCACCCCCGCGGCCTTCTGCAGGTCGCGGAAGGCCGCGCACATCTTCGGCTCGCCACAGACCTGGGTGACCGTCTGCAGAGCGTCCTGCTTGGCGTAGTAGCGGTGCAGGCCGATCGTGGTCAGGGCGGAGATCCCGACCAGCATCCCCACCATGCGGGCCACCACGACCATCGCGGTGGAGACCCCGTGCACCGCCTCGTCGGTCGAGGCCAGCACCGCGGCGTTGACCGGCGCGAGGGCCAGCCCGAACCCGAAGCCGCACATGGCCAGCGCCAGGTTGGCCGAGGGGTCGTGCAGCGTCTCGGCGTCCCACCGGGTCATCAGGGCGAACCCCGCCGCCGAGAGCGCCATGCCGGCCGCGGTGATCAGCCCGGCGCTGCGGGTCCGGACCAGGTAGCCGCCGACGACCGCCCCGACGGGCAGCGCGACGAGGAAGCGGACCAGCACCAGCGCGGCCATCAGCTGGGAGGAGCGGTACACGGTGGTGCGGGCGAAGATCGGGATGTCGATGAGCGCCGCGATCAGGGCGGCGCCGACGAAGAAGCTGACCACCACCGCGCCCCAGGCCGGCGTACGGCGCAGCGCACCGCGGGGGAGCAGCGGCGCCTCGGCGCTGCGCAGGTGGAGGACGAACGCCAGGGTGGCCACGGCGGAGCCGAGGAGGTACCAGAGCCCCTGGTCGGAGAAGACCTGCACCGAGGGGTCGGCGGTCGCGAAGGCCAGGATCACGCCACCCAGGGCGACGGCCAGGAACAGCGCGCCGGTGAGGTCGGCCTCCCGGGCGCTCCGGCCCCAGGCCCGCAGGTCGACCAGGGGGTGCCGCGCGGTCGAGCAGCGCACGACGAGCAGGGCGAGCGCCACCATCGGGACCAGCCCGACCGGGGTGAGCCAGCGCCCGTCGCCGGCGAAGGGGATGAAGTACTCGCCCCAGGTCAGGTCGCTGACCAGCCCGGACGGCCGGATGAAGACGATCGCCCCGAAGGACAGGGTGACCACGAGCAGGGCGGTGCCCGCCGGGTCGGGCAGGCGGCGCCGCGGTGGAGATCCCGACCGGTCCGCTCCGCGGTGGTCACCGCGCGCCGTCGCCCTCACCGCGACGGCGAGCAGCAGCCCCACGACGAGGTTGATGGCGAAGATCACCGGCCAGTCGGCCACCGAGAGCACGACGGCGCCGAAGAGCGGGCCGAGGACCGAGCCCAGCTCCTGGACCGCGGACACGATGCCGAGCGGGACGCCGCGGCGGTCGGCCGGGTAGAGGTCGGCGACCAGGGCCAGGGTCGCCGGCACCAGACCACCGCCGCCCACGCCCTGGAGGAAGCGGCCGGTCACCATGCTCGGCAGGTCGTAGGCCAGTGCCGTGACCAGCGAGCCGACGGCGAAGACGACGAGCGCCGCGGTCAGGACCGGGACCCGGCCGCGCAGGTCGGCGATCCGGCCGATGAGCGGCAGCATCGCGACGTACCCGAGGAGGAAGCCGGAGATGATCGGTGCGGCCCGCTGGAGCTTGTCGATCGGGATCCCGACGCTGCCCATCATCTCGGGGAGCGCGAGCACCACGACGTAGGTGTCGGCGGCGGCGAAGGCCACCGCGACGGCGGCCAGCGAGAGCAGGACCCGCGGCGAGCCGACCCTGGTCACGGGGCGCTGATGTCCTTCTCGGTGCCGTAGTCGTCGAGGCCCAGCGTGTAGGTGACCTCGCCGTTGTCCTCGCCGTAGAAGGCGCCCTTGATCACGGCCTGGCGCAGCTCGTCGTCGTCGCTGATGGTGTAGCTGAAGGAGAAGTCGCCCTCGGCGTCCGGGATGAGCGCGGAGACGGCGTCGCTGGAGATGGTGCCGGTGTACTCGGTGAGGATCTCCTTGTTGTCCTTGCCGCCGCGCACCGGGTCGCCGGCCTCGACGTCCTCGGCCGAGGCCAGCAGGCCGGAGAAGCCGCCGTCGGGGTCCATCAGCTTGGCCGGGTCGGGCGCGCCGTAGTCGGCGGGGTCGATCGGGGTCCAGTCGGGGAGCAGCAGGCTGTTCTTGGCGTAGGTCACGCCGTCGACCGCGATCACGTTGGCGTCGGCGGGCAGCCCGCTGACGCTGAGCTCGAAGGTCCCCTGGAACGCCGAGGGGTGCACGCCGGTGCCCACGGCCGAGGTGATGCCGGTGACGCCCTGGGGCAGGTCGTCGGTGGTCAGCGAGATGGTGACGCCGGTGGTGTCGTCGAGCGTCTTCTTGGCCGCCGCGAGCACCTGGGCCGGGTCCTCGCCGCTGCCGCCGCGGTCAGACCCCGCGTCGTCGCCGCAGGCGGTGAGCCCGGTGAGCGCCAGGGCCAGCACGACGGGGCCGGCCCAGAGCCGCACGCGCTTCACGGGGGTCAGCCTTGCACACGCGCCCTACGCCGTGGTGCGGGCCAGACGGGCGCCCACGGGGCCCGCCACGGCCGCGATCGGCTGGCTCGCGGGCGTGCCGGACCCGTCGCGCTTGCCGGTCGGCTCGGGCAGGTCCACGGGCGCGCCGCTGGCCGCCGCCGCGCGGGCCGGGGCATCGCCGGCCCAGGCCGTGACCAGCGTGTCCTCGCCCTTGAGGAAGCGGTGGCACCGCACGCCGCCGGTGGCCCGGCCCTTGGCGGGGTACTCGCTGAACGGCGTCACCTTGACCGCGCCGGGCTCGGTGCCCGGCAGGGCGGTGGAGGAGCCCGAGGCCGTCACCACCACCGCGTCGTCCGAGCCCAGCACGCCGAACCAGGCCACGCGCTCGCCGGCCGCCACCCGGATGCCGGCGATGCCGCCACCCGACCGCCCCTGCGGACGGACGGCGTCGGCGCCGAAGTGGAGGAGCTGGGCGTCGGTGGTGATGAAGCACAAGGTCTCGGTGCCGGTGACGAGCTCGGCGGCCCCGACCACCTCGTCGCCGTCGTCGAGCCGGATCACCTCCCACTCGTCGCGGGCCAGGACCTCGGGGTTGACCCGCTTGACGGTGCCCTGGCGCGTGCCGATCGCCAGGCCGGGTCCGTCGGGGCGCAGCGCGCACAGGGCCAGGGCCCGCTCGCCGCTCTCGAGCGAGAGCAGCTCGCTGATCTGCAGGCAGCCGTTGAGGTTGGGGTGGTTGGCCGACGGCGGCACGATCGCCGCGGTGAGGTCGAGCACGCCCAGCTTGAGCAGCCGGCCCCGGGAGGTGAGGACGCCGACCTCCCCGCGGGCGGTCGTGGCCACCGCGGAGACCACGACGTCGTGGCTGGTGCGGTCGCCACCGTCGCCGACCGGCTCGACGCCCTCGGTCCGGGCCAGCAGCCCGGAGGAGGACAGCATCACGAAGCACGGGTCGTCGGCGACCTCGGCGGGCGCCTGGGTCGCCACCGGCAGCGCGCCGCCGAGGAGGACCGTCCGCCGCGGGGTGCCGTAGGTCCTGGCCACCTCGGCCAGCTCGTCGGAGACCACCTTCCGCAGCAGCGTCTCGTCGGCCAGGATCGCCTCGAGCTCCTCGATCTCGCGCCGCAGGGTCTCCTGCTCCTTCTCGAGCTCGATCCGGCTGAGCCGGGTGAGCCTGCGCAGCTGCATGTCGAGGATGTTGTTGGTCTGCTCCACCGACAGGTCGAAGACCGACATCAGCCGCTCGCGGGCCGTGGCCGCGTCATCGCTGGTGCGGATGACCTGGATGACCTCGTCGATGTCGAGCAGGGCGACGAGCAGGCCGTCGACGAGGTGGAGGCGCTCGGCCTTCTTGTCGCGGCGGTACGTCGAGCGCCGGCGTACGACGTCGTAGCGGTGGCCCAGGAAGACCTCGAGGAGCTCCTTGAGGCCCAGCGTCCGCGGCTGCCCGTCGACGAGGCAGACGTTGTTGATGCCGAAGGACTCCTCCATCGGCGTGAGCTTGTAGAGCTGCTCGAGGATCGCGTCGGGGTTGAAGCCGTTCTTGATCTCGATGACCAGGCGGGTCCCGTTGGCCATGTCGGTCAGGTCCTTGACGTCCGAGATGCCCTGGAGCTTCTTGCCCTGGACCAGCACCTTGATCCGCTCGACGACCTTCTCCAGGCCCACGGCGTACGGCATCTCGGTGACGATGATGCCCTTGCGGCGGCCGACGGTCTCGATGCGCGCGGTGGCGCGCATCCGGAAGCTGCCGCGCCCGGTCTCGTAGGCGTCGCGGATGCCGTCCAGCCCCACGATCTTGCCGCCGGTGGGCAGGTCGGGGCCGGGCACGAACCGCATCAGCCCGTCGACGCCGGTCGCCGGGTGCTGGATCAGGTGCCGCAGCGCCTGGATGACCTCGACCAGGTTGTGCGGCGCCATGTTGGTGGCCATGCCCACGGCGATGCCGGTGGTGCCGTTGACCACGAGGTTGGGGATGGCCGAGGGGAGCACCACGGGCTCCAGCTCGCGGCTGTCGTAGTTGGGCTTGAAGTCGACGGTGTCCTCGTCGATCGAGGCCGTCATCGCCACCGCGGGCGGGGCCATCCGGCACTCGGTGTTGTGGTTGACGAAGCCGCCGGCCAGGAACGAGTGGTCCTCGGAGTCGACGCGCAGCGAGAAAACGGCTTCCGGTGCCTCGTCGGTGACCTCCGAGACCTCCACGAACCGGTAGCCGGAGTCCATCACCGAGGCCACGACGGCCAGCACCTCGGGGTCCTTGAACTTGGTCACCAGGAGACTGCGGTCGGCCTGCCACCGCTCCATGCGGTCGAAGTTGTGCAGGAGGAGCCACGACTTGCCCGTGCCGCGACCCGGGCCGAGCGTGCTCTTGACGTAGTCGGCGACGTACGGCGCGTAGTCCCGGGTCAGCCGGTGCTTGTAGGGCGGGAGGTCCTTCAGCAGGGCCTCGAGCCGGCGCCGCTTGGCGGTCAGGAACCCGACCCGCTCGGCGAAGGCGTGGATGTTGTGGAGCCCCGAGATCACCAGGCGGTGCTCGCCCGTGGCGTACCGCGTGACGTTGGAGTGGATGCCGAACTCCAGCAGGAGCTCCTGGAGACCGTCCGACAGCCGGCGGCTGTACGTCGAGTACTGCACCACGATCCCGGTGCCCCCCGGGACGTGCAGGCTGCCGTCGCCCTCGAACAGCGCCATGAGGAAGGCCCGCTTCAGCCCCGGGGTGCCTCTCCAGATGACCTCCGGCAGGGGCTTCTCGGCCGCTTTGCAGCCGATGAGGCTGGCCAGGTGGCTGTTCCTGAGCTGGGTGAGGTTCTGGACGTCCAGCTCGAAGATGGTCTTGCCAGAGCGCCGCAGGGTGCGCTCGCTGACGTAGCGACGGCCGCCCACGATCGCGTCGTAGGCGTCCAGCACGTACTGGAAGTACTCCGGGTCGGTGTTGTTGAACCCGGCCCGGCCCTCCGAGGCGAACCCCTCCGAGACCCAGCCGCCCATCAGCGTCCCGAGCTGCATCTCGTAGGCCATCGGGATGGCGGTGGTCCAGGCGTTGCGGGCGAGGCAGACCACGGTGCCCGGAGTGATCTCGTCGAGGCGCAGCCACTGGAACACCGGCACGCCGGCAACGGGGACCAGGCACAGCACCGGGTGGTTGTGGCTACCGCGCAGCGCGTGACCGCTCTTGGTCATGAGCTTCTTGACCGGGTGGACGCCCGAGTTGAAGACCTTGGTGACGCGGACGGCCTTGCCGTCCTTGTCCAGCACCTCGAAGTCGGCGTCCGCCTCGCAGTTCTCCGGCAGGCAGACGAGGTCGGCGATCCGGAGGGATCCGCCGTCGGCCATCCGCACGTGCGTGTCCCCGGTCAGGCAGTAGCGCATCGCCGCCGGCGAGTCGTCAGGAGAGCCGAAGTTGCCGTGGCCGTCCACCATCGGGAGCCGCATCGACCACGGCTGGGCCATCCGGACCAGGGCGTCGTAGATGGCACCGTCGCCGTGCGGGTGCAGGCGGCCCATGACCTCGCCGACCACGCGGGCGCTCTTGACGTGCCCGCGGTCGGGGTAGAGCCGCATCTCGTTCATCGTGTGCAGGATCCGGCGCTGCACCGGCTTCAGCCCGTCGCGGGCGTCCGGGAGGGCGCGGGAGTAGATGACCGAGTAGGCGTACTCCAGGAACGACGAGCGCATCTCGTCGCCGACGTCGATGTCGAGGATGTGCTCCTCGAAGTCGTCGGGGAGCTCCTGCTTGGTGCCGCGCCGTGCCATGGCGCCATCCTCTCCCGCGGCGCCGACACAACGCGCAGGGGCACGCCGGTCGTCTACCCCCGCAAGCTGTACTGGATACCCCCGCGAGCTTCGGCCCCCCGTCCACGACGGACAGCTCGCTGCGCTCG
>CAZEPK010000019.1:0-26321 GCA_964514085.1 uncultured Nocardioides sp.
GTTCACGATCCAGTGACACATCTGTGTTCAAGAACAGATGTCACTTCACACCGGCCGCCGCGCGCTCGCGCGCGCAGACGAATCGATCAGGCCGGCGTGACCCGCAGCAGCAGGTCCTGGCCCTGGCCGTTGTCGGTGGTCACGTAGAGCGCGCCGTCGGTGCCGAGCTGCGGCGTGCGGATCCGGCCGTAGTCCTCCAGCTCGGGCAGGCGGAACTGCTCGACCAGCGTGCCGTCGTCGGCCAGCCGGAGCGCGAGCACGCCGGTGTCCTTCTGCACCCCCAGGAGCAGCAGCCCGTCGTAGGAGCCCCACTGGGCGCCGTCGAGGAAGGTGATGCCGCAGACCGCGATGGTCGGGTCACCCGAGGACCACAGCGCCTCGATCGCGTCGGGGATGCCGGTGTCGGTCATCGGCACGCTCTCGTCGTACTCCCCCTGGCCGACGGGGTCCCAGCCGTAGTTGCCGCCGTCGACCGCGAGGTTCACCTCGTCGTCGACGGAGCTGCCCTGCTCGCCGGTGTAGACCTCACCGGTCCCGGGGCGTACGGCGACGCCCTGCACGTTGCGGTGCCCGTAGCCCACGACCATGCGCGTCACCGGGTCCTCGTCGTCGATGAAGGGGTTGTCCTCGGCGGGCTCGCCGGTCTGCGGGTCCACCCGCAGGAGCTTGCCGGCCAGGGTGCCGAGGTCCTGCGGGTTCGTCCCTCTGGCGTTGTCGCCGGTCCCGATCAGCAGCCGGCCCTCGGTGTCGAACCGGAGCCGGCAGCCGCCGTGCCGGCCGATCTCGCGGTTGACGGGGATCTCACCGACGAGGGGGTCGGCCACCCGCACCGCCTGGGACCACGCGTCGTCGACGGTCCAGCCGATCACCTCGATCGAGGGCAGTCCGTCCGAGCCGCCGTCCTCGACGCCCTGGCAGGTGTAGAACCGGCGGTTCGCGCCGAAGGCCGGGTCGAGGACCAGCCCCATCACGCCGGTCTCGCCCTGGGCGAAGAGGTCGTCGAGGTCGGCCGCGACCTCCTGCGACGAGCCGTCGGGCAGCACCGCCGTGAACCCGCCGCCGCGTTCGTCGAGCAGCAGGGTCCCGTCGGGCGCCTGGGCCACGTCCCAGGGGTGGTCGAGCCCGTCGAGCACCGTCTCCACGCGGAGCGCGGGCGCATCGGAGGGTGGGCTGGTCGCGGCCCGCGCGGCGTCGGAGCTCCCGTTGTCGTCGTCCGAGCCGCACCCGGCGAGCAGCGCCACCGTCGTGGCCGTGGCCGCCAGCGCGGCGCCCCACCGGGTGGTCCGTGGCCGTGTCATGGCCCCATCGTCCCGGCAGGGTGGCTACGGATCCACGTCGAGCTTCTGCGGTGGCTGCGACGGGAGGCCGTGGCGGATGGCCCAGGACACCGCCTGCGAGCGGCTGGTCGCGCCGATCTTCCGGTAGGCGGTGCGGATGTAGGTCTTGACCGAGTTGATGCTCAGGTAGAGCTGCCGCGCGATGTCGTGGTTGGAGTGGCCCTCGGCGATCTTGGCCAGGACGTCGAGCTCGCGGTCGGTCAGCCCCACGTCGGTGCCGATCGTCTGGGCCCACGTGCCCGAGCCGACGGAGCCGACGATCGGGTTCGGGCCGATGTCGCCCTGCTCCCAGCCCGTGCCGGCGGACTCCACCGCCTCGAGGAGCTCGAGCTCGTCGGCGCCGATGGAGAAGAACCCGTCGGCCCCGGTGGCCAGCGCGGTGGCCGCCAGGTCGGGGCGCAGGTCGCGACCGACGGCCAGGACCTTGGCCGCCGTCTTCTCGATCAGGAACTGCAGGCTGTCGGTGTCCCCGTCGAGCAGGGCCAGCACGTCGTAGAGCACCACGTCGGGGTCCACGTCGTGGTCGCTGCGAGGCAGCCCGACCACCTCGACGCGGTCGGGATGCCGCTCGAGCAGCGCGACCAGCCCCTGGTGAACCACCTGCTGGGGGCTGTAGACGGCGACACGCAACGGCTCACTGCGCACACCAGGATTTTACCCACTCCGGCACACCACCTCGCCGGGCGAACGCGATCAGATCCGGAGCCGCCTCAGCGGTCCCACGCGGCGGTCAGCCGCTTCCCCGGCGCCCGGGCGCTCACGTGCCACACGTCGGCCACCTGGTCCACGATGCCGAGGCCGCGCCCCTCGACCGCGTCGCTGCCCGCGGCCGCCATGGTGGGCCAGCCCTCGGCGTCGTCCTCCACGACGAGCACCACGCGGCGGGGCGTCACCTCCAGGGCCAGGTCGACCCCGGTCGCGCCGGCCTGCACGGCGTTGGTCACCAGCTCGCTCACCACGAGGACGACGTCCTCCACCAGTTCCGCGTCGCCGAGGGCGGGTCGGAGGTGGGTCTCGACGAACCTGCGCGCGGCCCGCGGCGCGTGCAGGTCGGCGCCCAGCCGGGTCCTCACGTCGCCACCCGCCGCAGCGCGAGCACGGCGACGTCGTCCGAGCTGTCGGTGGCCCCCGCCGCCGCGAGGAGGTCGGCGATCAGCCGCTCGACCGGCTGCGCGGCGACCTGCAGCGCCGTCCGGGCCAGTCGGCCCAGGCCCTCGTCGATGTCCTCGCCGCGCCGCTCGACCAGCCCGTCGGTGTAGGCCAGCAGCGTCGAGCCGCGCGGCATGCCCAGGCTCACCGACCGGTAGGGCCCGTGCCCTGCTCCGAGCGGGACCCCGATCGGCATCTCCACGAAGTCGGCGCGGTCACCCGACAGCAGCAGCGGCGCCGGGTGGCCGGCGTTGGCCAGGGTCAGCACGCCGGTCCGACGGTTGCCGGTGCCGACCAGCACGGTGACCAGGTGCCCGTCGGTGGTGATGTCGAACTGGCGGGCGCACTTCTCCAGCGCCTCGTGCGGCGCGTCCCCGTCGAAGAGGTACGCGCGGAGGGTGAAGCGCGCGCGGGCCATCTCCGCGACGGCGTCCACGCCGCGACCGGACACGTCCCCCACCACGAAGGCGAACTCCTCCTCACCCAGGGCGATGAGGCTGTACCAGTCACCGCCGATGTCGATGCCCTCCGCGCCGGCGACGTACTCCGCCGCGACCTCGTAGCCCTCGAGCTCCGGGATGACGTGCGGCAGCAGGGCGCGCTGCAGCCGGACGAAGAGGGCACGCTGCGCGTCGAACAGCGCGTCCACGCGCTGGTAGAGCTCGGTGATGGTCTGGTTGTCGCGCAGCGCCGTGCGCCGGGACCGGACCAGCCGGAGCGCGACGAGCGCCACGGCCCCGGTCAGCAGCAGCCCGCCGGCCAGGAGCATCCACGGGAGGCGCTGGCTCAGCGTGCCGCCCAGGTGGTGGTGGGGCGAGGTCACCAGGGTCAGCTCGGTGTCGCCGAAGGGGACCGACGTCCGGTAGGTCAGCCCGGTCAGCGGCAGGTCGGCCGGGTCGACGTCGGTCGTGGACAGGTCGGCGGTGTCGGTCCCGCTGCCGAGGTAGATGGCGTAGTCGAGGTCGGAGTAGGCGGAGTCCCGGTCGACGGGAGCGCGCCGGTCCGCCGGGATGGGGCGCTCGGCGTAGACGACCACACCGGTCTGCGCGTCGGCCAGCGCGTAGGCGATGTGCGTCCGCTCCCCGACCGCGACGCTCTCCACCACGGAGGTCGTGCTCTCCAGCGCCCGGCGGAGGAGCGCCTGGATCTCCGGTCCCCCGGGGTCCATCGCGGGCGGGTCCCCGACCGAGGCCCCGTCGTAGGCCGCCAGCCGCTGACCCTGCCGCCGCCACAGCGAGGCGGACACGAACAGCTTGTCGGGCCCCACGACGGCCGCGAAGCGCTCGCGGAACGCCGCCGCGCCCGCGTCGGGCCCCACGGCCCGCTCGACGTCGAGGGCGGCGGCCATCGGTTGCTCGATGCCGAGGATGGCGTTGGACAGCACTGTCGCCGCCTGCCGGGTCTGGGTCTGGAGCAGTCGCTCCTCCGTGCCGCGGTCCGCGCGCCAGGCCGCCCAGGTGGCCAGCGCGGTCAGGAGCAGGCCCAGCACGCAGATGCCGGCCACCAGCGACCAGACCGGTCGCAGCGCCCTGACCGTGTCGCCGTCGGCGGTCGCGTCCTCGGGGGAGCTCGGCACCGTGGGCCCCCTAGGCCTGCGCGGCCCGGATGTCGAAGGCGTCCTGCAGGCCGGTGAGCTGCAGCAGCCGGCTCATCGACTCCGGCACGTCGACGAGCGACAGGGACTTGCCCGCCGCGGTGGCCTCCTCGCGCACCAGCACGAGGGCGCCGAGGCCGCTGGAGTCGATGAACGAGACGCCGCCCAGCTCGAGTCGGAGCCCGTCGGCGTCCGCCAGGCAGGCGCGCGCCCTCTGGACGAGCTCGTCCACGACGGCGAGGTCGACCTCGCCCGCCACCGACAGCACCCGCTGCCCGTCGACGACCGACCGTTCCTCGAAGCGCGTCATGACCATCCCCCAGCCGTGCGAGATGGGAGCAATGTAGCGGCCGCGGGGCCGGTGCCGCGGACGTTCGGGGCCGACGCTGGTACGGCGCGGGCGACCCCGAGGGCACCGCTAGCCTCGGGCGCATGGCGCTCCCCCAGCCGGGCATCTTCGCGGTCGGCACCTCGGCCCACGGGTACGTCGAGCTCGACCTCCTCCCGGGCGCCGACGTCCGGGCCTCGGTGGAGACCCTGGCCGGGCTCGCCGAGCGCGAGACCACCATGGGGCAGACCAACCTGGTGGTCGGCGTACGCCCCGAGCTGTGGGCCGCCGTCTCGCCGCACACCCTCCCGCCGGGGCTCAGGGGTTTCGAGGACGACGTGGTGGGGCCTGACGGGTTCACCGTGCCGGCGACTCAGCACGACGTGGCGCTCTGGTTCGCCGCCGGCAGCTACGACACCGTCTTCGACGCGACCGTGGACGCGCTGCGGCAGCTCGGACCGCACGCGGTCCTGGCCCACGAGGTGCGCGGGTGGCCCTACCACCGCGACCGCGACCTGACCGGCTTCGAGGACGGCACCGAGAACCCGACCCTGGGCAGCGCGCCGGCCCACGCCCTGGTGCCCGAGGGCTCGCCCGGCGCGGCCGGCTCCGTGCTGCTGCTCCAGCAGTGGGCGCACGACCCGGCCTGGCTGTCGCTCAGCGACGTCGAGCAGGAGCAGGCGATGGGTCGCACCAAGCCGGACAGCGTCGAGCTCGACCCCCGCCCCGACGGCTCCCACGTGGCCCGCACCGACCAGGACGACCTCGGCCACATCCTGCGGCGCAACCAGGCCTACGGCACCGTCAGCGACCACGGCACCGTGTTCGTGGGGTTCGCCGCCGCCCGGGAGCCGCTGCAGGCGATGCTCGAGAGCATGGCTGGGATCGGCGGGCCGCGCGACGCGCTCACCCGCTTCACCACGCCGCTCACCGGCGGCTACTACTGGGTCCCGGCCGTCACGGACCTGGTGGCGTTCGCCCCGCCCGAGGACGACGACTGAGGGACCGGTCAGCCCACTGGGCTCAGCCGCGGCCGTCGAAGCGCAGCAGGCTCTGCACCAGGGCGGCAGGGTTCTCCTCCGCGATCCAGTGCCCCGACCCGGGGATGCCCTCGACCGTCACGTCGGTCGCGAGCTCCCGACCGATCTCCTCGACGCCATTCGCATGGGCCAGGCTGGCCAGCCCGTGCATCCCCAGGCAGGGGATGGTGAGCTTCCCGTCCCGCTCCAGGGCCAGCCTGATGTCCGCGGCGTCCTGGTCGAAGGCCCGGTACAGGTCGAAGCCCGCGCGCATGGCCCCCGCCTGCTCGTAGGCCCGGACGTAGGTCTCGGCGTCGACCGCGGTGGGGCGGGCCGCGTGCCTGTCGTAGAAGTACTGCAGGTAGGCGCGCTCGCGTCCCGCGACCAGCAGCTCGGGGAGGTCGAGGACGCCGTGGAAGGAGAAGTGCCACTCCGTCGGGCTGGTGCGCATCCGGTCGAACCAGGCGGTCCCCGGCTGGGACGCCTCGCCGTACCCCAGCGCGCGGGTGTCGTCGCGGTAGCGGAAGGCGTACGCCGTGGCGACCATCGAGCCGATGTCGAGCCCCACGACGAAGGCCGGCTCGGTGAGACCGAGGTGCTCGTGGAGGAGGCAGTGGACGTCCTCGGCCATCTCCCACTTCGTGTAGCCCCCTCGGGGCAGCGGAGCGTCCCCACGGACGTCGCCCGGGCGGCCGTGGTCGCTCCTGGGCCGCGACGAATGACCGGCTCCGCGGTAGTCAGGCGCGACCACGCGGTAGCCGGCCGCGGCCAGGGGCTCGATGACGTGGCGCCACTGCCAGGCCGTCTGCGGGTAGCCGTGGAGGAGGACCAGCGCGTCGTCCCCGTCTCCGCAGTCGTAGTGGTGGAGGCGGACACCTGTCCGGAGGTGGGCGGTGCTCGTCAGCTCACTGAGGTCGTCGACCGTCATCCCCCACCTTCCTCGTGCGTGCCTGGGCGCCGGACCCCGTGTCGGTACCCCCTGACCGGTCCGCAGCCCGCTTGCTGCGCGAGGACCTCCGCAGCGGTGCTGCCCGCCCGAGCGAGCAGCACCGTCACGGTCTCAGTCCCGGATGCCGATGGCCTCCACCGCGCGGGCCCGCATGGTGCCCCGCGTGGGGACCATCGTCGCGATCCACGCCAGCACGGCCGAGAGGACCAGGACGGCGCCCACGTGCAGAGGAGGCAGCGCGGGCACGAGCGACCCGGTGACGGCGTAGGAGAACGGCATCAGCGTGACCGCCGCGACCGTCGCCCCGACGCTCCACCCCGTCACGATCAGGAGCATCGCCTCGACCCGCATCATCCGGCGCACCTGGAGCCGGGAGGCCCCGATGAGCTGGAGCAACGCGTACTCCCTGCTCCGGCCCCGCACCGCCAGCATCAGGGTGTTGAGGACGGCGAAGGCAGTGAACGCGATGACCAGCCCCAGCAGCAGGTAGTTCACCCAGGCCTGGGTGTCTGCGTTGGCGTCCTCGGCCTCGGCGATGAGCTCCGGCCCCCCGACCACGGTGGTCGGGTGGTCCCGGTGCAGTGCTCGGACCGCTGCGGCGGCCGCCGCCGGGTCCTCGCCGCCGTCGACGAGCACCAGCGAGAGCAGGGCGTCGGTCAGGTGCTCGCCCACCGGGTCCCACGGGAGCAGGACGTCGGCGAACCCCAGGGACCGGTCGTAGACGGCGACCAGGGTGTACTCCTGCTCCGTGCCGTCGCCCAGGTGCAGGGCGACGGGCTCGCCGACCTCCGCGTCGAGTCCCGCGGCGGCGTCCGCGGACAGGGCGACCTCGTCCTTCGCGAGGGTCGCCAGCGAGCCGCGCACGACGCCCAGCTCGAGGAGGCCGTCGAGGCTCTCGCCCACCACGACCTTCGCCGCGTAGGGGTCGAGCTCGAAGTTCGCGTAGACGGTGGTGTCGGCGAGTCCGACCACGTCGTAGGACGACGCGGCCAGCGAGTCGACCACCGCCGGCGGGAGCCCGGCGGCGCCCGTCGCCACCACGTGGTCAGCCGTGACGCGCTGGGCGCGCTGGGCCCGCGACTCCTCGCCGAGGGTGGACTGCTGGAAGAGGGTCATCCCGGCGACGCCGACCGTCAGGGCCATCGGGATCACCGCGGAGGCCACCCGTCTGACCTGCGTCCGCACGTTGGCGAGCGCGAGGAACCCGCTCACACCGGAGACCGGCCCGATGACCAGGCCGGCCACGCGGGTGCCGAGCCACACCAGCACGGGTGCGAAGAGGGCCACGGTCACCACGGCGGCCATCAGGGTCGCCGGCACCAGCGCGGGTGCGAGGGAGGCCCGCACCGACATGGCGACGAGGAACAAGGCGCCGGTGCCCATGGCGCAGAGCAGCCCCGCGAAGGCGCGCAGCCACCCGATCCCGCTGACGGGTTCGGCCGCCTGCGTGAGCGCCTCGATGGGCCGCACCCGGCCCGCCCGCCGACCCGCGACGTACGCCGCGATCCGGCTGACCGCCAGCACCGCCACGACGGCGGCGACCGGCGGCCAGACACCCGTCGCGACCTCGAAGGTCCCGGGGAGCAGACCCCTGTCCTGCATGGCCTCGGCCAGGCGCCGCCCGAGCCAGAACCCGGGCCACACCCCGACCACGGCACCGAGCAGGGTCACCGCGACGGTCTCGCGGGCCAGCAGCTTCCGCACCTGCCGGGGCGAGGCCCCGATGGCGCGGAGGAGCGCGATCTCGCGCTGCCGCTGCTGCACGAACAGCGTGATCATGCCCGCCAGGACGAGGGCCGCCACGAAGAGGGCGATGCCGCCGAGTGATCCGCTGATCGCGATCAGGCGGACGCTCGACTCCGACGAGTCCAGGAACTCGGCGCGCCCTCGCTCGTCCCCGGTCAGGACGACGAGACCTCGACCGAGGACCTCGTCGAGCGCCGCGGCCACGGCGGCCGTGTCCGCACCCTTCTCGACGGTGACCACGAGCAGGTCGGCCCGATCGGGGTGGGCGTAGAGGGAACGCGCCGCAGCGTCGGAGAAGAAGACGGCCGACTGCTGGGTCAGCGACCGGCTCCCCGCTGGGTCCCCGACTCCCGCGACCGTCACCTCGACGGTGCGGCCGGCGATGACGGCGTTCGTCCGGTCCCCGACGACGAGCCCGGACCGGCGCGCCAGGCCGGAGTCGATGGCCACCTCGTCGGAGCCCTTCGGCGCCTCGCCGCTCACGAGCCGGAACGCCGTGGCCGCGGCGCTCTCCCAGGAGTGGCCCAGGGACGGCGACCCTCCCGGCCCGGCGACCTGATCCCCGTCCGCGACGACGTACGCAGGGAAGGAGACGTCCGCCGCGACGCGGGACACGCCCGGAACGGCTCCGGCCTGCGCCACGAGGTCGGTCGGGATCCGCACCCGCTCGGCGACGGCCCCGCCGACCGTCTCCTCGTCCTCCCCCTGACCACGGGTCTCGCTGATCTCCTGGTCGGCTGCGACGACGATGTCGGCGCCGGCCAGCCGCTCGGGCAGGACAGCACCGCGGATGCCGCCCTCGAGGAGCGACCCGGTGGCGGTGACCAGGGTGGTCGCCGCGAGCACGGTCACGAAGATCCCGACGAAGCTCAGCCACCGGAAGCGGAGGCTGGCCAGGGCCAAGGTCCACATGGCTCAACCCTCCAGGTGGGTCATGCGCTCGGCGACGGAGTCGGCCGTCGGGGCGACGAGGTGGTCCACGATCCGGCCGTCGGCGAGGAACAGGACGCTGTCCGCCCGGGCGGCCGCCAGCGGGTCGTGGGTCACCATGACGATCGAGAGGGCGTGGCGCTCGACGGACTCGCGCATCAGTCCGAGGATCTCGCCGCCGGTGCGCGAGTCCAGGGCACCGGTGGGCTCGTCCGCGAACATGACCTCGGGCCGGGTGACGAGCGCCCGGGCGATGGCGACGCGCTGCTGCTGGCCGCCGGAGAGCTCGGCCGGTCGGTGCCGCATGCGGTCCGCGAGCCCGACCCGGCGGCCGACCTCCGCGAGCCAGGCCCGGTCGACGCGGGTGCCGGCGAGCCGCGCGGGCAGGCCGATGTTCTGCGCGACGTCCAGCGACGGCATGAGGTTGTAGGCCTGGAAGACGAAGCCGATGCGGTCGCGACGCAGGCGGGTCAGTCCCTTCTCCGAGAGCGCGGAGAGGTCGGTGTCCCCGATGCTGACCGAGCCGCTCGTGGGACGGTCCAGCCCGGCGGCGACGTGCAGCAGAGTGCTCTTGCCGGACCCGGACGGGCCCATGATCGCCGTGAAGGACCCCCGGGCGAACGAGGCAGAGACGTTGCGGAGCGCGTGCACGGCTTGCGCGCCCCTGCCGTAGGTCTTCGAGACGTCGACGACCCGGGCGACCTGGTCGTGCCCGGTCGGGTGCGGGGGGCGGAGGATCTGGGTGGTCATGGAAGTGCCTCTCTAGGACGTGGGAGGGCACGCCACTGGTCGTCCCCTCACGGGGGAGGGGACGACCAGGGTCCGTGCCGGTGTGGTCAGACGAGGACGGCGGGAGGCGTGCTGGCAGGCGCCGGCTCGGTCGCCGGCTCCTCGCCGTCGTGCGATCTGCCTTCGATGTCGATCACCGGGAGACGGCGGTCGAGCCAGCTGGGCAGCCACCACGCGCGGTGGCCGAGCAGGCTCATCGCGGCCGGCAGCAGCACCATCCGGACCAGGGTGACGTCGAGGAAGACCGCCACTGACAGGCCGATGCCGAACATCTTGGTCGTCACGTCGACGTCCAGGATGAACGAGCCGAAGACGCAGATCATGATCAGCCCGGCACTGGTGATGACACGCGCGGTCGAGCCGACACCTTCCACGACCGCCCGACCGGGCTCCCGGTGGAGGAGGTACTGCTCGCGGACCCGGCTCATGAGGAACACCTCGTAGTCCATGGACAGACCGAAGAGGATCGCGAACATCAGCATCGGAGCGAGCGGCATGATCGGCACCGACTCGTGCACGCCGATCAGGCTCGCGCCCCAGCCCCACTGGAAGACGGCGACGATCACGCCGTACGCCGCGCCGACGCCGACCACGTTGAGGACGGCAGCCTTCAAGGGGACCAGCACCGACCTGAACACGAGCATCAGGACCAGGAACGACAGGCCGATCACCGCTCCCAGGAACAGGGGCATCCGGTCCTGCAGGCGGGACGAGACGTCGTCGGTGAGCGCGGTCGCGCCGGTGACCGACGCCTCCACGTCCGAGCCGTCGAGGGCCTGCGGCAACGTGTCCTCCCGCAGGTGGGTCAACAGCTCACCCGTGCGGACGTCCTGCGGCGACGTGGTCGGCGTGACCTCGAACAACGCGAGGTCGCCGGCGTCGTTGGTCACGGCCGGGCCGACCGAGGCCACACCGGGCTGGGCCGCGAGGGCCTTGCCCACCGAGGCCACGACGGCCTCCGCATCGGCGTCCCCGTTGATCTCGAGCGCGACCTGCAGCGGACCGTTGGTGCCGGGTCCGTAGCTGTCCGCCATGAGGTCGTAGGCCTTGCGGGTCGTCGACGACGCAGGGTCGTTGCCCGCGTCCGAGAAGCCGAGGTGCATGGAGAAGACCGGGATGGCCAGCACGCCGAGGACGACCGCGGCTGCGGCGCCGTACCTGACCGGGCGTGCCACCACCCGGGCTGCCCACCGGGCCGACCAGGCGCCGGTCGCGTCGGCCGGCTTGGCCTTGACGAACGGGAGCCGGGCGCTGTTCACGCGGTGCTTGACCACGCCGAGCATGGCCGGGAGCAGCGTGATCGACGCCAGCATGGTGACGGCGACCATGAGTGCCGAGCTGTAGCCCATCATCGCCATCATCGGGATGCCTGAGACCTTGAGCCCCAGGATCGCGATGATGACCGTGACGCCGGCGAACAGCACCGAGAGCCCGGCGGTCGCGTTGGCCCGCCCGATCGCCACCGGGACGGACTGGCCGGAGGCCAGGTTCTGCCGGTGCCGGGCCAGGATGAACAGCGCGTAGTCGATGCCGACGCCCAGTCCGAGCATCAGCCCGACGACGCTCGCGATCTGGGGCACGGCGACCAGGCCGGACATGATCCCGATGGTGCTGCTGCCGATCACGATCGCCGTCAGGGCGGCCACGATCGGCAGGCTCATGGCGACCAGCGAGCCGAAGGCGATGGCAAGGATGACCACGGCCATGAGGATGCCGATCATCTCGCTGTTGCCGGCCGCCTCCTCGTTCGCGTACCCGAGGCCGCCGTCGTACTCGACCTGGACGCCGGCGTCGCGTGCCACCTGGACCGCAGACTCGGCGGCGTCGAACTCGTCGATGCCGATCTTGTCGGTGTCGAACGCGACGGTGGCGACCGCGGTCCGCCCGTCCTCACTCAACGTCGGTCCGCGCGGGTCGTAGGGGCTGTCGACCGCGACCACGTGCGCGCCGTCGGCGAGCTCGGCGACGGCGCGGTCGACCGCAGCCGTCGTGGCGGGGTCGGTCAGGCCCTCGTCGGAGTGGAAGACGATGTTGGAGGTGTAGAGCGTCTGCTGCGGGAACCGGTCCTGGATGGCGTCAGCCGCTCGCTGCGACTCGGCCCCCGGCAGGCTGAAGCTCTCATCGGGCTCGCCGCCGGCGGACAGGTTGATCATGAAGGCGGCTATGGCGACGACCACCCAGGTGGCGATCACGCGCCACGGGTGGCGACCGGCGAAGTTGCCGATGCGGTAGAGGAGGTGCGACATGGGGTGCTCCTTGGAGTTCGAGTGCGCCGCCCGTGCGGTGCGTTCCACCAGCACACGGCATCGGCCGACCGGAGCCCATGGGGCTGCGCGCACGGCCTGGGGCGGTGGCCGACCACCGCGGGGAGGCTCTCCGTGCGGTCAACCCCCCTGCCGCTGCAGGGCTAGCCCCGGAGCGGCCTGGACCCGGGTGCCCCGGCACTCCCACACTGGACCCGACGGAGGAGCGAGACGCGCATGCAGCACCCAGGACCGACCCCAGGACCGCTCGCCCTCCACCACGTCGACGTCTTCTCCGACCGAGCGCTGGCCGGCAACGGCCTGGCGGTCGTCCTGTCGGACGGTCCGCTCGCCGACGAGGTGATGCTGGGGATCGCCCAGGAGCTCAGGCAGTTCGAGACGGTCTTCCTCTTCGAGGTCGGGGTCGACCGGGCGGTGGCGCGCATCTTCACCCCCGAGGAGGAGCTCGGGTTCGCCGGTCACCCGGTGCTGGGTGCGGCAGCCGTCCTGCACGCACGCACGGGGCCTGAGGTGGATCAGCAGCGCTGGACGATCGAGGTGGGGGGCCGTCCGCTCGTCGTCACGACCGCAGGCCGGGCCGTCGGCGTCGTCGAGGTGGAGATGGACCAGGGACCGGCCGCGCTGTCGTCGCCTCTCCCGCGCGAGGTGGCGCTCCCCTTCGCCGCCGCTCTGGGCGTCGGACCGGACCAGCTGCGTGCCGACCTGCCCAGCCAGGTCGTCAGCACCGGGCTGCCCTACCTGCTGCTCCCGGTCACGCCCGAGGGTCTGGCGGACAGCCATGTCGCGGTCGAGGACCTGCCCGCGATGCTCGGCCGGATCGGCGCGGACTTCGCCTACGTGCTGGATCCGGACGAGCCCGAGGGGCGCACCTGGGACAACCGAGGGGTGACCGAGGACGTCGCGACCGGCAGCGCGGCCGGACCCGTGGCCGCCTACCTGGTCAGCCACGGTGTGCGTTCCTCGACAGAACCCTTCCAGGTGCACCAGGGCCGCTTCGTCGGCCGGCCCAGCCGGATCGACGTCCGTCACGGGGCCGACGGCACGGTCTTCGTCGGTGGGTCGGTGGCGCCGTTCAGCTCCGGGACGATCGAGGTGGCCGGGAGCTGACGCGGCTTACCCGGGCGCGCCCGGGTGCTGGGTGGTCCGCGCCACCAGCCGCCCGGTCATCCGGATGGCTCCGGCGGCCCGCACGTTCCCGGTGGCCACGAACAGACCTCCTCCTCTGCGGACGACGCGCGCCGTCGCCTCCAGTCGGCCGTCGAGCGGCGACTCGACGTGCACGGTGGTGACCGCGAAGTCGAGCAGCCGGTAGCGCTGGCCGGGCGCCAGGAGCGACTGCACGGCCGCAGCCAGAGCGACGTCGAGCATGGTCGTCCCCACGCCGCCACCGGAGATGGTCCCGGGGTGGTCCCCCATCCGACGCGAGTGGCTGCTGAAGAGCACCTCCCCCGGAACGATGCGTTCGAGCACGAGGTCGACGTCCTCCGCCGGTGACACCGCGTGCAAGCGGCGGACGACCTCGGCGGTCGAGAGCCGCTGCGCCGCCGGGTGGGTCAGCGGCCGCAGGGCGCGCACGGGCAGCGCGGTGACGCTCACCGGGCACCCACCGGTCCCCGCCGCACCGCGGCGAGCACGAGGAGGATCCCGGCGACGCCCGCGCCGCCGACCACGAGGCCGGCCGCGAGCAGCAGCCAGACGACGTCGCCGAGTGACGGCACCGTCGCGCCCACGTCGGCTCGCACGTCCACCCCGGCCGAAGCGTCCCCGTTCATCACGACGACGGACCAGTCGCCCTCGGTGGGCTCCCAGGTCAGCGTCTGGGTGCCCGGACCACTGGCCTGAGCGGTCCAGATGTCGGTCTGGTCCGCCGCCGCGCCCGGGGGGCCACCGGCGTGCTCGAGGTACTCCGTGTCGTCGAGGTCGACGACCTCGGTGCGCTCCACGCCCGCCAGGTAGTCCTCGACGTCGTCGGTGGGTGCCACGCCGACGAAGACGGCGGAGCCCTCGGCGGCGGTGGCCCGCAGCCGCGCGGTGCCCAGCAGCCAGTCGCCGGGCAGGCCGTGGAGGTCGATGTCCTCGACGGTCAGGGCGTGGCCGGCCGAGCTGAGGTGGGCCGTGTCGCTCGTGAGGTAGTCACCCTCACGGTGCTGGTCGGCCACGACGTGCACGCCAGCGCCGGCCGTGGCGAGCAGGGCGCCGCCCAGGAGGGCCGTGGACGCCAGCGTCACCCCGACGACCCGGCCCGCGGTCCAGCTCGAGACCAGGCGGGCGGCGGGTGCGGCCGCGGGTGCGTCGTCGGGACGGGTGTCGGTGGTGCTCATCTGGGGTCTCCTCTGGGGTGGTGGTCTGGTGGGCTCCAGCACACCGCGTCTGCGACCGCTCCGACATCGGGCTGGGCGCACCGCGCCGGTGGCCACCACCACGGTCGGCGGGGGCTGGCCACCGCGTGACCACGCCGTGCGCGGACGACGGAGGCCGGGCGGTGTCGAGGACACCGCCCGGCCGCCCGGGTGCGCACGAGTGGTCAGTCGGTCACCACCGCCTTGAGCACGTCGACCTGGGCCGCCGAGCGCGCCGGCCCGAGGGCGGCGAGCACGCCGGCGAGCGCGGCCAGCGCGACGTACACCACGATCTGCTGCCCGGGGACCGAGATCCCGGTGATGCCCTGGTCCTCCATGGCCCTGGAGAGGGCCAGCCCGATGCCGATCCCCAGGCCGGCACCGCTCAGGGCTCCGATCAGCGAGATCACGACCGACTCCCAGCGCACCATCGCCCGCACCTGGGCACGGGTCATGCCGACCGCACGCAGGAGACCGAGCTCCCTCGTGCGCTCGAAGACCGACAGCGCGAGCGTGCTCACGATGCCGAGCAGGGCGATGACCACCGCGAGCAGGAGCATCACCGTGACGAAGGTCAGCAGGCTGTCGATGAAGCCGCTCGCCTCCGTCTCGAACTGCTCCTGGTCCAGCACCTTGGCGTCCGGGTGGTCGGCCAGGGCTGCGGCGACCGCGTCCTGGACCGTCTCCGGGTCGGCACCGGCCTGCAGTGCCACCAGGGCCGAGCTGACCAGCTGCGGTCCGGCGAAGGCGTTCTGCGCCTCGAGGCTGATCACGAAGTCGTCCGCGATCCAGCCCTTCGAGTCGTAGATCCCCACGACCTGGAGCCGGTGCTTGCCCGTCGCGGCGAAGTCCGCCTCCACGGGGTCACCGACGCCCCAGCCGTTGCTGTCGGCCGTGGCCCTGGAGACCACCAGCCCGTCGGGGCCCAGGTCCGAGAGCGAGCCCTCGGACAGGTCCAGGCTCATCAGGTCTCCTGCGGTCGACGGGTCGACGGCGGAGAAGCTGGAGTCGGAGCCTGCGAAGCGAGCCTGCCCCCAGCCGCTGGCCGAGATCTCCTCGACGCCTGGGACCTCAGCGACGACGTCGACGACCGAGGGGCTGTAGCCCGGCCCCTGGGCGCTCGCCGGCGTGATGAAGAGGTCCGCGCTGGTCTTGTCACCGACCACCTCGCCGAAGGAGTCCTTCAGCGACGAGGCGAACACGCTCATGCTGACCACCAGGGTCAGCCCGATCATGAGCGCCGCGGCCGTCGAGGCGGTGCGCCGGGTGTTGCGCACGGCGTTCTGCTCGGCCAGCTCTCCGGGGAGGCCGCGGAGCCTCATGGGAGCGGCGATCACCGAGGCCAGCGGACGGACCGCGAACGGCAGCGAGACGATCACGCCGCCGAGAGCAGCGACCAGGCCCAGCCCGAACGCCGACATCGGGGCGTCGCCGTACAGCGTGGCCAGGACTCCGGCAGCGCCTCCCGCGAGCAGCACGGCACCGACCGCAGCCCGCCTCCTCGTCAGCTTCTCCGCACCGGGGGTCGCCTCACGGAGCGCCTCGACCGGCAGCACCTTGGTGGCGCGGCGCGCCGGGACCAGCGCCGAGACGACGGTCACGAGGACTCCGACCAGCATGCCGACCACGACGGTGCGCGGCTCGAGCTGCAGCGAGGTGCTCGGCAGGCGGAAGCCGGCCGAGCCCATGAGGGCCCTGAGCCCCGCGGCCACGCCGACGCCGAGGGCGATGCCCAGGGCCGAGGCTGCCGTGCCGATCACCGCGGCCTCGAGGATCAGCCCCCGGAGCACCTGCCGCCGGGTGGCCCCGACGGCGCGCAGCAGCGCGATCTCCCGTGAGCGCTGGGTGACGATCATCGTGAACGTGTTCCAGATGATGAAGGCCCCGACGAAGAGCGCGATGCCGGCGAACACCGTGAAGAGGATCCCCACGATCTTCAGCTCCTCCTTGATCGTGTCCGAGTTCTCCTTGGAGACCTTCGCCGCGGTGACGGCCTCGGTGCCCGGGGGGACGACGGCGTCCAGCCGGTCGGCCAGGGCGGACTGGGAGACGCCCTCCTCGGCCGCGACGCCGATGGAGTCGAACGAGCCGGGGTCGCCGAGGACGTCCTGGGCGGTGGCCACGTCGAAGTACGCCGCCGTGCTGCCGCCCAGGCTCTTCTCCTCGCCGAAGCCGACGGTGCCGACCACGGTGAACTCCCTGGTCGGGCCCTGGAAGAGGACCTTGATCCGCGAGCCGAGGTCGATGTCGTTCTCCTCGGCGCTCGCCGCGTCGATGACCACCTCGGCCGGGCCGTCGGGAGCCGTCCCGGAGCGGAGCTGGACCTCGCCGCGCAGGGACTCGTCCCGGGCCATCGTGTAGCCCATGGTCGGGGCGCCGCCGGCGGTGAGGATCGCCTTGCCGTCGTTGTCGGTGAGCAAGGCGTAGCCGGTCACGAACCCTTCCGCCGTCCGGACGCCGTCGACGCCGAGGACGCCGTCCAGCACCGAGGACGCGATGGGGGCCCGGTTGGTGCCGACGCCGGAGGACTGGGTGTAGGAGGCCTCGGTGCGCACGACCGCATCGGTGCCGGAGGAGACCTTGCCGAAGAGCTGCTCGAAGGCGAGGTTCATGGTGTCGGTGAGGATGAGCGTCCCCGCGAGGAACGCGACGCCGAGGGAGATGGACGCGGTCGTGAGCACGAGGCGCAGCTTGTGCGCCACCATGCCCCGGAAGGTTGACTTCAACATGGCGGATCAGGCTCCTAGCTTCTTCATGTAGTCGAGGACGCCGTCGGAGGTCGGCGAGCGGAGCTCGTCGACGATGTGGCCGTCGGCCAGGAAGATGACGCGGTCGGCGTACGCCGCGGCGTTGGCGTCGTGGGTGACCATGACGACGGTCTGGCCCAGGTCGTCCACCGCGGTGCGGAGGAAGGCGAGCAGCTCGGAGCCGGACCTCGAGTCGAGCGCCCCGGTGGGCTCGTCGGCGAAGACGATCTGAGGACGCGACGCAAGTGCCCGGGCGGCGGCCACGCGTTGCTGCTGGCCACCGGAGAGCTGCGAGGGCCGGTGGCCCAGGCGCTCGGTCAGGCCGACCGTCTCGACGATGGAGGCCACCCACTCCTCGTCGGGTCGGCGACCCGCGATGCGCAGGGGCAGCACGATGTTCTCCGCCGCCGTCATGGTCGGCAGCAGGTTGAAGGACTGGAAGATGAAGCCGATCCGGTCCCGCCGCAGGAGGGTCAGCGTCTTGTCGTTGAGCGAGGTGATCTCGGTGTCGCCGAGGAACACCTCACCTGAGGTGGGCCGGTCGAGGCCGGCGAGCAGGTGGAGCAGCGTGGACTTCCCCGAGCCGGAGGGGCCCATGATGGCGGTGAACTCACCGGCCGCCAGCGCGACGCTCACCTCGTCCAGGGCCGCCACGGTGGCGTCGCCGGTGCCGTAGCGCTTGCTCACGCCCTCGACCCGGGCGGCGGCCACGGTGGCGGCGGGGGCGGGGGTGGTGCTGGTCATGACTGACATGGGTCCTCCTGAGGTCGTCCCCGCCGACGGTCGGGCGGTGTGCTCCCAGCAGACGGCAGATCGACCCGCTCCTCCCAGGGAGGTGGGCACACGCCGGGCGGAGGTGCCCGACGGATGCGTGCGGGGCGCGGGGGGGCCAGCACCACCGCTCCGTGCGGCTTCCCGCCTCCCACCGGGCGGCAGATGCGCGCACACTGCGTCCATGACCTCGTGGCCGCTGCCCCGCCGCGAGGTGCGGCGGGACTGGCGCGCGGAGCTGCTGGTCGTCAGCGGACTGTTGCTGTTCGTGCTCGCCGTCTACGCCGTCGTGGTGGTGGCCGGGGGGTGGCTCCTGGGCCGCGTCTCGCTACCGGGCCTCCCGCTCGCCGTCATCGCGACGACGGTCGTCGCGCTCGCGTTCGACCGGGTGAGCGGGCAGCTCCGCTCCTTCGCCGGCACCGTCCTGCGCAGCACGCAGGTCGACCCCTTCGACGTCCTGAGCCGGTTCTCCGGCGCCGTCACCGGGCAGTACGCCGTGGAGGACGTGCCGGAGCGGATGGCTCAAGTGCTGGCCGACGGCACCGGCGCCCGCTGGGCCGAGGTCTGGATCGCTGCTGGCGAGGGGATGGTGCTCGCCGCGCGCTGGCCTGCCGCCGAGCCGGACCTCGTCCGCACCGCCGGGCCCTCGGGCCGTCTGCAGGACCCCAGGGACGCGGAGGAGGAGGGCCGGCACTGGCGCGAGGTCCGGCACGCGTCGAACCTGCTCGGCGTCCTCGTGCTGCAGGAGCGCCCCGGCGTGCGGCTCACCGCCGTGGAGCAGCGCCTGTTCGCGGGGCTCGCCGCGCAGGCCGGGCTGGCGCTGAGGTCGGCCGTCCTCCGGTCCCAGCTCGAGCAGCGCGCCGACGACCTGGCCACGCGCGTCGACGAGCTGCGCGGGTCCCGGCAGCGCCTGGTGGACGCCCAGGACGACGAGCGGCGGCGGATCGAACGCGACATCCACGACGGAGCCCAGCAGCACCTCGTCGCCCTCGCGGTGAACCTGCGGCTGGCCCAGGCCCTGGCGGACACCTCGCCCGAGCGGTCTCGCGCGGTGCTGGCCCAGCAGGAGGGAGCGGCGCGCGAAGCGGTCGACACCCTCATCCGGCTCACCCGTGGGATCTACCCGGCCACCCTGAGCGACCGTGGCCTCGTCGCCGCTCTGGAGGCGGTGGCCGAGACCAGCCCGGTGCCCGTCGACGTCGCCGGCGCCGGGGTCGGCCGGCTCCCGCCGCGCGTCGAGGCGGCGGCGTACTTCTGCTGCAGCGAGGCGCTGCAGAACGCCGCGAAGCACGCCCAGGCCACCCGCGTCCGGCTCGAGCTGAGCCGCGGCGCCGACGGGTCCTTAGTCGTGTGCGTCGAGGACGACGGCCGGGGTTTCGACCTCGCCTCGGCAGCGAGCGGCCGCGGGTTCGTCAACATGCGCGAGCGGCTGGCCGCGCTCGACGGCTCCCTGGACGTCTCGTCGGGTCCGGCAGGGACCCGGATCCACCTCCGCGTCCCCGTCCCGGCGGGGGGCTGACGTGCCGTACGCGCGGCTCGCCCGGGTGCTCGCGGTCCTCACCACGATCCTGGCCGCCGCGGACGTCGCCGTCACGGCCACCTACCGCAAGGTCCTCTCCGAGCAGTCGGTCGCCGTGCACGGCTTCCCCTTCCTGACGGGCGCTGTCGTCCTCAGTGGGTGGCTCGGGGCCGTCATCGTCTCCCGGTACGAGCGTCACCCCATCGGCTGGCTGCTCTGCCTGATCGGGCTCACCGGCGCGATGTCCGTGCTCGGCGAGGCCTACAACATCTGGGTGCTGCACGAGGGCGGCCCTGGTCCGGTCGCCCTGGCCGGGGTGGCCGGGTGGTCGTCGGCGCTGCTCAGCGGCCAGGCGAGCATCGGCGGGATCGCGCTGATCCTCCTGCTCGCCCCTGACGGGCGGCTGCTCTCGCGCCGTTGGGTCGTGGTGCCGTGGCTCGTCGTCGTCGGCGAGCTGGTGTTCGCCGCGGGGATGACCACGGGTGGTGTGCGCACGTTCGACTTCGAGAGCGCGTCCTTCGGGACGGCCGGCGGCATCCTCGCCAGCATCGGCTTCTCGCTCATCATGGTGGCCCTTCTGTCCGGCACCGTGTCGATGCTGATCCGGCTGCGCCGCAGCGACGGCACCCGACGCCAGCAGCTGCGCCTGGTGGCCGTGGGTCCGCTGCTGGTGCTGGCAGGTGTGACGAACCTGATCGTCGGTCAGAGCCTCAACGGAGGGCACCAGACCTTCGCCAAAGCGGTGCCCCTCTTCGCGGCGTTCTTCCTCCTGCCCGTCCTGCACACCGTGGCGGTCCTGCGGTACCGGCTCCACGACGTGGACGTGTTCATCAACGCGGCGGTGCTCGTCACCGTGGCGACCGCGTTCGCGGCGGGCGGCTACGTCGCCGTCGTGGTGCTGGTCGGGGACCAGGTCGACAGCCGGGCCGGCGGTTGGTGGCTCTCGCTCGCCGGGACCGCCGCGGTCGCGGTGGCGTTCCAGCCGTTGCGGCGGTGGGTGGTGCACCTCGCGAACCGGCTGGCCTACGGTCCCCGGGCGCGTCCCTACGTCGCGCTGTCCGACTTCAGCAGTCGGCTCGTCGCGGCGCCGCTGCCGCGCACGCTCCTGCCGGCCGTCGCGGATGCGGCCGGACGTGCGGTCTCGGCCCAGGGCGCCGTCGTGACCCTGGACGTACCCGGTGCAGGGGTCCTGAGCGCGACCTGGGGCCAGACAGGCCCCGGCTCGGGTTCGCCGTACGACGTGCCGGTCCGCAGCGGCGGCCAGGTGCTCGGCGGCATCACGGTGCTCGTGCCCGAGGGGCGGACCCTGCGCCCGGCCGACGCTCGCCTGCTCCAGGCCCTGGCCGACCAGGCCGCCATGGCGTTCCGCAACACCGCGTTGGCCACCCAGCTTACCGAGCGCGTGGAGCAGCTCGACCGCACCACCCAGCAGCTCTCCGAGTCCCGGGCCCGGCTCGTCGACGCCAGCGATGACGCACGGCGCGCGCTGGAGGCCGCCATCTCCCGTGAGGTGCTGCCCCGGCTGTCGTTCCTCCCCGGTCGGATCGCCACCACGCGCGCGGCGCCAGACCTGCGGCCCGAGGCCGCGGCCCCGCTGCTGAGCGACACCAACAGCGCCCTCGAGTCGCTCCGGGAGCTGACCCGCGGCGTCTACCCCACCCAGCTGTCCAGGGTCGGGCTCGCGCCCGCGCTCCGGGCCCGGCTGGGGCAAGCAGGGCTGGCCTCGATCCTGGAGGTGGAGGACTCTGCCGCCGACCGGAGGTTCGCACCGCGGGTCGAGAGGGCCGTGTACTTCTGCTGCGCGGAGGCCGCCCCCGCGCTCTCCGACCGCTCGGTGGTGCTGCTGCACGCGGACGAGCGCGGCCTGCGGCTCCACCTGGGCGGCGTCGCGGTGGGACGGGTGGACCTCCAGGCGGTCGCCGACCGCGTGGCGGCCGCCGACGGCTCCCTGACGAGCGCGGACGACGAGCTGACGGTGTGGGTGCCGACCGATCAGTCCGGCGCGCCCGAGGAGGGCGCTGCGTCGGCCCACGCCTCCGCGAGCCGGTCAGGGCCGAACGCCGCCTTGGGCACGTAGGCGACCGCACCGCTGCCGGAGACCTCGAACTCCTCGGCGTCGTAGGTCGAGAGGAGGACGACCGCCGGACCGCCGGGGCGGCCGGTGAGCCGGCGGGACGCCTCGATGCCGTCGATGCCGGGCAGGTTGACGTCCATCAGGACGAGGTCGGGCTGCAGAGCGGTGGCCGCCTCGAGGGACTGCTCGCCGGACTCCGCGAGGCCGACGACCACGAAGCCGTCGGTCGCCTCGACCACCGCGGTCATGGCGCGGCGGTACGGCTCCTGGTCGTCGACGACCAGGACCCGGACGTCACGGTCGCTGGGATCAGACATGGCTCACCACCCGACCGATTCTCCCGGATCCCCGGACGAGCCGGGAGGGGGCTGACCGCCGTCGACGGGTGCGGCCAGCACTCAGGCCGGACGACCTCCGCGGGTCGCGTCGAGGAACGCCAGCACCGCCATGACGCGACGGTTGACGTCCGACTCGTTGACGACGTCCAGCTTCTGGAAGACCGAGCTGATGTGCTTCTCGACCGCGCGCTCGCTCATGAACAAGGTGGCCGCGATGGCCGCGTTGCTGAGACCTGTGGCCATCGCCTGGAGGACCTCCGTCTCGCGCTCGCTGAGCCTGCGGAGCGGTGAGCTGGCCTCCTTGGAGGTGCGGGCCATCAGCCCCTCCACGACCTTCGGGTCGAGCGCGGACCCGCCCCGCGACACCTCGTGCAGGGCGCGGATGAGGTCGTCGACCTGGCTCACGCGCTCCTTGAGGAGGTAGCCGAGGCCCGCCACTCCGTCGACCAGGAGCTCGTAGGCGTAGTCCTCCTCGACGTACTGCGAGAGCACGACCACGCCGACGTCCGGGAAGTCCGAGCGGATCCGCTTGGCCGCCTGGATCCCCTCGGTGGTGAACGACGGGGGCATCCGGATGTCGGTCAGCACCGCGTCGGGTCGGTGCTCCCCGACCGCGGCGTACAGGGCGACCGGGTCGCCGACCGTCTCGAGCAGCTCGATGTCCGGTGTCGCCGTCAGCAGCCCCGCGACGCCTTCGCGCACGAGGTAGTTGTCGTCGGCGAAGACGACGCGGAGCGTCATGGGGGCCACTGTAGGGGGACAAAGACGTCCTGAGCGGGACAGGCGACGCCCGGGCGTCCGCCGGCTCCGGGTGCGGTCATCCCCACCCAGCGGTGCGGCTGCCCACCGCGCGCTCGGTCCCGGCCGTCTCCAGACTCAGGTCATGGCCGAGCCGAGCTACCCGCCCCCTTCCCGTGGCGGCCGGCACGTCTCCTCGGCCCGAGGCCCGGCAGACCCGGCCGCCAGGAGGTCGCCATGAGCACCGTCCTCGTGGCGCGCGTCAGTCGGGTCCCCCACGGCGCCGAGGCGTCGTCGAGACGTGCGCGGGTGACGCGACACGTGCGCGAGCTCCTGCTGCTGGGCAGCCTCTACGTCTTCTACAGCCTGACCCGCGTGCTGGGCGGCGACGACCTGTCGGCGGCCCGGGACCGCGCCGATCGCCTCCTCCAGGCCGAAGGAGTGCTGCACCTGGACGTCGAGAGTCGGCTCAACGCGGCGGTCACCGACGTGGCATGGCTGGCCGTCCCCATGGACTACTGGTACGCCGTCCTCCACTACGTCGTCACCCCGGCGGCGCTCGCGTGGGTCTACTGCAGGCGCCGAGGCGACTACGCCAGGTGCCGGAACGCCATCGTTGCCGCATCGGCCGTCGGTCTGCTGGGGTACCTGCTCTTCCCCACCGCGCCGCCACGGCTCATGGGGGCGGCGTACCGGGACACCCTGGCGCAGTACGCCCACGTCGGCTGGTGGTCGGTGCACGCCTCCGCTCCCGCGGGGCTGGGCAGTCTCACCAACGAGCTGGCCGCCATGCCGTCGTTGCACGTCGGCTGGGCGGCGTGGGTCGCCTGGGCGCTCTACGAGCGCGCCTGCTCGCGTGGCCGCCTGGCGCTCCTCGCCTACCCGACCGTGACGACCATCGTGGTCATCGGCACCGCCAACCACTGGCTGCTCGACTGCGTCCTGGGCCTGGCGGCCACCGGTGTCGGTGTCCTCGTCGCCACCGCCCTCGACGGACGGCCCCGGGCCGCAGCGGCAGGATCGGGCGGCGCCGGTCGGCGGCGGGTCCGGGCGTAGTACGCGGCTGCACCCCGGCCGAGGCACACCGGCAAGAACCCGGCCACTGGTCGTCCCGGTCGACGGATCGACTCAGGTGGCGTCGCGAAGGGCACGCCGCTCTCGGACGGCTGCGGTGCCCAGGACGAGGAAGACCGCCGCGATGACGCCCCAGTACGCACCCGCCGCGATGAGGACCGCGCGCGGGACGTCGGCGGTGGGCTCCGCGACCAGCTCACCCATCCCGCCGACGAGGACCAGCACGGCCGTCAGGAAGGCCAGGCCGATCCCGAGCCACCCCACCCAGCTGCGGGAGCGCACCAGGACCGCGACGAGGACGAAGCACGCGACCGGCGCCAGCGGGGCGGAGATCGCCGTGCCCCGCGACAGCCACTCCCGGCCCGCGTCGCTCCCCACCACACCGCCGAACTGGGACGGCCAGTTGGCCGCCACCGCCAGCACCGTCGCAAGGGCGTTCGCGAGCACCACGACCACGGCGAAGCCGGACAGCCGTGCACCGGCCGTTCTCTGGGACACCTGCGTCGGGCCGGGCAGCTCGAGCTGAGGAACACGGTTCATGGCGATGCCTCCGGGACGGGTTGGTGGGGTCGGGAGGACCCTGCCGGCGGCCCCTTTGGCCAGCCTTGGGCCCGGCTTGTGTGCACCGGCGACCCCCCCCCCGGCGCCTGCGAGCAGAGCAAGGCACCAGGCTGCGCTCGTCCCGACCTGGAGGGGACGACGTAGCCCGCCGGCCCGCAGGTCAGTGACGCAGATCGATGGCGTCCACCGGCGCGCTCGCATCGCCAGCGACGAGAGGCTCGCTACGGGTTGCCGTCTGAGTCGTCCGACCCACGGCCCTCGTCCCGCGTGGCTCGCGCAGCACCGTCGAGCATCAGGTCCCGCACCTCGCAGAAGATGCTGTCCCAGGCATCGGCCGCCTCCGGGGTCCAGTCGCCGGGAGCTCGCTCGGACAGCGCCGACGACATGCACTCGCCGAAGGCGGCGTACATCGGCTCGGTCACACCCCACTGGGCGTGCTGGGCGCCGAGCGTCCGCAGGGCGGTGATGAGCCAGTCGCCGTCGCCGAGGTGACCGATGGTCGCTCGCAACGCCGTACCGAGCATCGCTGCCTGCGGACGGATGTCGGCGGCGAAGAGCTCACGGAGCTCGGGGCAGCGCTCGAAGAGCAGCTCGTAGAACCGGATGGTCAGCGCGTCGTCCGCTGCGTCGGCCAGGGCTTGCCCTTCGGGACCTGGATCCAGCTGGATCGGCGGCTCGCCTTGGCTCTCGTCCGTGGTGGCTTCGCCCAGGTAGCGGAAGACCCGGTGCACCCGGTCGAGCAGGTAGCTGTGGGAGGCCAGGTCCGTCGGCTGCTCCCCGACGACGAAGCTCAAGACCACGGCCTGTGGGAGGTCGCTCGGGTCGAGGTCGAAACCCACAGCCGCACCGTCGAACGGCCCTGACTTCAGCTGGGCGGAGAAGCCCGGCTCCTCCTCGGACACACCCGCCGGTATCCGATCGGGCGTCAGACATTCGTCGCGACCCGAGACATCTGTGGCAACAACCGGTGGCCAGCGCCCTGGAGGTTCACGTCGCAGAGCGACGCCCCCTACCTCGTCGCGGGGCTGAGACCGTCGGACGGGTCCAGCGGCGACGGCAACGGAGCCCACACCGTCGGCCGCCGCAAGCGTGAAGGAGACGCGCTGGGGTAGCGGAGGCAGACGACGTAGACCTCAGCACCTCCCTCGCGGGCCCGGCCGGCGACCAACCGGCCGCCCCGTGACTCGACCGCATCGCGCACCAGTGACAGCCCCAGCCCGGTCTGGGAGCGCGGGTCGCTGATCAGGGGTACGTCCTGCGAGTCGGGCAGGGGCGCGTTGATGGCGTCCTGCTGGGTCTGGTTCAGGCCCGGGCCGGAGTCGGCCACACCGAAGACGAAGGTCTCGCCCTCCAGCCGGGCGAAGACCCGCACCACATCACCGGACGTCGTGTAGCGCAGCGCGTTCTCGACGAGCGTGTCGATGCAGGCACGGACCCTGTCGCCGTTGGCCTTCTGCCAGCCGGCGTGGGCCTCGACCTGCCACTCGCGCGGGGCCACGACCCGCCACCGCTCGACGACCGAGATCAGGAGCTCGTCGAGTTGACCTGCATCAGCGGCAGGTTCTCGTGGGACCTGATCAGGCGCAGCAACCGGTCGACGGCACGCGACGAGCGGTCGAGCTCCTCGCGAACCACGAGGAGATCGCCGAGGACCGGCTCGGGGAGCTCCTGCCTGCGGAGCAGGTCGACGTACCCTCCCGCGATCGCGAGCGGTGTCCGCATCTCGTGCGAGACCGTGCGCACCAGCCGCTCGCGGCGCACCATCTGCGCCTGCTCACGCTCGACTAGCCGCCCCACGCGGTCGAGCGCGACGTTCCTCCGCCCGATGTGCCACAGCACCAGCGTCAGCAGCAGACACATCAAGTTGGGACCTTGCCTACGCCGCGATCTCGTTCGGTCGCCTCTTCCCTGCCGATGAGCCCGGCGCTGGGGCCAACAGACTGGCCGCCTTCGTTGACGGCTACGAGACCGGACACCACCACAGCGAAGACAGCCCGGTCGCGCCGGGTCCGACGGGGCCACGGTCGCGCAGGGCTCATCTGCGCAGTGTCCTCT
>CAZEPK010000020.1:0-25445 GCA_964514085.1 uncultured Nocardioides sp.
GGCCTGCACCTGCCGCCGATCGGGGACCTCACCCGCCCGGGTCGCGGCCGGCTCCGGATCGGGGTGACGACCGAGGGCGTGGGGCGCGCGTCGTCCCCGGAGGTCACCGAGCTGACCCTCAAGGTCGCCGCCCAGCTCGAGGAGCTCGGCCACAAGGTGGAGCAGGTCACCGCGCCGGTCGACCAGGCCTTCGCCGACGACTTCCTCCTCTACTGGTCCAGCCTGGCGTTCTTCCTCATCCGCAGCGGCCGCCGGGCCCACGGCCCGTCGTGGAACCCCGCGAACCTCGACCACGTGAGCCACGGCCTGGCCGACTACGCCCGCCGGCGGCTGCACCGGCTGCCCGGGGCCATCCGGCGGCTGCGGCGCAGCCAGCGGGCCACGGCCGACTTCTACCGCCACTACGACGTCACGCTGACCCCCACCCTGGCCACCCAGACCCCCGAGGTCGGCTGGCTGGACCCGACCCAGGACCACGAGCTGGTGATGGACCGGGTGCTGGACTGGGTGGCCTTCACGCCGATGCAGAACGCCACCGGTGACCCGGCCATCTCCCTGCCCTTGGCGACCACCGCGGCCGGGCTCCCGCAGGGGATGATGTTCGGGGCCGCGGCCGGCCGGGAGGCCACCCTGATCGAGCTCGGCTACGAGCTCGAGGAGGCCTTCCCCTTCGCCCGGATCCAGGCCTGAGCGAGGCCTTCGATCTCGATTCGGCCAGACCGCGGAGGCTGTGTAAAGTTCTCCGTCGGTGTCACCCACCGGCCCCTTTAGCTCAGTCGGCAGAGCGTCTCCATGGTAAGGAGAAGGTCTACGGTTCGATTCCGTAAAGGGGCTCTGGCACAGTCAGACCTGCTGGGCGTAGATCCTGCGTTCGACAGCGAGGCCGTGTCCCCCGTGGCGGGGTAGCTCAGGTGGTTAGAGCACACGGCTCATAATCGTGGTGTCGCGGGTTCGAATCCCGCCCCCGCTACTGCGCAGCAGCAGAGACGACAACAAGAGGACCTTCCCGTGGCCAGCAAGAGCTCCGACGTTCGCCCCAAGATCACGCTCGCCTGCACCGAGTGCAAGGAGCGCAACTACATCACCAAGAAGAACCGGCGCAACGACCCCGACCGGCTCGAGATGAAGAAGTACTGCCCGCGCGAGCGCCGGCACACGGTGCACCGCGAGACGCGCTGACCCAGCGCGCTCCACGCTCCTCGCTCGACCCGGCAGGTCTCCTGCCGGGTCGACGCCATTTCAGGGTACGCCCGGCTCAGACCGAGCAGCCCGGCTCGGCCCAGGTGGCCAGGTCCGACGTGTCGAAGCGCGACAGCGCAGGCGTCATCGGGCGGCCCTTGCGCTGGTAGAGCCGCGAGCCGGACTCGCTGACCACCCACAGCTCGTCGTCGCCGGTCAGGCTCATGCTCTCCGCGCCCGGCACGAACGCCCGGCTGCGCCCGTCCGGACCGACCAGCACCCCGCAGGAGGCCGTCGAGGTGGCGAACCACAGGCCCGGCCCGATCCCGCCGAGCGTGCCCCACACCGCGCCCTGGGTGGCGGGTGGCACCGGCACGGCCCGGAGGGCGTCGGCGGTCGAGAGCTCGTAGGCCGAGGAGCCGAGCAGCCGGTCGACGTCGAACCACCACAGCCGCGCCGCGCTGGAGGCCCGGAACCGGCCCAGGCCCAGCTCGCCGTGCCGGCCCCACACCGCGAAGGACCCGCGCACCGGCTCGTCGAGCGCCCACCCGCGCTGCACCTCGAGCGTGGTCGGGTCCAGGAGCCAGAGCCGCTGGGTCTCGGCCAGCCACACACCGTGCGCGTCGACCAGGACGCCGCCACCGTGGCGGCACTCGGTCGGGTCGCGCAGCCCGACCTGGCCGCGCACCGGGTAGCGCCGGGCCAGGAGCCGCCCGGTGCGCACCGACACCGACTCGACCGTGCAGAGGCGGTGGCTGCCGGCCTGGGTGCCGTCGAAGCCCGCGACGTACGCCGTCCCGTCGGCGACCGCCATGCCCTGCGGGACCAACCAGCCGTCGGACCCGGGCAGCCAGGTGCCGGCGCACAGGGCATGGTCGTTGCCGAAGCGATCCAGCTCCCGCGGGCCGTACGACGGAGGGCGGCCACGCACGTCGGCGTAGGCCACCGGGCCGCAGCCGGGCCGGCCGTCGGGCGCCGCGGTCCGCGGGTCCGGCCCGTCCGACCCCGAGGTGCACCCGGCCAGCAGGACCAGCGCCAGCAGCGCACTAGGTTGGACCCATGCCCATCGACCCGTCGCTCGTCGGCCGGTCCTTCCCACCCACCCGACCCTACGAGGTGACCGAGGCGGGTCTGAGGTCCTTCGCCGCAGCCACCGGCGGGTCGTGGTCCGGGGGGCCGGCTCCGGCGACGTTCCCGATCGTGATGGCCTTCGAGGCGATGAACGCCTTCTTGGAGGTCGAGCAGGTCGACCTCTTCCGGATCGTGCACGGGGAGCAGCGGTTCACCTACGAGCGCCCGATCGTGGCCGGCGACGTGCTGACCGCGACGCTGACCGTCGCGACCCTGCGCCAGATCGGCGGCAACGACATCATCGGCACCACCAGCGAGGTCACTGACGGCTCCGGGGCGCTCGTCTGCGCCACCAGCGCCACGCTCGTGCACCGGGGAGCGGACGCCTCGTGAGCGGCCCCGGCGCGCTGTCCAGCCGCACCTTCACCGTGACCCGCGCAGACCTCGTCGCCTACGCCGAGGCCAGCGGCGACCACAACCCCATCCACCAGGACGAGGAGGTGGCCCGCAGCGTCGGCCTCCCCGGCGTCATCGCGCACGGCATGTACACCATGGCCCTCGCGGCGCGGGCCGTCGCGGACTGGTTCCCCGACACCGAGCTGGTCTCGCTCGGGTGCAAGTTCACCGCGCCGGTGGTGGTGCCCGCCGAGGGCGGGGTCGAGGTCGAGGTGGCCGGCGAGGCCAAGGAGCCCGTCGACGGGCTCACGACGGTGAGCCTCACGGTGACCTGCGGCGGCCAGAAGGTCCTCGGCATGCCGAAGGCCGTCGTCCGTGGCTGAGCTGCTCGCCGACCACACCACCCTCCGGCTCGGCGGCCCGGCCCGCGCCTGGGTGCGCGCCACGACCGAGCAGGAGCTCACCGAGGCCCTCGCGGCCACCACGGGGCCGCTGCTCGTCCTGGGCGGCGGCAGCAACCTCGTGGTGGCCGACGCCGGCTTCGACGGCACCGTGGTCGAGGTGGCCACCTGGGGCCTGCGCGCCGATGTCGAGGACGGCGAGGACCCCACGTGCGGGGGCGTGCTGGTCACGGTGGCGGCGGGGGAGGACTGGGACGGCTTCACGGCGTACGCCGTCGAGCACGGCTGGGTCGGCGTCGAGGCCCTCGCGGGCATCCCCGGCCGGGTCGGGGCCACCCCGATCCAGAACGTCGGCGCCTACGGCCAGGAGGTCTCCCAGACCATCGCCCGGGTCCGGGTGTGGGACCGCACCCTCCAGGGCGTCCGCACCTTCGCCGGCGCCGAGTGCCGGTTCGGCTACCGCACGTCGCGGTTCAAGGCCGATCCGGGCCGGCACGTGGTCCTCGACGTCACCTTCCAGCTGCGGCAGGGCTCGCTGGGGGCGCCGGTCGAGTACGCCGAGCTGGCCCGCACCCTGGGTGTGGAGCCGGGCCAGCGCGCGCCGCTGGCCGAGGTGCGCGAGGCGGTGCTGGCGCTGCGCCGCGGCAAGGGCATGGTGCTCGACCCGGCCGACCACGACACCTGGAGCGCGGGCTCCTTCTTCACCAACCCCGTGGTGGAGCCGGGCGCGCTGCCCGAGGGCGCGCCGCGCTGGCCCCAGCCCGACGGCCGGGTCAAGACGAGCGCCGCCTGGCTGATCGAGCACGCCGGTTTCGCCAAGGGGTACGCCGCGGGCGCGGTCGGCATCTCCACCAAGCACCCGCTCGCGCTGACCAACCGCGGGGGCGGTCGCACCGAGGAGCTGCTGGCGCTGGCCCGCGAGGTCCGCGACGGGGTCGAGCGCCGCTACGGGATCCGCTTGGTCAACGAGCCGGTGCTGGTCGGCGCCGAGCTGTAGCGTCGTCGCCGGTCAGTAGCTGCTCAGTAGCCGCTCAGTAGCCGCTCAGTAGCCGCTGGTCTCGTCGAAGGCCCCGTTGGCCGCGGCGACGATGACGACCACGACCACGATGATCGTGAGCGCCAGCAGGACGCTCCCGATGATGCCCAGGACGAAGCCCGCCTTGGCCATCCCGCGGCCGCCGAGCTGGCCACCGGACCGGTCGATCCGCTTCATGGAGATCCGGCCCATCACCAGCGCGGCGGGGGAGCCGAGCAGGCCGATCCCGTAGCCGCAGGCCAGGACCAGCGAGACGATGCCGATCACCATCGCGGCGATGGCCAGCCCCTCGTTCTGCGGTGCGGGCGCGTAGGCCGGGGGGTAGCCCGGTGGGTAGCCGGGCTGGTATCCGGGCGCGCCGTAGGGCTGGGGCGGGTAGGCGCCGTACTGCGGAGGGGGCGGCGGGGCCGGCGGCTGGTACGGCGACGGCGGAGGGTCGCCGTAGGGGTTCTCGGGGCCCGTGGTCATGGCGGCATGGTGTCAGGACGCGCAGGGCTCGCGAGGGGTTTCCGGTCGTGTCCGGCAGGGTCAGCCGGAGACCCAGGCGTCCACGCCGGCCAGCAGGCGGGCCCGCACGTCGTCGGGCGCGGAGGAGGCCCGCACCGACATCCGGGCCAGCTCGGCCAGCCGCTCGTCGTCGAGGTCGTGGGCCGCCCGCACCGCGGCGTACTGCCCGTGCAGGCGCGAGCCGAAGAGCAGCGGGTCGTCGGCGCCCAGCGCGATCGTGGCGCCGGCCTCCAGGAGGGTGGGCAGCGGCACCGACGAGAGGTCGGAGTAGACGCCCAGCGCGACGTTGCTGACCGGGCACACCTCGAGGGCCACGCCGGCCTCGACGATCCGGTCGAGCAGCCGCGGGTCCTCGGCGGAGCGGACGCCGTGGCCCAGGCGCTGGGCGTGCAGAGCGTCCAGGCAGGTGCGGATGTGGTCGGGCCCCAGCAGCTCGCCGCCGTGCGGCACCAGCCGGAGCCCGGCCCGCTCGGCGATGCGGAAGGCGCCGGCGAAGTCGGCCGTGCTGCCGCGCCGCTCGTCGTTGCTCAGCCCGAAGCCGACCACGCCCCGGCCGGCGTACTGCGCCGCCAGGCGGGCCAGCGTGCGGGCGTCGAGGGGGTGGCGGGTGCGGTTGGCGGCGATGACCACGGCCATGGCCAGCCCGGTCCGCTCGGAGGCCGAGCGCACGGCGTCGAGGACCAGGTCGGTGAAGGCGGTGACCCCGCCGAAGCGGGCGGCGTAGCCGCTGGGGTCGACCTGGATCTCCAGCCAGCCGCTGCCGTCGTGGACGTCGTCCTCGGCCGCCTCCAGCACCAGCCGGCGCACGTCGTCCTCGGTGCGCAGCACCGACCGGGCCACGTCGTAGAGGCGCTGGAACCGGAACCAGCCCTTCTCGTCGGCCGCGGACAGCTCCGGCGGCCACTGCGAGACCAGCTGGTCGGGCAGGCGGATGCCGTCGCGCTCGGCCAGCTCCAGCAGCGTGGCGTGACGCATCGAGCCCGTGAAGTGCAGGTGCAGGTGCGCCTTGGGCAGCGCGCGGAGCGACCGGTCGGCGGGGTCCGGAGCGGGCGGGGAGTCAGCCAACCAGCTGCTCCGCCGCCGCCAGCCGCGCGCAGGTGGCCACCGCGCGCGTGGCCGCCTCGACCTCGGCCGGCTCGGGGAAGGTCGGCGCCAGCCGGATGTTGCGGTCGTGCGGGTCGCGGCCGTAGGGGAACGACGACCCGGCGGGTGTGAGCGCCACGCCGGCGGCCTTGGCCAGCTCCACGACCCGTGCCGCCGTCCCGTCCAGGACGTCGAGGCTGATGAAGTAGCCGCCGCTCGGCTCGGTCCAGGTGGCGATCCCGAGCCCGCCGAGCTGCTCGCCGAGCACCTCGAGGACCGAGGCGAACTTGGGGGCGATGATCCGCCGGTGCAGCTGCATGTGGTCGCGGACGCCCTGCGCCGAGCCGAAGAACTGCGCGTGCCGCAGCTGGTTGAGCTTGTCGGGGCCGATGGCGCCCTTGCCGAGGTGGCCGACGTACCACGCGATGTTCTCCACCGACCCGGCCAGGAACGCGACGCCGGCGCCGGCGTAGCTGATCTTGGAGGTCGAGGCGAACATGATCGGCCGGTGCGGGTGCCCGGCCGCGGAGGCCAGGGAGAGGATGTCGGCGCTCTTGGCCTCGGCCTCGGTCAGGTGGTGGAAGGCGTAGGCGTTGTCCCACAGGATCTTGAAGTCGGGGGCCGCGGTGGTCATCGAGGCCAGCCGCTCGGCCACCTCCTGGCTCACGATCGACCCGCTCGGGTTGGCGTAGGTCGGGACCACCCAGATGCCCTTGATGCTCGGGTCCTTGCCGGCCAGCTCGGCCACGGCGTCGGGGTCGGGCCCGTCGTCGTTCATCGGCACGGTCACCATCTCGATGCCGAACCAGTCCAGCAGGGTGAAGTGCCGGTCGTAGCCGGGCACCGGGCAGATGAACCGGACCTTCTCCTCCTGGCCCCACGGCCGCTCGCCGTCCACGGCCCCCTTGAGCCACAGGTCGGTCAGCACCTCGCGCATCAGCACCAGGCTGGAGTTGCCACCGGCCACGACCTGCTCCGGCTCGACCCACAGCAGGTCGGCGAACATCGCCCGCAGCTCGGCGATGCCCTCCAGCCCGCCGTAGTTGCGGGTGTCCACCCCGGCCTGGTCCACGACGCCGGTGGGCAGGGTCAGCAGCCGGTCGGAGAGGTCCAGCTGGGCGGCCGCGGGCTTGCCGCGGGTCAGGTCCAGCCTGAGCCCGCGGGCCACCAGCTCGTCGTACGCCGCCCGCTCCTGCGCGAGGAACTCCGTGAGCTCGGGCGCGGAACGTTCGGCCAACGGTGTGCGTTGGCCAGGAGGAGGAACAGCCTGCGAGGTCCCGGACGTCGTCACAGGCGCCATGTTCCCAGACGGGTGCGAGTTCGACTCCGGTCGGGCCCGCACCGTAGACTCATCGCTTGGTGGTTTCCCACAGGCTTTGCCATGCCCGGGGACCAACACCGGAGGGCACTAGCTCAACTGGCAGAGCATCGGTCTCCAAAACCGAAGGTTGGGGGTTCAAGTCCCTCGTGCCCTGCAAGGAACGCACCCCGTGTGCACCCAGCGACACCTGACCAGCACCGAAGCGACACCGAAGCACCACCGAAGACAGACGAAGGATCGAGGCGAGCACCGTGGCGGACAGCAGGGCGGTTCAAGGACCGCGCGAGCGTGGGTCACGTGACGGAAGGCCCGACAAGCGCACCAGCCTCCCCACCTTCTACCGGCAGGTGGTGGCCGAGCTCCGCAAGGTGGTCTACCCGACCCAGGAGCAGCTGGTCACCTACTTCATCGTGGTGATGGTCTTCGTGGCGATCATGATGACGATCGTCTCGCTGCTCGACCTCGGCCTCGGCAAGCTCGCCTTCGCGATCTTCGACGGCCGCAGCGCCGAGTAGCCGCCCGGTAGCCGCCGGCAGTCCCGGCGGCGCCCCACCCACCCCGGCCCCACGGCCACCCCGCTAGCAGTGATGGAGCACCACGTGTCCGAGCAGATCGACGAGCAGGACGAGTCCACGGTGGAGACCACCGAGGACGAGGCCGCCGACGCCGCGGCGAGCGCCGCCGAGCCCGACGACTCCGACGACACGGGCGACGACGCCCTCGACGAGACGCTGGACGACGCGGATGACGACGACGTGGACGTCGCCGACGACGCGGACGACAGCGATGACGACGACGTCGAGGTGATCGGCCTGGCTCCCGGCGAGTCCCCCGACCCCGAGCTCGAGGCGCGCTACGGCGAGCCCGACGAGGGCTCCGACGTCGAGGACGACCCCCGGCTGGACTCCGAGGGCACCGACGAGACCTCCGACCTCGGCATGGGCCTCGACGACCACGAGGACGGCGGCGCCACCTCGCGCGAGCTGTCCGAGGCCGAGGGCGACGAGGGGCCCGAGGGCTCTGCCGACGACGAGTCCGACGACGACTCCGACGACGACGAGGACGCCGAGCCCGTGGCGTCCGACCCGCTGGAGGAGTTCCGCCGCGAGCTGTGGGCCAAGCCCGGTGACTGGTTCGTCGTGCACACCTACTCCGGCATGGAGAACAGGGTGAAGTCGAACCTCGAGAACCGCATCATCTCCTTGAACATGGAGGACTACATCCACGAGATCGTGGTCCCCACCGAGGAGGTGGCCGAGATCAAGAACGGCCAGCGCAAGATGGTCAAGCGGACCGTCCTGCCCGGCTACGTCCTGGTCCGGATGGACCTCACCGACGAGTCGTGGGCCGCGGTCCGCCACACCCCGTCGGTGACCGGCTTCGTCGGCCACAGCCACCAGCCGGTGCCGCTGAGCATGACCGAGGTCGAGAACATGCTGGCCCCGGCCGTCGTGGCCCGCGCCGAGGCCGAGGCGGTCGCCGCCGGCACCGCGGCCCCCGGCAGCACGGCCGCGAGCAAGAAGCCGGTCGAGGTGGCCGACTTCGACGTCCAGGACTCGGTCATGGTGGTCGACGGCCCGTTCGCCACGCTGCACGCGACCATCACCGAGATCAACCCGGAGTCCCAGCGCGTCAAGGCGCTGGTCGAGATCTTCGGCCGGGAGACCCCGGTCGAGCTGAGCTTCAGCCAGATCCAGAAGGTCTGAAGCACCCGCAACACCACGGTGGCAGGGCGTCGTCCCGAGATGGGACGGACCACGCTCGTCATGACCACGAGAAGGAAGAAGAAGGATGCCTCCCAAGAAGAAGATCGCTGCGCTCGTCAAGGTGCAGCTCCAGGCCGGCGCCGCGACGCCGGCCCCGCCGGTCGGTACCGCCCTCGGTCCCCACGGCGTCAACATCATGGACTTCTGCAAGGCCTACAACGCCCAGACGGAGTCCATGCGCGGGAACGTCATCCCGGTCGAGATCACGATCTACGAGGACCGGTCGTTCACGTTCATCACCAAGACCCCGCCGGCTGCTGAGCTGATCAAGAAGGCCGCCGGGCTGAGCAAGGGCTCGGGTGTCCCGCACAAGGAGAAGGTCGGCAAGCTGACCAAGGACCAGGTGCGCGAGATCGCCCAGACCAAGCTGCCCGACCTCAACGCCAACAACCTCGACGCGGCGATGAAGATCGTCGAGGGCACCGCCCGCTCGATGGGCGTGACCACCGAGGGCTGAGTGCCGCGCTCGGCAGTTCCAGTTCCTGTGGCAGGGCCGCGCTGGCCCCCTGAGACCACGACCTCTGCAGTTCCGAAGAGAGAAGACGACCATGCAGCGCAGCAAGACCTACCGCGAGGCGGCGGGCACGTTCGACCAGGACGAGCTCTACGCCCCGCTGACGGCGATCAAGATCGCCAAGACCTCCAGCAAGAAGAAGTTCGACGAGACCCTCGACGTCGTCATGCGGCTCGGGGTCGACCCCCGCAAGGCCGACCAGATGGTGCGCGGCACCGTCAACCTGCCCCACGGCACCGGCAAGACGGCCCGCGTCCTGGTCTTCGCCAACGGCGACAAGGCGGAGGCCGCCCGTGAGGCCGGCGCCGACATCGTCGGTGGCGACGAGCTCATCGAGAAGGTGAGCGGCGGCTGGCTCGACTTCGACGCCGTCGTCGCGACGCCGGACATGATGGGCAAGGTCGGCCGCCTGGGCCGCGTGCTCGGCCCCCGCGGCCTCATGCCGAACCCCAAGACCGGCACCGTCACCCCCGACCCGGCCAAGGCCGTGACGGACATCAAGGGCGGCAAGATCGAGTTCCGCGTCGACCGGCACGCCAACCTGCACTTCATCATCGGGAAGGCCTCCTTCTCCGAGGCGCAGCTGGCCGAGAACTACGCCGCGGCGCTCGAGGAGGTGCTCCGGCTCAAGCCGGCCAGCTCCAAGGGCCGCTACATCAAGAAGGTGACGGTCTCGACCACCATGGGCCCCGGCGTCCAGGTCGACCCCAACCGCACCAAGAACGTCGCCTCGGAGGAGGAGGGCTCGGAGTAGCCCCCTCACCCCGGTCTTCCGTGGTTCTGCGGACATCCCGTCGGCCCGCCCCTAGGTTGCTGGGGGCGGGCCGGTCCCATTCGCCGGGCCGGACGTCGTTGCTTCGGGGGGAGCAGACGGTGATCCTGACGTGAAGTGCGTGGTCCTCGACGACTACCAGGACGTCGCGCGGCAGTACGCCGACTGGTCGGTGCTGCACGGCGTGGACGTGGTGTCCGTGCGCCGGCACCTCGCCGACCCGCTCGAGCTGGTCCGGACCCTCAAGGGCGCCACGGTCGTGGTGGTGATGCGCGAGCGCACCCCGCTCACCGAGACCGTCCTCTCCCGGCTCCCCGACCTGCGGCTGGTCGTGACCACCGGCTCGCGCAACGCCTCGATCGACCTGGCCGCGTGCGCGGCCGCCGGCATCACCGTGTGCGGCACGTCGTCCCGCTCCGCGCCGCCGGCCGAGCTGACCTGGGCGCTGGTGCTGGGCCTGCTGCGCGGCGTACCGCTGGAGGCCGGCGCCATGCGCGACGGCGGCCCCTGGCAGTCCACCGTCGGCCGGGACCTGGCCGGGGCGACGTTCGGGATCATCGGCCTGGGGCAGATCGGCAGCCGGGTGGCGCGGGTGGCCAAGGCCTTCGACATGGACGTCGTGGCCTGGAGCCCGCACCTGACCCCCGAGCGCGCGGACCGCGCCGGCGTGCGGATGGCGGCCTCGAAGCGCGACCTGCTCTTCGACTCCGACGTGGTCTCGCTGCACCTGCAGCTCTCCTGGTCGACCCGCCAGATCATCGACGCCGGCGACCTCGCGGCGATGCGTCGCGACGCCTACTTCATCAACACCGCCCGGGCCGCCCTGGTCGACAACGACGCCCTCCTGGCCGCCCTCCAGCAGGGCCGCCTGGCCGGTGCCGGGCTCGACGTCTTCGACGAGGAGCCGCTCCCGCTCGACCACCCCCTCCGCACCCTCCCCAACGTCCTGGCCCTCCCACACCTGGGCTACGTCACCGCCGCCAACTACCGCACCTACTTCACCGAGGCCGTCCAGGACATCGAGGCCTGGATCGCCGGCGAGCCCCTGCGGGTCATCGAGTAGGGGTTGGGTCTGGCGCTTGCGCTCGTGGCACCGGGTCGGGTCCGTCGGTCGGGGGCGCGGCGGCGGCCGATCCACCCCTGCGCTCGTTCCTCGCCACCGACGGTGGTTGAGGAGGTTGCGCAGCAACCGTCTCGAAACCCGGTGACCCGGTGCTGGTACGTCGTCGCCGGCCGGTCCGGGGAGCGGTGCCCTGGCAACCGCTGTCCCCAGGGACAACCGTTCCTGGCCCACCGCCGCCCTGTGGAGGACGGTTGCCCAGGCACCGCCCCCCGGCCCGGACCCCGCCCGAGGACGATTTGGACCCGCGCCTGCCCGGCCCGTACTCTTCTCGGCGTAACCAGAGACCGCCGGTCGTTCGGCTGTGCAAGCAGTCGGATCGAAGGTGCCGCAGCGATGCGGACGACCTGCGCAGGTGCAGAGCACGGATCCGACTCGGATCTGATCACGCCCTGAGCCTGCGCTCGGGGCGTTCGTGATTTCACGCGGCGCCAGCGGTCTCGTCCGGAGAGAGAAGGAGACCGATGGCGCGGGCAGACAAGCAGGCCGCCGTCGCGGAGATCGTCGACTCGTTCAACGATGCCGCCGGCGCAGTGCTGACCGACTACCGCGGGCTCACCGTCAAGGAGCTGCAGACCCTGCGCCGCTCCCTCGGCGAGAACGCCGACTACGCCGTGGTCAAGAACACGCTGGCCAAGCTGGCCGCCTCCGAGGCGGGCATGACCGGCTTCGACGAGCTCCTGGTGGGACCCACCGCGATCGCCTTCCTCAAGGGCGACGTCGTGGAGGCCGCCAAGGGACTGCGTGACTTCGCCAGGGCCAACCCCGCCTTGATCATCAAGGGCGGCTACCTCGACGGCAAGGCCATCGACGCGAAGGAGGTCGCGAAGCTCGCCGACCTCGAGTCGCGCGAGGTGCTGCTGGGCAAGCTCGCTGGCGCGATGCTCGCCTCGCTCAGCCAGGCCGTCTACCTGCTCAATGCCCCGCTCGCCCAGGCCGCCCGGCTCGCCGGTGCGCTCCAGGCGAAGGCCGAGCAGGACCCCTCGATCCTCGCTGGTGGAGCCGGTACGCCGGCAGAGCCCGCCGCAGAGGAGGCCGCTGTGGCCGAGGAGACCGCCACGGAGGAGACCCCCGAGGCCGAGGCCAGCACCGAGGTGCCCAGCACCGACGTGGCTGCCGACGCCGACGAGGCCCCCGCCGCGGAGGCGACCGAGGCCGCCGAGTCCGGTGACGAGGCCGCGGAGGAGACCCCCGCTGCCGAGTCCGACGACGAGACGCCGGCCACCGAAGCCTGACCAGGGCTGACCACCACCTGAAGAAACTCGGTCCACGGCGCACGTCGCGGGCCACCGACTGGAAGGAAGCGCCACCATGGCGAAGCTCAGCACCGACGAGCTGCTCGACGCGTTCAAGGAGATGACGCTCATCGAGCTCTCCGAGTTCGTGAAGCAGTTCGAGGACACCTTCGGCGTCACCGCCGCCGCCCCCGTCGCCGTGTCCGCGGCTCCCGCCGCTGGTGGCGCTGCCGCCGCCGGCGACGACGCGGCCGCCGAGCAGGACCAGTTCGACGTGGTCCTCGAGGCCGCCGGCGAGAAGAAGATCAACGTCATCAAGGAGGTGCGCGCCCTGACCTCCCTCGGTCTGAAGGAGGCCAAGGACCTCGTCGAGGCCGCGCCGAAGCCGATCCTCGAGGGCGTCGACAAGGCTGCGGCCGACAAGGCCAAGGAGGCGCTCGAGGGCGCCGGGGCCACCGTCACCGTCAAGTGACACCGGTCGTGCCTCGGGGCGGCTCCGCCGCCTGACGCACGACCGCACGAGCGGCCGTCCCCGACCCGGGGGCGGCCGCTCTGGCATGTCCGCTGCAGGACGGCTGCAGGGCGCCGCAGGTCCGGTCGAACAGCTGCTCCGGGGGTGTCGGTGCACAGGTGTCCACCACGGGGTACCTAAGGTCGCCGAAGCCGTGACGGACGTCGCACCACCGCGTAACCTCGCGGCGACATCACCGTTGTTACCGGTCAGTGAGGGCTGTGCTGTTCGGAGGGGTCCACGGAGGGACCGGCGGCACGGCGACCTCGGTCGATAGGGAGAGCACGCATGGGTGTGGAGATCAAGATCGAGGACTTGTCGAAGTCGTTCGGCAAGCAGCTGATCTGGGGCGACGTCTCCCTCACCGTCCCCGCCGGCGAGATCTCGGTGATGCTCGGCCCGTCCGGCACCGGCAAGTCCGTGCTGCTCAAGACCCTCATCGGCCTGCTCAAGCCCGACAAGGGCTCGGTGCTGATCCAGGGCACCGACATCGCGAGCTGCCCCGAGAAGGAGCTCTACGAGATCCGGAAGCTGTTCGGCGTCCTCTTCCAGGACGGCGCCATGTTCGGCTCGATGAACCTCTACGACAACGTGGCCTTCCCGCTGCGCGAGCACACCAAGAAGTCCGAGTCCGAGGTCCGCGACATCGTCATGGAGAAGATGGACCTGGTCGGCCTGCTCGGCGCCGAGGACAAGCTGCCCGGTGAGATCTCCGGCGGGATGCGCAAGCGCGCCGGCCTGGCCCGGGCCCTGGTGCTCGACCCCGAGATCGTCCTCTTCGACGAGCCCGACTCGGGCCTCGACCCGGTGCGCACGGCGTTCCTCAACCAGCTGATCGTCGACCTCAACGCGCAGATCGACGCGACGTTCCTGATCGTCACCCACGACATCAACACCGCCCGCACAGTCCCCGACAACATCGGCCTGCTCTACCACCGCCACCTCGCGATGTTCGGCCCGCGCGAGATGCTGCTGTCGTCCGAGGAGCCGGTGGTGCGTCAGTTCCTCAACGCCCAGCGCGTCGGTCCCATCGGCATGTCGGAGGAGAAGGACGCCGACGAGCTGGAGTCGGAGAAGGACATGGAGATGCCTCCGCTGCCGCCGATCCCGATGCAGCTCGAGCCCTCCAACGGCATCGCGCGGCGCAGCCAGCGCGAGCCCGGCGCCTGGTGCCGGGACAACGGCGTCACCCCGCCGCCCGGCTCCTTCGAGGAGAACATGACCATGGCTCCCGGCGCGAAGTAGGGCTGCGGAGACATGGCATCCACGACGGCCACGCGCGTCCTCGCGCCTGTCGGGACCGCGGGCAAGCTCTTCGCCTTCGGCCTCGACGTCGGCAGGGGGCTCTTCCGGCGTCCCTTCCAGACCCGTGAGTTCCTGCAGCAGGCCTGGTTCATCGCCTCGGTGACGATCATCCCGACCGCGCTGGTCGCCATCCCCTTCGGCGCGGTCATCGCGCTCCAGGTCGGCGGCCTGATCAAGCAGTTCGGCGCCCAGTCCTTCACCGGCTCCGCGGCGGTGCTCGCGGTGGTCCGCGAGGCCGGCCCGATCGCGACCTCGCTGCTGATTGCCGGCGCCGCCGGCTCGGCGATCGCGGCCGACCTCGGCGCGCGCAAGATCCGCGAGGAGCTCGACGCCATGATGGTGCTCGGCATCGACCCCATCCAGCGGCTGGTGGTGCCGCGGGTGCTGGCCTGCATGCTCGTGGCCGTCTTCCTCAACGGCCTGGTCTCGGTCGTCGGCGTGGCCGGTGGCTACGTCTTCAACGTCGTCCTCCAGGACGGCACACCAGGGGCCTACCTCTCCAGCTTCACCGCGCTCGCCCAGCTGCCCGACCTCTGGCAGGGCATGGCCAAGGCATTGGTCTTCGGCCTGCTCGCAGCCGTGGTGGCCTGCTACAAGGGGATGAACGCCCAGGGTGGTCCCAAGGGCGTGGGCGACGCCGTCAACGAGTCCGTCGTCATCAGCTTCATGCTGCTGTTCGTCGTCAACTTCGTGATGAGCGCCATCTACTTCCAGCTCGTCCCGGCGAAGACGGGTTAGCCAGGCCATGACCCTCGATGTCGAGACGCGCGGAGCGACGCCCCAAGGGCGCTCCGCGGCGTTGCCGTCGCTCGGTGGACGACCCTGGTACGCCTTCGCTCCGGCGCCTTGCGGAGCATCCCCTGGATGCGCCGCTCGCATCGCCCCGACACCGAGGGACATGACCTGATGGCCAGCCTCAAGGCGATCTACGAGAAGCCCGCCGGCTTCGTCGACCGGCTCGGCGACCAGCTGGGCTTCTACATCCGCGCCCTGGCCTGGACGCCGCGCACCATCGCGCGCTACCGCAAGGAGATCCTGCGGATCCTGGCCGAGACCACGCTCGGCTCCGGCGCGCTCGCCGTCATCGGCGGCACGGTCGGCGTCATCCTCGCGATGTGCTTCTTCACCGGTACCGAGGTCGGCCTGCAGGGCTTCGCCGCCCTCAACCAGCTCGGCACCGCCCAGCTGGCCGGCTTCGTCTCGGCCTACTTCAACACCCGTGAGATCGCCCCGCTGGTCGCGGCGATCGGCCTGGCCGCCACCGTCGGCTGCGGCTTCACCGCCCAGCTCGGGGCGATGCGGATCTCGGAGGAGGTCGACGCCCTCGAGGTGATGGCGATCCCCTCGCTGCCCTTCCTGGTCACCACCCGGATCATCGGCGGCCTGATCGCGATCATCCCGCTGTACGTCGTGGGGCTGCTCTCGTCGTACTTCGCGAGCCGGCTCGTGGTCACCCAGTTCTTCGGCCAGAGCACCGGCACCTACGACCAGTACTTCAACCAGTTCCTGCCGCCGGTCGACGTGCTGTGGTCCTTCGGCAAGGTGCTGGTCTTCGCGGTCGTGGTGATCCTCATCCACTGCTACTACGGCTACAACGCCGGTGGCGGCCCCGCGGGCGTCGGCGTGGCCGTGGGCCGCGCCGTCCGGACCAGCATCGTGGCGATCAACGTCCTCGACCTCCTGCTCTCGATGGCGATCTGGGGCGCCACCACCACGGTCAGGTTGGCCGGATGACCTTCCTCGTGCGCCAGCGCAAGCTCCTCGGGGTGGTCTTCCTGGCCCTGGTGGTCCTCTCGGGCTACCTGGTCTACGCGACGTTCACCAAGAAGTTCACCGAGTACGACCGCGTCCACGTCGAGACCTCGACGATCGGCCTGCAGCTGCCCGCGCGCGCGGACGTCAAGATCCGCGGGGTCCAGGTCGGTGAGGTGCTCGACATGGACGCCACCGCCGACGGCGCCGAGCTGACCCTGGGCCTCTACCCCAGCCAGGTCCACACCATCCCGCAGAACGTCACCGCCTCGATCGTGCCCAAGACGCTGTTCGGCGAGAAGTACGTCTCCCTCATCGTCCCCGACGACCCGTCCGGCTCCTCGATCGCGGCCGGCGACACGATCGAGAAGACGGTGGTCTCCACCGAGGTGGAGAAGGTGCTCTCCGACCTCTACCCGCTGCTGCGCACGGTGGAGCCGGCCGAGCTGAACCAGACCCTCAACGCGCTGGCCACCGCGCTGGAGGGCCGGGGCGAGCAGATCGGGGAGAACCTCGAGACCGTCGACGCCTACCTCAAGCGGCTCAACCCGCAGATCCCGGCGCTGGTCGAGGACCTCCGGCTGACCGCGTCGGTCTCCGACACCTACGCCGACGTGCTGCCCCAGGTCGGCGACATCCTGCACAACACCGTCACGACGACCTCGACGCTCGAGACCCGCGAGGCCAAGCTGCACACCCTGCTCGACGACATCACCGACTTCTCGGGGACGGCCCGCAGCTTCCTCGACGACAACGGCGACAACCTGATCCGCCTCGGGGAGGTCAGCCGGGCCCAGCTGCGCGTCCTGGCGCGCTACTCCACCGAGTTCCCGTGCCTGCTCGGCGGGCTGGTCAACGGCGGCAAGCTCGAGGCGGCGGCGTTCCGCGGCTACACGCTGCACATCGTCCTGGAGACGCTCCCCAACCAGCCCCGCGGCTACACCGCCGCGGACCAGCCGGTGCTGGGCGACGACCGCGGCCCGGCCTGCCTGCACCTGCCCAGCCCGCCGTGGAACCAGTCCAACCCGGTGCGCCGCCAGCCCGACTTCGTCGACGGCATCGACACCCCCACCGGCAAGGGCACCGACCGGGTCGGCACGTCCTACGACGGCCAGCTCGGCGACTTCGGCAGCTACGCCGGCTCCCCGGAGGAGTCCCGCCTGCTCGACCAGCTCCTGGCGCCCGCCCTCGGCACGACGGCCGAGGACGTGCCGGACCTCGGCGGGCTGCTGCTCGGCCCGATGGTCCGCGGCGCCACCGTGTCCTACGACGACGGTGGTGGGACGCCGTGAAGGTCCTCGACCGCAAGACCACCCTCGACGCCACCAAGCTCGTGATCTTCATGCTGGTGACCACGCTGGCCACCGGCATCCTGGTGGTCACGATCGGCAACCTGTCGTTCTCGGGCACCCAGCAGTTCAAGGCCGTCTTCGCCGACGCCACCGGCGTCAACAAGGGCGACGACATCCGGGTGGCCGGCGTCAAGGTCGGCACCGTCAAGGACGTCGCGATCACCGACCGCACCCGCGCCCTGATCACGTTCTCCGTCGACGACGCCACCTCCGTCACCGAGGCGACGCACGCGACGATCAAGTACCGCAACCTCGTGGGCCAGCGCTACATCGCGCTGACCCAGGAGGTGGGCTCGGCGGACAAGCTGTCCCAGGGCGAGACGATCCCGATCGCGCGGACCGCCCCGGCCCTGGACCTCACCGTGCTGTTCAACGGGTTCAAGCCGCTCTTCGAGGCGCTGAGCCCCTCCGACATCAACCAGCTCTCCTACGAGATCGTCCAGGTCTTCCAGGGCGAGGGCGGCACGCTGGAGAGCCTGCTGGCCCACACGGCGTCGGTGACCAACACGCTGGCCGACCGCGACCAGGTGATCAGCGACCTGGTCGACAACCTGAGCGAAGTCCTCGACCACGTCGCCGACCGCGACGACCAGCTCAACCAGCTGATCACGACGTTCCGCCAGTTCGTGGGCGGGCTGAACAGCGACCGCGAGGCGATCCTCGGCTCGCTCGACCAGATCTCCCAGCTGTCAGTGCAGACCGCCTCGCTGGTCAAGGGGATCCGCTCGCCGCTGGTCGACGACATCGCCAACCTGCGCACCCTGACCGCCAACATCCAGCGCAACCGCGGGGAGCTCGACCGCGCGCTGCAGGTGCTGCCCATCAAGCTGGAGAAGGTCGGCCGCACCGCGATCTACGGGTCCTGGTTCAACTTCTACCTCTGCCAGTTCCAAGGCAAGGTCAAGCTCCCCGGCATCACGGTGCCGGTCACCTACAACACCGGTTCTGCGAGGTGTGACCTCGGATGAAGCCTTTCCGTGAGCGCAACCCCGTGATCATCGGGGCGATCAGCCTGGCCGTCATCGCGGTCCTGATCCTGGGCGCCTTCCGCGCCCAGGACCTGCCGATCATCGGCGGTGGCGACACCTACACCGCTGCCTTCACCGAGGCCGGCGGCCTCAAGGTCGACGACCCGGTCCGCATCGCGGGCGTCCGGGTCGGCAAGGTGCAGGCCATCGAGCTCGAGGGCGACCACGTGAAGGTCACCTTCCGGGTCAAGACCGACTCGCCGTTCGGTCCCGAGACCGGTGCCGCGATCCGGGTTAACACCCTGCTCGGCGCCATGTACCTCGCGCTGGAGCCGGCCGGCGACGGCCAGCTGGCCGAGGGCAAGCAGATCCCGGTCGAGCGCACCAGCTCGCCGTACGACGTGGTAGAGGCGTTCTCCGGGCTGGCCCAGACCGCCGACCAGATCGACACCGACCAGCTGGCCGAGTCGCTCACCACGCTGTCCGACCTGACCCGCAACACCCCCGAGGAGTTCAAGGCCGCGCTGAGCGGGGTCTCGCGGCTCTCCTCGAACATCGCGGACAAGAACGAGCGGATCAACCTGCTGCTGACCAACCTGCAGCGCGTCTCGACGGTGCTCAACGACCGCGACGACGACATCGTCGACCTGATGAAGCAGTCCGACACCCTGTTCCAGGCGCTGGTCGCCCGGCGCGAGGCGGTGCACGACATCCTGGTCTCGACCTCGACGCTGTCCACCGAGCTCAGCGGGCTGGTCCGCGACACCCGCGAGGACCTCAAGCCGGCGCTCACCCAGCTCAACGACGTGGTCGGGATCCTCAACAAGAACGAGGAGAACATCGACAACAGCCTGCGGCTGATGGCGCCCTTCTACCGGGTCTTCACCAACACCCTGGGCAACGGACCGTGGTTCGACACCTACATCCAGAACATGCCGCCCGCGCCCGACCTGACCAACGGAGGTGGCATCGGATGAGCCTGCTCAAGCGCGCCGTCGTCCCGGTCATCCTCTTCGCCCTGGTCATCGCCGCGGGCCTCACGATGTTCCTGGGCGGCGACGACAGCCACAAGCTGACCGCGCACTTCCCGCGGGCCATCTCCCTCTACGAGGGCAGCCCGGTCAAGGTGCTCGGCGTCCAGGTCGGTGCCGTCGACAAGGTGACGCCCTCCGGCACCGACGTGGTGGTGGAGCTGCACTACGACGCCGATGTCGATCTGCCCGCGGACGCCAAGGCCGTCATCGTCTCGCCCTCCATCGTGGGCGACCGCTACGTCCAGCTGACCCCGGTCTACGACGGCGGCCCGAAGCTCGCCGACGGCGCCTCGCTCAGCGAGCAGGACACCTCGGTGCCGCTGGAGCTCGACCAGATCTACTCCAGCCTCGACGACCTCAACGTGGCGCTCGGCCCCAACGGCGCGAACAAGAACGGCGCGCTGTCCGACCTGCTCTCGACCACGGCCGAGAACTTCGGCGGCGAGGGCGCGCAGTTCCACCAGACGATCCAGGACTTCAGCACGCTGACCCAGACCCTCGACGACAACAAGGAGGAGCTGTTCGGCTCCGCCCGCGAGCTCGAGGGCTTCATCAACACCCTGGCCACCAACGACTCGACGGTCCGCAAGTTCAACACCTCGCTGTCCGACGTCTCCGACCTGCTGTCGGGGGAGAAGGAGGAGCTGGCCGCGGCGCTGCACAACCTGTCCATCGGCCTGGGCGACGTGGCGACCTTCGTCAAGGAGAACCGCGACCTCCTCAGCAAGAACATCACCCACATCAACCGGGTGGCCAAGGTGCTGGTCAAGCAGCGCGACGCCCTCGACGAGACGCTCAAGAACGCGCCGGTCGCGCTGAACAACCTGGCCCTGACCTACAACCCGCAGGCCGGGACGCTCGACACCAACGCCAACCTGGGTGAGCTCGTGAACCAGATCGCCTCCGACCCGCAGACCCTGGTGTGCGGGTTCCTGGGACAGGTGGACAAGAGCGGCCAGCTCTGCGACCTCGCCGGCTCGGCGCTCAAGCGCTCCGCGCCGTTCGGCACCGGCTCGTCGTACGGCCAGCTCTACGACCCGACCCTCGGCGGCCTGGTGGCCGCACCCGAGGCGGACGACGAGGGGAGCGCGCCGTGAACCGCTTCTCGCGCCGCGTGCGGGTCCTGCTCGGACTGCTCCTGGGCAGCGTGGTCCTCTCGGGCTGCGACTTCGACGTCTACTCCCTGCCGCTGCCCGGCGGCACCGACGTGGGCGACCACCCGATCACCGTGACCGTGCAGTTCCAGGACGTGCTCGACCTGGTGCCCAAGTCGACGGTCAAGGTCAACGACGTGAGCGTGGGCAACGTCAAGAAGATCGAGCTCGACGGCTACACCGCCGAGGTCACCCTCGAGCTCCGCGACGACACCAAGCTGCCCGACAACGCCATCGCCGAGATCCGGCAGACCAGCCTCCTGGGCGAGAAGTTCGTCTCGCTCTCGGCGCCCGACGCGGGCGCCAGCCCGAACGCCCTGGGCGACGGCGACGTGATCCCGATCGACCGCACCGGCCGCAACCCGGAGGTCGAGGAGGTCCTCGGCGCCCTCAGCCTGATCCTCAACGGTGGCGGTGTGGCGCAGCTCAAGACGATCACCCAGGAGCTCAACAAGGCCGTCACCGGCCGCGAGGACGACGTCCGCTCGGTGCTCTCCCAGATCGACACCTTCACCGGCAACCTCGACACCAACAAGACCCAGATCGTCGACGCCATCGAGGCGCTCAACCGGCTGGCGCTCTCGGCGCACCAGCAGGAGGGCAACATCGACGAGGCGCTCGAGGAGCTGCCCAGCGCGCTGACCAGCATCGACGGCCAGCGCCAGGACCTCGTGCGGATGCTGCAGTCGCTCGACCAGCTCTCCGACGTGGGCGTCCGCGTGATCAAGGCGTCCAAGGTCGCCACCATCGACTCGCTGCGCCAGCTCCAGCCGGTGCTCAACCAGCTGGCCGCGTCCGGTGACGACTTCGTCAACGCGTTCAACGTCTTCCTCACCTACCCGTTCGTCGACGAGGTCGTCGGCCGCGACCCGCAGGTGGCCCGCAACCTGCACATGGGCGACTACACCAACCTCTCGATCACCCTGGACCTCGACCTGACCCAGGGGCTGTCCACCGACCCGACGGACGTGCTGCCCACCGAGCTCGACCCCGGCCAGCTCGTCCAGAACGTGCTCGACTGCATCGCCAGCGGCAACCTGGCCAGCGCCGCGTGCGTGAAGGTCCTCAACACCCCGGCCGCGCTGCTCAAGCTCAAGCAGATCTGCCAGGAGCCGGCCAACCGGAACAAGACCGTGTGCATCGCGCTCAACACCGTGCCCGGGCTGCCGGGTCTGCCCGGGTTGCCCAGCACGTCCGCCGGCAACGATCCGCTCGGCGGCGTCCTCGGCGGGCTCGGCCTGGGCCGCAGCGGCACCGGGGACTGGAACGACGCCGCCCACGGTGGCCCCACCATGGCCCAGCTCCAGTCGGCCTACGACCCGTCGCTGGTCAACCTGCTGGTGCCCCAGCTGGTCGAGCAGGGAGGAACCTCGTGATCACCCGCCGCACCAAGATCCAGCTCGTCATCTTCGTGGTGATCACGCTCCTGGGCTGCACCTTCGTCGGAGCGCGCTACGCCCAGCTCGACCGGTTCTTCTACGACGACAGCTACACCGTCACCGCACACCTCGCCGACTCCGGCGGCATCTTCGCCGGTGGCGAGGTGACCTACCGCGGCGTCAGCGTGGGCCGGGTGCACAAGCTGGTCCTGACCGACGAGGGCGTCAACGCCGTGCTCGACATCCGCAAGGACTTCGGCGAGATCCCGGCCGAGTCGCTGGCCGTGGTCGGCAACCGCTCGGCGGTGGGGGAGCAGTACGTCGAGCTGCAGCCCCAGCGCGACGACGGCCCCTTCCTCCACAACGGCTCGGTGATCGACCAGCGGGACACCAGGCTCCCGATCGCCACCGACACCCTGCTGACCCACCTCTCGGAGACCGTCGAGTCGGTGGACAAGGACGACCTCAAGACCACGGTGGACGAGCTCGGCGCGGCCTTCGCCGGCACCGGCGAGGACCTCCAGACGATCATCGACAGCGGCAGCAGCTTCATCAACACCGCCAACGACAACTTCGACGTCACCACCGCGCTGATCAAGGACAGCAACACCGTCCTGCACGGCCAGATCGACTCCGAGTCGGCGATCCGCAACTTCTCCTCCCAGCTGCAAGCCTTCAGCACCGTGCTCGCCGGGTCCGACCCCGACCTGCGCAACCTCATCGACACCGGCGGGGTCGCCGCCAACCAGCTGCGTACCTTCCTCGAGCAGAACCGCGTCGAGCTCGGTGACCTGATCAACAACCTGGTCACCACCGGCGACGTGGTGGTCAAGCACCTCGACGGCATCAAGCAGCTGCTCGTGGTCTACCCCTACGCCGTCGAGGGCGGCTTCACCGTGGTCTCCAAGTCGCCCGACACCGGGCTCTACGACGCCCACTTCGGCCTGATCATCACCAACCAGCCCGTGTGCCACGAGGGCTACGGCACTACCGACACCCGCACGCCCCAGGACGGCAGCAACCGGCCGATGAACACGGCCGCGCAGTGCACCGAGCCGGCCACCAAGAGCAACCCCCGTGGCGCGCAGAACGCCCCGGAGCGCGCGCCGGCGTCGTACGCCGAGACCCAGGCGCAGCCCGTCGTCGGCTCCTACGACCCGGCCACCGGCCGGCTCGCTTGGGGCGACCCGGCGGCGAACGACTCCGCCGGGCTCTCCTCGACCGGTACCGTGGCCCCGCCGTCGCTCGGAGAGGAGTCCTGGAAGTGGCTGTTCCTCCAGCCCCTGACCAGCGGTCAGGAGTGAGTGAGGAGAGCGCTGCCCAGGACGCACCGGAGCTCTACGGGGGCAGCCCCTCGCACTCCGTGCGGCTGACGCTGCTGGTCGTGCTCTCGGTGCTGCTCCTCGCCTCGGTGGCGGCGGTGGCCTACCTGGCCTCCAGCCGGCCGGTCCCGGCCCTCGGCCTCGACGGCGACCAGGACGCGCTGCAGTCCCAGCGCGAGAGCGTGATGGCGCAGTCGGAGCAGTTCATGCTCCGCATCAACACCTACGGGCCCGACCTGCTCGAGGGCGACACCATGCCGAAGTACCGCTCGCTGGTGGAGGAGGTCATCACCTCCAAGTTCGCCGCCGACTTCGAGAAGAACGCACCCCTGGCCGAGGCCACGGTCAAGCAGGCGGGGCTCGCCCGCACCGCGGAGGTCTTCAGCACCGGCGTCTCGACCATCGACTCCGACTCCGCGACGGCACTGGTGGCGGGCTCGATCACCCAGAGCTACCCCAAGAGCCCCGGCTCCGACGAGCGGGTGGAGACCGAGCCGGCGCCGTTCCGCGTCCAGGTGACCCTGGTCAAGGTCAAGGGCACCTGGCTCGTCGACGACTTCACCCCGCTCACCGGCACCGACGACACGGGCGCGGGCACCGGCTCGGGCTCGGGCTCTGGCACCGGCACCGGCACGGAGGCGCCCTCGCCCCTCCCCTCGGCCCCCGCGTCGACGGAGGCCACGCCGTGACGCCGACCTGGTACGACCTGCTGGGCGTCGAGCCGGACGCTCCCGCCGAGGAGATCCGCGTCGCCTGGCGCTCGGCCATCGCCGACCTCGACCCCGGTGACCGCCGGTTCCGGACCCTCAACGAGGCCGCCGAGGTGCTGCTCGACGCCGACCGCCGCGCGGCGTACGACCGGACCCTGGAAGCGGAGCCCGCCGTGGCCGAGCCTCCGCTCGCCCCCGCGCCGGTGCTCCTCGACAAGGCGCCCGCGGACGCCGCCTCGAGTGCGGAGTCCCCGGCACCCCAGGGGATCACCGACCTGACCTCCGAGCGCGACCGGGCGCGGGCCGAGGCCAAGGAGCAGCGCGCCCGGGCCCGGCAGGAGCGCGAGGCCGCGCGCACCACCCCGCGCCGCGTCGTCCCGGCCTGGCTGCTGGCGGCGCTGGCCGTCCTGACCGCAGCGGCCCTCGTGGCGGCCGGCTACCTGGTGTCCCAGCCCTCCGACGACGCCATCGCCACCTCCACCAGCGAGGCCCAGACCGCGGCCGAGCGCGCGGCGAGCACCCTGCTGGCCTACGGCTGGCAGACCATGGACGAGGACCAGAAGGCCGCCGACGCGCTCCTGACGGCGAGCTACCGCAAGAAGTTCGACCAGCTCTTCGCGGTGCTCAAGGAGAACCAGCCCTCGACCAAGACCGACGTCAAGGTCGACAAGATCGTGGCCTCCGGCATCGTCCGCTCCGGTGAGGACCGCGTCTCGGTGCTGGTCTTCCTCAACCGGTCTCGTACGAATGCGACCAGCACCGAGCCGGTGACCTACCGCGACCAGGTCGTGATGACCATGGTCAAGTCGGACGGCGACTGGCTGGTGGACAACATGAACACCAACCAGCTGGCGAGCTGAGGTCCTTCCCTCTCACGGAGGCTGAGGTGTGAGGCCGTCCACGGCCGAGCCTCGAAGCCTCTCGGTATGGGGCTGGGACTGGACCAGCTGCTTGCCACATCCGTCGGTGGCTGAGTGTGAGGCCGTCCACGGCCGAGCCTCGAAGCCTCTGGGTCCGGGGCTGGGACTGGACCACCTGCCTGCCGGATCCCTTGGTGGCTGAGGTGTGAGGCCGTCCACGGCCGAGCCTCGAAGCCTCTGGATCCGGGGCTGGGACCTGTCCGCCCTCCTCCGGCCCCGCTTGCCGTGCCCGCGCGCCTACCCGATCGCGTCTCGCCGTCAAGGACCGCCTTCGGCGTCCGCTGCGCGGCGGCCTTCGGCCGTCCTTGACCGCGAGCCTCGCGCGATCGGGTTGACGGCGCAGACAACGGCGGGCTCCGCCACGCCGTCGCCAGGCGCGGGCACCCTCGTGAGCACCACTGGTCCCACCGCTTCCACTCCTGCGGGCACCTTGGCGCTTCTGGGCCAATACTTCGGTGCAGAAGTGCAGGGGTCGCTGCAGAAGTACTGCCTCGGGCGCGGCCGGTCAGGGGAGCGGTGCCCTGGCAACGGTTGTCCCCAGGGACAACGGTTCCTGGCCCACCGCCGCCCTGTGGAGGACGGGTGCCAGGCCACCGCCCCTCGGTCCGGGCCCGCGCCGCGCCTCGTCGAGCGCGCC
>CAZEPK010000021.1:0-24673 GCA_964514085.1 uncultured Nocardioides sp.
TGGCCCGTGAGCACGCGCGCGTCTTCCTCGAGGTCATCGAGGGAAAGGGCTTCGCCGAGCCGAACCCCCGCCCGATGTTCCCCAACCCGCCCGGCCTGCTGCCGATCGAGCCGCACTCTCCCGGACTGCGCCAGCGCATCTGGTGGGGCGCCGGCAGCCGGCAGACGGCGGTGTGGACCGCCGAGCAGGGCATGAACCTGATGAGCTCCACCCTCCTCACCGAGGACACCGGCGTGCCCTTCCACCAGCTGCAGGCCGAGCAGATCGCGATGTTCCGCGACGCGTGGCGCGCGGCCGGCCACGCGCACGAGCCGCGGGTCTCGGTGAGCCGCAGCGTCTTCCCGCTGGTCAGCGACCTGGACCGCGCGTACTTCGGTCACGACACCCGCAGCCAGGACCAGGTCGGCCACATCGACGGCGGACTGGCCCGGTTCGGCAAGTCCTACGCCGGGGAGCCGGAGCAGCTCGTCAAGGAGCTGGCCGAGGACGAGGCCGTCGCGGCCGCCGACACCCTGCTGCTCACCGTGCCCAACCAGCTCGGTGTCGACTACAACGCCCACGTGCTCGACAGCGTGCTGCGCCACGTCGCTCCGGAGCTCGGCTGGCGCTGACCCCGCCGGGCTCGCTCGGGGGCTGCGATCCCTCACCGGTCCTGATCTGCGGCTTCTCCGCCTATAACCCGGATCCGCGCCCCCGTCCCAGCAGTCCCAGAAGCATTGCCACTGAGGACTAGACCGGGTTGACTGAACCGGCTGATACCCCGCGGACTTCCCCTATTCCGCCGCGGGGTGGGGGGAGTGAAACCTATCGTGAATTCGACCTTGACGGGTGTCGTCGCCGTGTGTGGCGTCGACCCGAACTCGACCAACGCGGATGGGCAGAATGACTGAGGAGAAGCGTCGCGAGAGCGCCGGGCGCGTCGCATCGGCGATCGCCCTCCCTGAGTGGTCCCTGCGCCGCAAGCTGGCGCTCGCGCTGACCATCCCGATGCTGCTGGCCGCCACCTTCGGCGGCCTGCGCGTCCACAGCGAGCTGGCCGAGTCCGACAACTACTCGGCGACCGCGAAGCAGATCCAGGTGCTCCGCCCGGCCGCCGGCTACCTCGCCGCCGCCGAGCGCGCCATCATCGTCTCGCGGCAGCGCCCGGCCCTCGACGACCCGGGTCGCCTCTCGGCGATCGAGGCCGTCGACGTGGCCGGACAGCGGCTGCTCGACATCGGCAAGCAGTCGGACCTGACCGCGACCCAGGACAAGCGGCTCAAGAGCGTCATCACCCTCAGCGCCCAGCTGCGCGACGGCGACGCCTACGTCTCCTCCGGCTCGGCGGTCTCGCAGGTCCGCCAGCTGCAGCGTGGCGTCACCGAGCTCATCGACGCAATCGTCGTGGCCCAGATCGACCCCGAGCCCAAGCTGGCCGCCCTGCAGCAGGCCCTCGACGGCCGGGTCTCGCTGGCCATGCAGCAGTACATGGTCAACATCAACGACCCCAAGCAGGTCAACCTGGTCGACCTCTCGGCGGAGCTCGGCGTCGAGCAGGTCATCATCGACCGCCTCGGCTCCTACCTCGGCACCGACCAGAAGGACGTGCTGACGCTCAACCAGCAGAACGCCGCCCACTTCGGTGAGATCCGCGGCGGGGGCAGCGACCTCGGTGACGCCGAGGCGTTCCAGGCCTACGACACCCTGAGCGTCTCGCTGCTCAACGACATCGACAAGAACCTCACCAGCGCCGCGAGCGACGCCCGCGGCCTGGCCATCGCCAACGCGGTCATCACGGTCGCGCTGCTGCTGGCCGCGATCTTCCTGGCCCTGCTGGTCTCCCGCATGCTGCTGAACCCGATCCGCCGGGTGCGCGAGGGCGCGCTCGAGGTCGCCAACGTGCGGCTCCCGGAGATGGTCGCCAAGATCCGCTCGGGCGACGACCCGGGCGAGATCAGCCTCATCAACGTGCACACGCACGAGGAGATGGGCCAGCTGGCCCGCGCGGTGGACGACATGCACCGGCAGGCCGTGCACCTGGCGTCCGGGGAGGCCCAGCTCCGCTCGCAGGTCGGCGACATGTTCTCGACCCTGTCGCGCCGCAACACCTCGCTCATCAACCAGCAGCTCGGCCTCATCGAGCGGCTGGAGAAAGACGAGGAGGACCCGAACCGCCTCGAGTCACTGTTCCGCCTCGACCACCTGGCCTCGCGCATGCGCCGTACGGCGGACTCCCTCATGGTCCTCGCCGACGCGCCCGTGCAGGGCGGGGACAGCGAGGCGCTGGCCCTCGGTGACGTCTTCCAGGCCGCGATGGCCGGTGTGCAGGAGTACCAGCGCGTCCAGATCGAGTCCTCCCCTCCGGAGAAGGTCAACGGCGGGGCCGCGGCCGACATCGTGCACCTGATGACCGAGCTCGTCGACAACGCGCTGGCCTTCTCGCCGCCCACCGCGCCGGTGAAGCTCTCCACCAAGCAGGCCGGCGACAGCACCATCGTCGAGATCAGCGACGGTGGCCTGGGCATCGCCCAGGACGTGCTCACCTCCCTCAACGAGGACCTCCGCTCCGGCGGCGAGGTCACCGTCGAGACCGCCCGGCGGATGGGCCTGCTGGTGGTCAGCCGGCTGGCCAACCGGCACGGCATCACGGTCTCCCTGGCCCGCAACGCCCGCGGTGGCACCACGGCGACGGTCCTCCTGCCGCCCTCGCTCCTGCGGGGACGCCAGGCCCAGGTCGCGCCCAAGTCCCGGCCCGGCCTGGCGGGGCTCACCCCGGCCAAGGCGGTGCTGCCCGCCGCGGTCACCGAGCGGCTCACCAACGAGAAGGGCCCCGAGCCCACGACGTCGCCGGTCCGCCCGGCACCGGCACCCGCCGCTCCGGCATCCGCCGCGCGACCCGCGGCCGCACCGGCGCCCGCACCGGCGCCGGCAGCTCCTGCCGCCGCCGCCGCGACCGCCAAGGACCCGGCCCGCGACGCCCAGATCGACTCGATCTCGGCCGCGATCAACGCCGTGACCCGGCTCCCGCAGCGCCAGCCCGGCGCCACGCGGAGCGGTGGGTCGATGCCCGGCGCCCCGGTCGCCTCGACCGGAGGGTCGCTGTTCCAGCGGCTCAAGGCCAGCGAGGCGGCCAACCAGGCCGCCGAGGCGGCGGCCAGCCAGGCAGCCGGCGATCCTGCGCCGGAGCCCGCGCCGGAGCCGGTGGCCGAGGTGGCCACCGAGCCCGCGAGCGAGCCCGTGCGCGAGTCCTTCGACCGTCCCGTCCTCCAGACGGCGGCGTCGGGGCTCCCGCAGCGCGAGCCGTCCAGCCCGACCACGGCGTTCGACGCCATCGAGCTGGAGGAGCCGTTCGCGGCCGCCGAGCCCGAGGTGGTCGAGCCCGCCGAGCCGCCCGTGGCCGAGGAGCCCGCCGCACGCGTGACCGAGCTGGCCTCGCTGGACCTGGCGCCCTTCCCGGCCGTCGGGACCGAGCCCGGTGCCGGCAACGGCAACGGCAACGGCAACGGCAACGGCAAGGCCCGGGGCACCGGACTCAGTGCGTTCCGCAGCCGGAACGGCGCGACCAACGGCGTGCACCACGACGAGCCGTCCGGCTCCTCGGTGGAGCCGGTCGTGGAAGCGCCGGTCGCCAGCTGGGTCGCTCCGCCGAGCGTGACCCCGGCCCCGCCCGCGGCTCCGGTCAGCGCCTACGACCTGCTCGACTCCCGCAGCCCGATGCCGGAGCCGACCGAGGACGAGACGCCGATCTTCCGCAACCTGCGCTCGAACTGGCTCACCGCCGACGCCGACGGCACCTGGACGACCTCGGAGATCGAGGCCGGCTGGGCCGCCGCCGAGCAGGTCGCCGAGGCGCCCGCCCTCCAGCTCAGCCAGTCGGGTCTGCCCATGCGTCGCCCCGGCAAGCGGCTGGTGCCCGGTGGCGTCTCGCCGACGCCCGTCAGCGTCGCACGGGACCCGGAAGCCATCAGGGCCCGGCTCGCAGCCCACGCCGCAGGAGTGTCCCGCGGCCGGACCGCCGCCGTCGACGAGTCCGTACCCGCAGCCAGCAACGTCACCAGCACCGAGGAAGGCCCCGCATGACCAACAACATGACCGAGACCGACGAGCGCGGGCTCGACTGGGTCGTCAGCCGATTCGTCGACGAGGTGCCGTCCGCGGCGCACGCGATCCTGGTCTCGGCCGACGGACTGCTGATGGCCAAGAGCTTCAGCCTCCCCGACGAGCGCGCCGAGCAGGTGGCGGCGGTCTCCTCGGGGCTGGCCAGCCTCGCGGTGGGAGCCGCCCGGCTGTTCGAGGGCGGTGCCGTGCTGCAGACCGTGATCGAGATGCAGAACGGCTACCTGCTCCTGATGAGCGTCGGCGACGGGTCGCACCTCGCCGTGCTCACCGAGGACTCCGCCGACATCGGTCAGGTGGGCTACGAGATGGCCCTCCTGGTGGACCGCGTCGGCCGGATGGTCCAGGCGACCGCCCGCGTCCCGCTCAGCGGCCTGTGACGGGACGCTAGGACCTGTCATGGCACTGCCGACCCAGCCGTGGACGCCGGACGACGACGCCCCTGTGGCGCGCGTCGTCCGTCCCTACACGCTGACCGGCGGCCGCACCGCTCCCAAGGTCGAGCTCCCGGTCGAGGCCACGCTTCGCCTGGAGGACGGTGGGCCCGAGGCTCCCACCGACGCCAATCTCGTCCTGATCCTCGACGTGTGTGACAAACGCTCCGTCGCCGAGGTGTCCGCTCACGTGCACATGCCGATCGGTGTCGTCCGGGTCCTCCTGGGCGACCTGATCGAGCAGGGGTACGTACGGGTGCAGGCGACCCTGACCGCTGACTCGTCATCTGACGAGCGACGAGAGCTCATCGAAAGGACCCTCCGTGGACTACGCACGCTCTAGCGCCCAGCGCTCCGCGGCGTCGACCAAGATCGTCGTCGCCGGTGGTTTCGGCGTCGGCAAGACGACCCTGGTCGGATCCGTCTCGGAGATCATGCCGCTGCGCACCGAGGCGCTCGTGACCAACGAGTCCGAAGGTGTCGACGACCTGGCCGCGGTGCCCAGCAAGGCGACGACGACGGTCGCCATGGACTTCGGCAGGATCACCCTGGCCGAGGACCTGGTGCTCTACCTCTTCGGTACGCCGGGGCAGCGCCGCTTCTGGTTCATGTGGGACGACCTGTGCCTGGGCGCCATCGGCGCGATCGTGCTGGTCGACACCACGCGGCTCGACGAGGCGTTCTCGCCGCTGGACTACTTCGAGTCCAAGGGCCTGCCGTTCATCGTCGCGGTCAACACCTTCGACAACGCCCAGCGCTACCCGCTGGAGGAGGTCCGCGCCGCGCTGGCCGTGCCGGAGCACGTCCCGATGATCGAGGTCGACGCCCGCGACCGCGACTCCTGCAAGCGGGCACTGATCAAGATCACCGAGTACTCCCTGGAGCAGCTCACCACTGCGGTGGCCGCACCGGCGTACTGACGGCGGGCGCCGGGACGCTAGGCGCCGGAGAGCACCGCCGCCGCCACGTCGACGAGCCGCTGCCTGCTGGAGCGGGCCCGTGCGCGCATCAGGTCGAAGGCCTCGTCCACGGTGATGCCCTCGATGCGCGCGAGGGCCCCCTTGGCCTGCTCGATCACGATCCGGCTGTTGAGCGCTCCCTGGAGCTGCTCGGTCAGCGCCTCGGCGCGGGCCAGGCTGCGCTCCTGGAGGATGGCGATCGTGGCGACGTCGGCGAGCGACTGCACGACGCGGGTCTCGTCGGGCTCGAAGCGCATCTCGCGCGCGGAGAACAGGTTGAGCGCACCGATGACCTCCTCGCGCAGGCGCAGGGGGAAGGCGTGCACGGAGCCGAACCCCAGCTCGAGGGCCAGCGGCGCGAACCGCGGCCACAGGTCCGTCGCGTGGCCCAGGTCGGTGTTGACGACCGGTGCCCGGTTCCGCACGCAGTCCAGGCACGGCCCCTCCTCGGACTGCAGCTGCAGCAGCTCCAGGGACCGGCCCGTCTCGTTGGACGCGGCCATGAACCGCAGCTCGCCACGGTGGTCGGTGAGCACGATGCCGACGGCGTCGGCGCCGCTCACCAGGGTGGCGTGCTCGCAGAGCGTCACCAGGAAGTCCACGAGGTCGAAGTCGTCGACGAGGGTGTCCGCCACGTCGACGAACAGGTCCGAGAGTCGGTCGGTCGAGATCATGCGGCGTGGTTCCTTCCGTCGTGGGCGCGGGGGTGGTCGCGGGGGTGGTCGCGGGGGTGGTCGCGGGGGTGGTCGCGGGTCGGTGTCATGGCGTCTCAGGGGGCTTGAGCGTCCGCTGGCCCGACACGATGTCCGCAGCGAGGTCCTGGAGCGAGCGACCCTCGGCGAAGGCCATGGCCCGCATCGTGGCCAGCGCCGTCTCCAGCGAGACGGCGAGGTCGACCATCACCATGCCCTGGGCCTGGTAGACCTCGTCGTGCCGGCGGATGGCCGCGTGCAGCTGGGCGTCGGGATGCTCGCCGGTCGGTGAGCTGTCGAGCAGCAGCTCGGTGGCGACCTCGGCGAAGATCAGGCAGGCGCTGAGCTCCTGCGGGTCGAGCGGTCGCACCTCGTCGCGCACGCAGGTCAGCACGCCGAACCGGACCGCACCGAGCTGGAGCGGGAAGGCGAAGACCCCCAGGGTCCCGCGCTCGATCGCGGCCCCGGCGAACCCCAGCCAGCGGCCGTCGCTCACCCGGAGGTCCGGCACGAGCACGGGCCGTCCCGCGGCGTACGCGTCGGGACCTGGCCCCTCGCCCAGGTCGAACTGCAGCTCCTGGATACCCGGTCCGGGTCGACCTGCCGAGGCCACGAGGACCGAGGACCCGGCGGTCGTCATCAGGGTCACCGAGGCCTCGTCCAGGGCGAGCTCGGCGACCGCGGACCGGCACAGCCGGTCCAGGCCGATGGCCACGTCGGGGACCACGCCGGCGCTCGAGGGCCGCTCGGCGCGGGTCTCCTGGCGCAGCCGGTCACCCTGGTCGTCGGTGACGCGGTGACCGGCGATGGGGCAACCCTCCTGGCCGGGCCACGGCTCGGCGCCGCAGGCGTGACACCTCCAGAAACTACTACGGCTCGGGGGTGACGGCCCGGCCCGCGCTCAGCGGTACCTCTCCTGCAGCCGCCGCTTGACCAGCTTGCCGGTCGGCGTGCGCGGCAGCTCGTCGACGAAGTCCACGCTGCGGGGTGCCTTGACGTGTGCGATGCGCGACCGGACGTGGTCGATGAGCGCGCGCTCCAGGTCCGGGCCGGCCTGCGCGCCCTCGGCCGGCACCACCACCGCCTTGACCACCTCGCCCATGTCGGGGTCCGGGACGCCGATGACGGCGACGTCGTAGACCGCGGGGTGCAGGGTGAGCGCGTTCTCGACCTCCTGCGGGTAGATGTTGGCCCCGCCGCTGATGATCATGAACGCCCGGCGGTCGGTCAGGAAGAGGTAGCCGTCCTCGTCGAGGTGGCCGATGTCGCCGGTCGTGGCCCAGGTGTCGTGCCGAGGGTGCTGTGCCTCGCGGGTCTTCTCCTCGTCGTGGTGGTAGGCGAAGTGCATCACCTCGCGCTCGAAGTAGACGAGGCCGTCCTCGCCCACCGGCAGGTCCGGCTGGTCGGGGTGGTCCTGGTCGACCACGTGCACGACGCCGAGGGCGGCCCGCCCGACGGAGCCGGGGTGGGCCAGCCAGTCCTCGGGCGTGATCGACGTGAGCCCGATCGCCTCCGTGGCGGCGTAGTACTCGTGCAGCACGGGCCCCCACCACTCGATCATCTGCTGCTTGACCTCGACGGGGCAGGGCGCCGCGGCGTGGATGGCCACGCGGAGGCTCGAGACATCGTACCTCCGGCGTACGTCGTCGGGCAGCTTCAGCATCCGCACGAACATCGTCGGCACCCACTGGCTGTGGGTGACGTGGTGCTCCTCGATGAGCGCCAGCGCGCGCTCGGCGTCGAACTTCTCCATCGCCACCACGGTGCCGCCGGTGGCGGTGATGACCATGCAGAACCGCAGGGGTGCGGCGTGGTACATCGGCGCGGGGGAGAGGTAGACGGTGTCTTCGTCGAAGCCGAACATCCGCGGGAACAGCGCGACGTAGGTGTTGCCGGGCTCGTCGACCTGGTGCTCACCGAGCGCGGCCCGGACCGCCTTGGGGAAGCCGGTCGTGCCGGAGGAGTAGAGCATGTCGGAGCCGGCGGGCTGGTCGTCCAGCGGCTCGGCGCTGGCGTCGGCGATGGCCCGGTCCAGGTCGTCACCGAGCAGGCGCAGGCCCACACCGGGCGCCCGGTCGGCGATCTCGGCAGCGCGCTGCGCCTGGCCGGCCGAGGCCAGCAGGACCCCTGCCTCGCAGTCGGCCAGGATGTAGGCCTGCTCGTCGGCGGTGAGGTGGAAGTTGATCGCCACGAGGTAGAGCCCGCTGCGCAGGGCGGCCCAGTAGGCGACGAGGTAGAGCGGGTCGTTCTGGCTGAGGAGGGCCACCGCGTCGCCGCGTCGCAGGCCGGCCTCCCGCAGCACCCGCGCGAGCTGGGTGGACTGCCGCTCGAGCTCGCCGTAGGTCAGCGTCCGGCCGCTGTCCGCCATGACGAGCGCCGGCCTCGTCGGGTCCTCCGCTGCGGTCGCGCCGGGGTGCACCCGCCCACTCCACCACTGCTCGGGCCACGGAGTCGAGGGTCAGTGGTGGTGCTTCCCGCCGTGGTGCTTCCCACCGTGCTTGCCGCCGTGCTTCCCGGGGTGCTTGCCGCCGTGTTTCCCGCCGTGTTTCCCGCCGTGCTTGCCGCCGTGCTTGCCGCCGTGCTTGCCGCCGTGCTTCCCGCCGTGCTTCCCGCCGTGCCCCTGGGGGCCGGCGTGGTGCCCGGTCCCGTGGTGGCCGGTCCCCTGGTGCCGGACACCCCGGTCCGGCGTCGTGGGGGCGGCGCTGCTCCCGGTCGCGGGCGCGACCGCCGGCTGCACGGCGGCCGGTGTGACCGGGGTCGAGGCGGTGGACTCCGGTGCGCTCTGATGGCTCGGCAGCCGGTGCGCCGATGGGGAGCTGGCGGACCCGGCCACCAGGGGCCACCCGGCGGCGACGAGCAGCACGGCGAAGGCGGCGCAGAGGCCGGCCAGGACCAGCCTCGGCGACAGGCCGCGCCGGGCCGCGACCGGCGCGGGAGCGGCTGCCCCGGTGTCGGTGAGGGCGCGCAGCCGACGCGCGGCGTCGGTCGCGGTGGGCCGGGCCAAGGGGTCGCGCGCCGTCATCGACCTCAGCAGGGGCGCCCAGCCCGACGGCAGGTCGTCGGGCACCTCCGGAGGACGGGTCAGGCGGGCCAAGGCGCTCTCGACAGACGTGCCGGGGTAGCTCCGGTGGCCGGTCAGTCCCTCGAGCAGCACCAGGCCCCAGGCGTAGACGTCGATGGCGGTGCTGATCGGCTCGCCCGCGACCTGCTCCGGTGCGAGGTAGGCCACGGTGCCGACGACCATCCCGGTCCGGGTGTGGTGGAGGTTGTCGTCGACGATCCGGGCGATGCCGAAGTCGGCCAGCTTGGCGCTGCCGTCCTCGGTGAGGAGGACGTTCCCCGGCTTGACGTCGCGGTGGACGATCCCGGCCGCGTGCACGTGGGCCAGCGCGTCCGCGACGTCGGCTCCGATCCGGGCCAGCCGCTGCGGCGGCAGGCCGTCGTCGAGGCTCTCCACCAGGGTCGGGCCGGTCACCAGCTCCAGCGCGAGGTAGGGCGCATCGCCGTCCACGCCGGCGTCGAGGACCCGGACCAGGTGCGGGTGGGTCAGGCCGGCCAGCAGGCGGGCCTCGGACACGAACCGCACGCGGTCGACGGTGTCCTCGGTGGGGTCGCGGAGCAGCTTGACGGCCACCTCACGGTCGAGGCGCGTGTCCGTGGCGCGGTGGACGACCGCCACCCCGCCTGTGCCGAGCCGCTCGGCGAGCTCGTAGCGTCCGCCGACCAGTGCCGGAGGAGCTCCCCCACCGAGGTGGGAGGCCATGTCGGTGAGGACGGTCTCCTCCGGATCGTGCGGCACGTCCGCAAGGTGCCCGTTGACCGGGAACCGCATTCCCGGGTCGGGCCCGGGTCCATACCGGGCCGCGGGCTCAGAACTCGTAGTCGTACGCGCGGACGTCGTCGGCGAACAGCTCGGCCACCCGCCGGCGGGTCCGCTCGGAGTAGACGTCGCGGTAGTCGGGCCGGCCCGGGTCGATGTTCACGCTCCGCAGGCCCACCCACTCCAGCCCCAGGTGGTCGTAGATGGCGTGCAGGTCGTCCTCGAGGGTCTCCTGGCGACCGGTGAAGTCCGCCTGCTTGGCCTCGGTGTTGAGGAAGGCCACCTGCGGCTTGCGCAGCCGCGGGTGCTCGTCGGGGGCGTGCATCACGAAGGACTCGAAGTCGGGGTGCGCGTCCAGGATCGAGGAGATGAACCGGTTGCGCTGGAGGTGGTCCGCGTGGCGCTCGTTGCCCTGGGCGGCCCCCTCGCGGAACCGCTCCATCATCCGCCACCACGACAGCATCCGGGCCCACGGGTTCCGCACGAAGCCGGCCGTCCAGTACGTCGCCAGGTCGGGCTCGAGCTGGAGCAGCCGGTCCAGCGGCGCGTGCCGGTTGGCGGCGGGGATCCGGCGTACGTCGCCGAGCGCCGCGGTCAGCCCGTTGTCGATCGTCGACCCGCCGGTCTTCTGCACGTGCACGAAGAGAAAGCGGTGCGAGTCGGAGATCAACACGCGGCCACGCTATCGGGCCGCTCCGGTCCCCTCGGTGGCTGAGGTGCGAAGGCGTCCTGCGCCTGACCTTCGAAGCCGGGTGGGCCGGTGCTGGTGCTTGCTCGGGTGCCGCGGGTGACGAGGCTTCGAGGCTCGGCCGCGGACGGCCTTGCACCGCAGCCACCGACGTGGTCGGCGGAGCGTGGAAGAGTCGCGGCATGCGCGAGCTCGGTGACCTGGTGGTCGACCTCGGTGCGCGCGGGGACCGCGCGACGGCGGTCTACCGGGCGCTGCTCGACGCTGTCCGCAGCGGGCGGCTGGCGGTGGGGGAGCGGCTGCCGCCGACCCGGTCGCTGGCCGCGGATCTGGGCGTCTCGCGCACGACCGTCGCGACGGCCTACGACCGGCTCTCGGCTGAGGGCTTCCTGACCGCGCGGGTCGGGGCCGGGACCTTCGTGGCCGACGCGGCCCGGCCGGTGCGGACCCCCGGTCGCGGGAGCGACCTGGCGCCGCGGCCCGGCTGGCACCAGCGTCCGCACCAGACGAGCGGCGCGACCGCCAAGCCGGAGTTCGACTTCCGGGTCGGCATCCCCGACGCCCTGCTCTTCCCCTTCGACACCTGGCGCCGGCTGGTCACGGCGGAGCTGCGCGTCGGCGCCCACGACCTGGGCGTCTACGCCGACCCGGCGGGGCACCTGCCGCTGCGCGAGGCCATCGCCCGCCAGCTGGCCCTCTCCCGCGGAGTGACCGCCGGCGCCGACGAGGTCCTGGTCACCTACGGCACCCAGCAGGCGCTCGACCTGGTCACCCGCGTGCTGGTGGGGCCGGGCGACGTGGTGGCGATCGAGGAGCCGGGCTACCCGCTCGCGCGGGACGTGTTCGCCTCCTACGGCGCCGAGGTGGTCCCGGTGCGGGTCGACGAGGAGGGGCTGGTGGTCGAGGACCTGCCCGCGGCCGCCAAGCTGGTGTTCACCACGCCCTCGCACCAGTTCCCGACCGGTCCGCCGCTCTCCCTCGACCGGCGCCGCGCGCTGCTGGACTTCGCGGGCCGGCACCGGTGCGCGGTCATCGAGGACGACTACGACAGCGAGTTCCGGTTCACCGAGCGGCCGCTCGAGACCCTGCACTCGATGGACGACGCGGGACGGGTGCTCTACCTCGGCACCTTCTCCAAGTCGCTCGTGCCGGGCCTGCGGTTCGGCTACCTCGTGGCGCCCGAGCCGCTCCAGGACGCCCTGCGCGCGGCCCTCCAGCTCAGCGTGGGCTACGTCGACGTGCCCGAGCAGGCGGCCCTGGCCCGCTTCCTCGAGGACGGGCTGTTCGCCCGCCACCTGCGCCGGGCCAAGGCGGCCTACGGCGAGCGGCGGGCGCTGGTCCTCGAGGCGGTGCACGGGCCGCTGGCCGAGCACCTCGAGCTGGTGCCCTGCCAGGCCGGGCTGCACGTCACCACCCGGCTGCGCGACCAGGCCGTCGACGACACCGAGGTCGCCCGCCGGGCGGCCGACCGTGGCGTCGCGGTCGAGGCGCTCTCGTCGTACGCCGTCGGCGGGACGCCGCGCGGGATCGTGATGGGCTACGGCGCCGCCGACCCGCAGTCGATCAGGCCGGGGTTGGCGCAGCTGCGCACGGCCCTCGCGTCCGTCCGTGCCACGCCGTCCAGGCCACCGCTCCCGCCCCGATGAGGGCCGGGCCCAGCAGGTGGGTCCCGGTCAGCCCCAGCAGGCCGAGGGTGGCCACCAGGCCGACGCCGGCGCCGCGGCGCACCCACGTGCCCGTGGGCAGCAGCTTGAGGGCGGCCGCGGTCCCGACCGCGTAGACCAGCGAGAACGCTCCGGTGGTCATCAGAAGCGGGGCGTTGAGCGACAGCTGGCCGAGCGTGATCACCAGCAGCGACGTGAACCCGCCCAGGGCCACCACCGCGAGGGAGCGGCGCGGGACCTCGCCGGCGCTCGAGCCGCGGGCCAGCCACGTCGGCAGCGAGCCGTCGCGGGCCAGGGCCGCGCCGAGCCGGGCGCCGCCGGCGAAGTAGGCGTTGATGGCGCCCACCGAGAGCAGGACCGCCACGACGGCGGTGACCGGGCGGGCCCACTCGCCGAAGCCGATCACCAGCAGGTCCGACAGCGGAGCCTTGCCCGGGTGGTCGCCGAGGACCGCCACGGTCGCGAAGGCGATGCCGAGGTAGAGCACGCTGATGACCGCGATGGCGATGCCGGTGGCGCGGCCGATGTCGCGGGCCGGGTTGCGGTACTCCCCGCTCAGCGAGGTGACCGCCTCCCAGCCGGCGAACGCCCAGACCAGCAGCGCGGCGGCCGAGCCGACCGCCAGCCAGCCGTGCGGCGCGAACGGCGTGAAGTTGCCGAGATCGGCGTGGGGGATGGAGACCAGGGTGGCGGCGAGCAGGAGCCCGCCGAGCACGAAGGCGATGACCAGCTGCACCCGCCCGCTGACCCGCAGGCCGAACCAGTTCATGACCGCGACCAGCGCAATGATGCCGCCGGTGGCCAGCAGCTGGGTGCTGCGCCCGCCGCCCGCCGCGTCGGCGACGTACGCCGCGCCGAAGCCGGCCGCCGTGGGCGCGCCGATCGGGATGGCGAAGAAGAAGCACCAGCCCACGACGGTCGCGGCCCGCGCCCCGAAGGCGTGCCGGGCGTACGTCGAGACGCCGCCGCCGTCCGGGTAGCGAGCGCCGAGCGCCGCGAAGGTGCTGGCCAGCGGCACCGAGAGGAGGAGCAGGCCGGCCCAGGCCAGCAGCGAGGCGGGCCCGGCCGCACCGACGGCCAGTGCGGGGAGCGAGATGACGCCGGTGCCGAGCACGGCCCCGATGGTCAGCGCCGCACCCTGGGGCACGTCGAGCCGGCCGCCGACCGCGTCCTGCGGGTCGGCGGGCTGGGTGGGGGGTGCAACGGCGGTCATGGCTCCAGTCTGGTGGCGGCAATGGCCCCCGAGAACGGCCAATCCGGGTCGTTCTGTGCAGGCCAATCCGGCGGTGGGCCTGCTGCAGGAATCACCGGTTGTCCGGTGACCGCTGCGCTTCTGCACCGAAGCATCGCTGGAGAAGTGCAGGAGTCACCGGTGATCCGGTGAATCCTGCAGGGCCGGACGACGCGCCGGCCTCAGGCCAGGTCGGAGATCTTCTCGATCAGGGCGGTGGTGGAGATGGCCGGCGTACGCGGGAGGTAGACGACCTCGCACACGTCGCGGAACTCGTCGAACCGGCCCTCCCAGTCGTCGCCCATCACGAGCACATCGGCGGCGTACTGCTCGATGTAGTGGCGCTTGAGCTCCAGGCTCTCCTCGACGAAGACCTCGTCGACGGGCTTGAGGGCGCCGACGATGGCCAGGCGCTCGCCCTGGCTGAAGACGGGCTCGCGGCCCTTCTTGCTCAGGTTGAGGGCGTCGGAGGAGACCCCGACGATGAGGCGGTCCCCGTGCGCCGCGGCGCGCTCGATGACCCGGAGGTGGCCGACGTGGAACACGTCGAACGTGCCGAAGGTCAGGACGGTGCGGGCCATGCCGGGATTCTCCCAGCCACCAGCCGTGCGCCAGAATCGGCGTCGATGACCCACTCCGCGTCCGAGACCGCGACCGCCCCCGGACCCCTCACGGCGGGTGACCCGGCCGCGGACGCCCTCCGCCGGACCGGCCTGCGTCGGATGCGCACCGTGGCGACGGGGCTGCTGGTGGTGGCGGCGGTCGTCTACCTCCTGACCCGGGAGCGCACCGGCTTCCTCGGGTTCGTGAACGCCGGGGCGGAGGCCTCGATGGTTGGTGCGATCGCGGACTGGTTCGCGGTGACCGCGCTGTTCAAGCACCCCCTCGGCCTGCCGATCCCGCACACCGCGCTCATCCCCAAGCGCAAGGACGACCTGGGCCGCGGCCTGGAGGAGTTCGTGGGCGAGAACTTCCTGCAGGAGGCGATCATCCGCGACCGGATCGGCGCGGCGGGCGTCTCGCAGCGGATGGGGGTGTGGCTCTCGGCGCCCGAGAACGCGCGGCGGGTGGTGGACGAGGTGGCCGACGTGGCGGCGATCGCGCTGTCCAAGGTCCGCGACGACCACATCGAGTCCCTGGTGCGGGACGCGCTGACCCCGCGCTTCCGGGAGGAGCCGATCGCGCCGCTCCTCGGCGGTCTCCTCACCGAGGCGCTGCACGACGACCTGCACCACGGCCTGGTGGACCTGGCCCTCGAGGAGCTGCACGGCTGGCTGGTCGAGCACCCGGACACCGTCGCGGAGGTGCTCGGCGAGCGGGCGCCGTGGTGGGCGCCGCCGCGGCTGAACGAGGCCGTGACCGGCCGCATCCACACCGAGCTGGTCCGCTGGGTCGGCGACATCCGCGACGACCGGCACCACCGCGCGCGCGAGGCCCTCGACTCGGTGCTGGCCCAGCTGGCGTCCGACCTGCTGGAGGACCCGGCCACCCAGGCGCGGGCCGAGGCCCTCAAGGAGCGGATCCTCGACAACCCGGCCGTGATCCGGTCGGCCGTCTCGCTCTGGGACGCGCTCCGCCGGGCGCTCACCGGCTCGCTGGAGGACCCCCAGGGCGCGGTCCGGCTGCGGATGATGACCGAGCTGGAGACCTTCTCGGGCCGGCTCAGCTCCGACCCGGCCCTCCAGGCCCGGCTGGACGGGCTGGCGGCGGACGCGGCGGTGTTCGTGGTCGAGCGGTACGGCGCGGAGCTCACCGCCGTCATCACCCACACGATCGAGCGCTGGGACGGCCGCGAGGCCGCGCGGCGCATCGAGCTGCACGTCGGCCGGGACCTGCAGTTCATCCGGATCAACGGGACCGTGGTGGGCGGCCTCGTCGGCGTGGTGATCCACGCGGTCAGCGTCACGCTGTCCTGATTCGGCAACCGGTGCGCCCCGGTGGGAGAATTGGGGCGTGACCGACTACAACGACGTCCCGGTGGAGGACGACTCGATCAAGCTCGGCCAGTTCCTCAAGCTGGCGAACCTCATCGAGTCCGGCGGGGAGGCCAAGGCGGTCCTGGCCGGCGGGATCGTGCGGGTCAACGGCGACGTCGAGACGCGCCGTGGCCGCCAGCTCGAGCGCGGCGACATCGTCAGCGTGGCCGCCAAGTCCGCCCGCGTGGGCGGCGAGCGCGAGTGGTGATGACCCCGCGCGCGTCGGCTCGGCTCAGCTGACGCCGATCAGGTCGACCACGAAGACCAGCGTCTCGCCGGGCTTGATGACGCCACCGGCCCCGCGGTCGCCGTACCCGAGGTGCGGCGGGATGACGAGCTGGCGGCGGCCACCGACCTTCATGCCCTGCACGCCGGTGTCCCAGCCCTGGATGACCTGGCCCACGCCGAGGCGGAACGTCAGCGGCTCGCCGCGGTTGTAGGACGCGTCGAACTCCTCGCCGGTCGAGTGCGCCACGCCGACGTAGTGCACCTCGACGTTCTGGCCGGACGTCGCCTCGGGGCCGTCGCCCTCGGTGAGGTCGGTGATGACGAGGTCGGTCGGGGGAGTGGGGTCGACGAAGTCGATCTCTGGCTTCTCCATGACCCCAACGTAACGACCGTGCCGCTAGCGACCGCCGGCGACCCTCAGCGTCGTGCCGGTGACGTAGGACGCCTCGTCGCTCATCAGCCAGGCCACCGCGTCGGCGACCTCCTCGGGCTCGCCTGCCCGCTGCAGCGGGATGAGCGGGGCGACCCGCTCGAGCCGGCCGGGCTCGCCGGCGTCCGCGTGGATCGAGGTGCGGATCATGCCCGGCGCGACGCCGACCACGCGGATGCCCTGGTCGGCGACCTCCTCGGCCAGGCCCAGGGTGAGCGCGTCGACGCCGGCCTTGGCGGCGGCGTACTGCACGTACTCACCGGGTGAGCCCTTGGTCGCCGCCCCGGAGCTGATGTTGACGATCACGCCGCCCTGCCCGCGGTACGACGTGGAGAGCGCGCGCACGGCAGCCCGCGCCACCAGGATCGCGCTGGTCAGGTTGAGGTCGACGGTCGCCCTGATCACCTCGACCGGGGTCTCGGCCAGCGGCCCGATGTGGAAGGTCGCACCGGCGTTGTTGACCACGCCGGTCAGCGCCCCCGCCGCGTCGAACAGCGCCTCGACGCCGTCAGGAGCCAGCAGGTCGGTGCGCACCAGCGTGCAGGCGCCGCCGGCCGCCTCCACGGCGGCCTCGGCCAGCTCGGCGGACGCGTCGTCGCGGGCGTAGCCGAGCACCAGGTCGTGCCCCGCCTGCGCCAGCCGGTGGGCGATCGCGGCCCCGATCCCGCGGGTGCCGCCGGTGACCAGGGTGCGGGGACGCGTCATGGCCTCAGCATCGCAGGGCGGTTCCGGGCCCGGTCGGCGGTCAGCAGGCAACCGGGTGGAGCTCGCTGAGGTGCCCGTGAGGTTGCTGGCTGACCGCTGACGCGTGGCGAGCCGAGGCGGCGGTCAGCAGGCAACCCGGGCGAGTGGACGAGGCGCCGATCAGGTTGCTGGCTGACCGCTCCACCGTCGCAGCCGCCCGTCGAGCAGCCGGCTCAGGTCTGGTGCACGTAGGAGTCGAGCTGGTCGCGCTCGAACTCCAGCTGGCTCATCTTGTGCTTGACCACGTCGCCGATCGAGACGATGCCGACCAGCACGCCGTCCTCGACCACGGGCACGTGCCGGATCCGGCGCCGGGTCATGACCTCCATGAGCTCGTCCAGCGTGCTGCCGGGCGCGGTGGTCTCGACGACCTCGGTCATGATCGCGCCCACGGTGTTGTTGACCACGGTGCCGTCGTGGTGGAGGTGGCGCACCACGTCACGCTCGCTGACGATGCCCTCGACGGTCTGCCCGTCGGAGCTGACGATCAGCGCGCCGACGTTGTGCTCGGCCAGCTTGGAGAGCAGCTCGCGCACGCCGGCGTCGGGGGTGATGGTGATGACACCACCCTCGGGCTTGGAGCTGAGCACTTCGACGATCTTCATCGAGACCTCCCCGTAGCGGTTGGGACCTCGACCGTAGCGAGCCGGACGGGCGCTGAACAGGGCCGGACCGTACGGGGAGACTCAGGCGTCGGGGTCCTCGTCCTCGGCCCGCGGCCCACGGGGCCGGAGCTCGGAGACCGAGCCGGGGCCGGTGGCGACGGGGGAGTCGGGGTCGTCGTCGTCCATGGAGCCCAGGAACGAGAGCGCCATGTCGTGCAGGTGGCCGTTGGTGGCCAGCGCGTTGCCGCCCCAGGGCCCGTCCTCGCCCGAGAGCGAGGTGAAGGTGCCGCCGGCCTCGCGGACGACGATGTCGAGCGCGGCCATGTCGTGGACGGCGAGCTCGGGCTCGGTGGCGATGTCGACGGCGCCCTCGGCCAGCAGCATGTAGGACCAGAAGTCGCCATAGGCCCGAGAACGCCAGACCCGCCGCATCAGGCCCACGAAGTCGTCGCCCTGGCCGCGGTCGTCCCAGCCGCGCAGGGAGGAGTACGACAGCGAGGCGTCCTCGAGGCGGCGTACGTCGGACACGTGGCACTGGGTGGCCTTGAGCAGCGAGCGCCCGGTCCAGGCGCCGTTGCCGGAGGAGGCCCACCAGCGCCGCTGGAGCAGCGGTGCCGACACGACGCCGAGCACCACCTCGTCGTCGACGGCCAGCGCGATGAGCGTCGCCCAGACCGGCACGCCGCGGACGAAGTTCTTGGTCCCGTCGATCGGGTCCACGATCCAGCGCCGCTGGCTGTGGCCGGTCGAGCCCTGCTCCTCCCCGGTCACGGCGTCGCGGGAGCGGACCCGGGAGAGCGTGCGCCGGATCGCCTCCTCGACCGCCTCGTCGGCGTCGGTCACCGGGGTCAGGTCGGGCTTGGACATCACGTGCAGGTCGAGGGCCTTGAAGCGCGCGGTGGTGAGCGAGTCCGCGTCGTCCGCCAGCACGTGGGCCAGGCGGAGGTCGTCGGTGTAGTCAGGTCCACGTTCCGCCACGGATCCCACACTAGGGTGCGTTGAACCATTCACCGCGGAGGGACGTGAGCAAGGCATGTGGGAGTTCAACGGGTTGCCGGTCCACCCGCTCATCGTGCACGCCGCCGTGGTCTTCGGACCGCTGGCCGCGCTGTCGGCCATCGCCTACGCCGTGTGGGGCTCGCGCCGCGACCAGCTGCGGTGGGTCACGATGGTGCTGGTGGCCCTGGCCTTCGTGTCGATCTGGGCGGCGTACTTCAGCGGTGACAACTACTTCGAGAGCGACCGCTTCGCCCGGGTCAGCGGCGAGCTGAAGGACAAGATCGAGCACCACGAGGAGCTCGCCGGCGTGCTGCGCTGGATCACCACCGGCTTCTTCGTGGTCACGGCGGTCGCGGTGTGGCAGCACGCGCGCCAGGGGTCGGCCCGCTACGCGCTCAGCGGCCTGGTCGTCGTCGGGGCCGTCCTGACCCTGGTCTGGGTGGCGATGACCGGCGACGCCGGCTCCCAGGCGGTCTACGGCTAGTACGCCGGCTCGCTCCGCGCGGCGAGCAGCCGCCGGAACGACGCGACCCGGTCGGGGTCGGCCCGGCCGTCGGCGATCGCCTCGTCGAGCCCGCACTCCGGCTCGTCGGTGCCGTGGGTGCAGCCGCGCGGGCAGTCCTCGACCAGCTCGTCCAGGTCGGGGAAGGCCTCGATGAGGTCCTCGGGCCGGACGTGCGCGAGCCCGAAGGACCGGATGCCGGGGGTGTCGATGATCCAGCCGCCGTCGTCGCCGGGCAGCGGCAGCAGGTAGGCCGAGGTCGAGGTGTGCCGCCCGCGCCCGGTGACCGCGTTGACCACGCCCACCTCGCGGTCGGCGTGGGGGACCAGCGCGTTGACCAGCGTCGACTTCCCGACGCCGCTGGAGCCCAACAGGACGCTGGTGCGCCCGGCCAGCCGTTCCTCCAGCGCCGACAGGTCGCCCGCGCGGTGGGTGACCACCCAGGGCACGCCCAGGGAGCGGTAGGTGGCCAGCAGCGGCTCCGGCGAGGCCAGGTCGGCCTTGGTCAGGCACAGCAGCGGCGACATCCCCGCGTCGTAGGCCGCCACCAGGGCCCGGTCGATCAGGCGCGGCTGCGGCTCGGGGTCGGCCACCGCGGTGACCACGACGAGCTGGTCGGCGTTGGCCACGATGACGCGCTCGACCGGGTCGTCGTCCTCGGCGGTGCGGCGCAGGGTGGTCAGCCGCTCGGTGACCTCGACGATCCGGGCCAGCGACCCCTCGTCGCCCGTCACGTCGCCCTCGACCCGCACCCGGTCGCCCACGACCACGCCCCGACGGCCCAGCGGCCGAGCCTTCATGGCCGTGACCACGCGGCCCTCGACCAGCAGGGTGTAGCGGCCCCGGTCGACGGTGACCACGACGCCGTCGGCGGCGTCCTCGTAGGTCGGGCGCTCCTTGGTGCGCGGCCGGGTCCGGCGGCGGGGACGCTCGTAGTGCTCGACGTCCTGGTCGGAGTACCGGCCGGTCGGCATCAGCGCAGCCCGGACATCAGAACAGGCCGGACCAGAAGCCGGCGAAGTCGGGGAAGGTCTTGCTGGTCGTCCCGACGTCCTCGACCAGCACGCCGTCGACGGCCGCCCCGACGATCACGCCCGCGTGGGCCATCCGGTGGTCGGCGTAGGTGTGGAAGACACCCCCGTGCAGCGCCGCCGGCCGGAACGACAGACCGTCGGGGTGCTCGACCACGTCGGCCCCCAGCCCGCCGAGCTCGGTGGCCAGGGCGGCCAGCCGGTCGGTCTCGTGGCCGCGGATGTGCGCGATGCCGCGCAGGTGGCTCGGGCCGGTGGCCAGCGCGCAGAGCGCCGCGATCGCGGGGGTGAGCTCGCCGGCGTCGTGCAGGTCGACGTCGAGGCCCTCCAGCCCGCCGGCCGGGCCGGACACGGTCAGGCCGGCGTCCTGGTCCCACGAGACCGCGCACCCCATCGCGCCGAGCAGGTCGGGCAGGAGGTTGCCGGGCTGGGTGGTCTTGTCGGGCCAGTCGCGGATGGTCACGGTGCCCGCGGTCACCGCGGCCAGGGCGAGGAACGGCGCGGCGTTGGACAGGTCCGGCTCGATCAGGTGGTCGACGGGCTGCACGACGCCGGGGGCCACGGCCCACCGGTTCGGGTCGGAGTCGTCGACCTGCACGCCGTGCTCGCGCAGCATGGCCACGGTCATCTCGATGTGGGGCAGCGAGGGCACGGGCTTGCCGTCGTGCCGCACGTCGACGCCCTGCTCGTAGCGCGCGCCGGCCAGCAGCAGGGCTGAGACGAACTGGGACGAGGCGGACGCGTCGATGACCACCTGCCCGCCCCGCACGGAGCCGGTGCCGCGGATCTCGAAGGGCAGCACGCCACCCTGGTCGAGGACCTCGACGCCCAGCCCGCGCAGCGCGGTGAGGACCTCGCCGATGGGGCGGGTCCGCATGTGCGGGTCGCCGTCGAAGGCCACGGTGCCGGTCGAGAGCCCGGCGGCCGGCGGGACGAACCGCATGACGGTGCCCGCCAGGCCGCAGTCGACGGCGGCGTCCCGGTCGAACGCGCCGGGGGTCACCACCCAGTCCTCGCCCGAGGTGTCCACCGTGGACCCCAGCGCGGAGAGCGCCGTGGCCATGAGGCCGGTGTCGCGCGAGCGGAGCGCTCGGCGTACGACGGAGGGCCCGTCGGCCAGGGCGGCGAGCAGCAGCGCGCGGTTGGTCAGCGACTTGCTGCCGGGTAGCGAGACCCGGGCCTCGACCGGCCCGGTCGCCCGCGGAGCGGGCCAGTCCAACTCAGGTGACCTTCGCCTTGGCCAGCCGCGCCTCGCGCCGCGCGCCGGCCGCGAGGTGCTTGGCCTCGCGGCGCGCGTCCTTGGCGGCCCGCCGGGTGCGCCACACGACGCCCGGCTGTCCCTCGGTGTCGCCGGCGGCGATCACCAGGCCGCCGAACATCGAGACGTTCTTGAGGAAGTGGATCCGCTGCCCGGCGCGGGCCGTGGGGTCCTGCTGCTCCCAGAAGCGGTGGCCGGCGGCGGTCGTCGGCACCAGGGTCGCGGCGAGCAGGGTCGCCGAGAGCCGCGGCGCGCGACCGGTGGCCAGGCCCAGGCCGGCCAGCACCTGGACCGCGCCGTTGAGGCGCACCAGGGTCGCCGGGTCGGAGGGCAGCTGCGGCACCGCACGCTGGAGCAGGGGCGCCAGGCGGGCCGTGACCGGCTCCGCGGCCGCGGCCTTCTTGTCGGCGTTGCGGAAGGAGTCCAGGCCCCCGACGACGAACATGGAGGCGAGCATCGGACGCGCGAACAGTCTGCTGATGGCCATGCCTCAGTCAAACACGGGTCCAACACCCCCGCGAGCCTCGGTCCGGCACCCACGACGGACTGCTCGCTCCGCTCGCACCGCTCGCTGCCGCTCGCACCGCTCGCTGCTCGCCCGAGCCCGGGCGTCACCCCAGGACGAGCTGCGCCGTGTTGTCGCCCGTGGCCGGGTCGTGCAGCCCGGGACCGGGCGCCACGCTGATCGTCAGGGTGGTCGGGGTCAGCGCCAGCCCCGCGGCGAGCATCTGCAGGCTGCCGTCGCCCACCATCCGGCAGGTCGCGGTGCGGACGGCCACCAGGTCGCAGCGGGGGTCGAGGTCCAGGCCTACGGCCAGCTGGTCGGCGGTGACGGTGACCGTGCCGGTCCGCGCGGGGCCGAGCCCGCCCACCGTGACCACCACGACGGCCGCCGGGCCGATGCCGGTCCGGGTGGCCGTGACGTGCACGTCGACCGCGGTGGGGTCGGGGGTCGGGTCGTCGGTGGGTCCGACCGTAGGAGCGGCCGTGGGGTCGTCGGTCGGGCCGTGGGTGGGACCGTGCGTGGGCTGGCCGGACGGCTGCCCCGACGGCCCGCCCGAGGGCGCGGGCGTCGGCTCGCCCGACGACTCGCTGCCGGTCGGCGTCGAGGGCCCCGCGGTGCTGCCCGACGAGGGCGCCGACGACGGGCTGGGCTTCGCCGGCCGGCCCGGCGGGAGGCTGGACGGCGGGGGGAGCTGCGCCGGCACCTGGGCCACCGGGTCGCGGTCGCCGGTGCGCTCCGGGCTCCCGCCAAGGAGGGCGGTGCCACCGACGACCAGGGCCGTGACGAGCAGCCCGGCGCCGGCCGCTCCGGCCAGCACCCGGCCCGGGCCGGACCGCACGAGGCCGCCGAGCGAGGCCAGGACCGAGGGCGCCGCCGAGACCGGCACCTGCGAGAGGTAGCCGGTGGCCGCGCCCCCGAGGAGGAGCGGGGCCAGCAGCCCGCGGAGGTCGCCGTCGACCTCCACCAGCTCCAGGTAGATCGCGGTGCAGGGGCGGCAGCACTCCAGGTGCGCGGAGACCCGCGCCGCCTCGCGGCGGGAGAGCCCGGCACGGATGTAGGCGCCGAGGTTGGCGCGGGTGGCCTGGCAGGCCGTCCGCGGGTCGCCGGTGTCGTGGACGTGCATCGAGACGAACGCCTGGCGCAGCCCCTCCCGGGCCCGGTGGGCCAGCTGGGAGACGGCGTTGGCGGAGATCCCCAGCAGCGGTCCGACCTCCGCGGGCCGCTGCCCCTCGACCTCGGTGTGCCAGAGCACGAGCTGCCACCGCTCCGGCAGCGACGCGAACGCCCGGGCCGCGGCCTCCGACTCGAAGCCCGCGACCGCGGTGTCGCCCGGGGTGTCGCCGACCCGGGGCAGGTGGCGGTCGAGGACGGCGTCGTCGTCGGTGGGCCGGGTGCGGGCCAGCGAGCGGTGCCGGTCCACGTCGAGGCGGCGTACGGCGGTGAGCAGGTAGGGCCGGAAGGCCACGTCGGGACCGTCGCCGCGGGCCAGCACGGGCAGCACCTTGGCGAACGCCTCGGACACCAGGTCGTCGGCGTCGCCGTCGCGGGCGAGGGAGCGGGCCAGCCGCCGGGCGGCCTCGACATGCCGCTCGAACAGGACGCCGTAGGCCTCGGTGTCGCCCTCGCGGACCGCGGCGATCAGGGCGGCGTCGTCGCGCTCGTCGAGCACCCCCGTCCTGGCCGTCATGGGACTACAACGGCGGAGACCGGTTTGCAGCACGCGCCGGTCTGGACCAGTCGGGACCGAGGGGTGCGCCGGCGTAAGGCAAGTCCCCGTGCGCCGTTCCCCTGGTGCACCGGCCGACGAGTCGGTGGCGGACCAGGGGGAGAACCGATGGGTGGAGGGACGCCCGGGGTCTGGTCCGCCTCCGACCAGGTCGACCCGCTGACCGGCCTGTCGCCGCTCGGCCACCTGCGCACCGCGCTGCGCACCTCTCTGGGCACCGCCCTGGCGGCCGGCCGGCCGCTGCCGCTGACCGTCGTGGTGGTCGAGCTGCCGAGCCCGCTGCACCCGGTGGACCACGCGCGCCGCCTCACCCTGGCCGGCGCGATGTCGCAGGCCGCCTTCGCCGCGGCGCTGGCGGTCGGACGCCTGGGCGTGCGGAGGGTGGGGGTGCTGCTCGGGCCCGACCACGACCTCGAGGCGCGCACCGGGCTCCTGAGCCGGATGGTGCACGACCTCCCCGCCACCGTCTGGACCGAGCCGGTCAACGGCAGCCCGGAGGTGGCGGACTGGCTGCTCCGCGAGCTCGGCCGCTGAGGCCGGCGCGGTCCTAGAGTTGGGGCCATGTGCGGTCGCTACGCCTCCAGCCGGCGCCCCGAGGACCTCATCGAGGAGTTCGAGGTGGTCGACGACCGGGTGCCGCAGCCGCTCGCGCCCGACTACAACGTGGCCCCCACCAAGGAGGTGTACGCCGTCGTCGAGCGCCCGCCCGCCAAGGACTCCGACGAGCCGCCGCAGCGGCAGCTGCGCGTGCTCCGGTGGGGACTGGTGCCGTCGTGGGCCAAGGACGTCAAGATCGGCAGCCGCATGATCAACGCGCGGATGGAGACGGTGGCCGAGAAGCCGGCCTACAAGCGGGCCCTGGCCGCGCGACGCTGCCTGCTGCCCGCCGACGGCTACTACGAGTGGTACCCCACCGAGGAGCTGACGAAGGCGGGCAAGCCGAAGAAGCAGCCCTTCTTCATCCGCCCCCAGGACGGCGGCACGCTGGCCATGGCGGGGCTCTACGAGATCTGGCGCGACCCCACCAAGGCCGACGACGCCGAGGACCGCTGCCGCTGGAGCAGCACGGTCATCACCCCCGACGCT
>CAZEPK010000022.1:0-24258 GCA_964514085.1 uncultured Nocardioides sp.
CGCGCGAGCGCTGCGTCAGCAGGGCATCGAGGACATCACCATCCTGGAGCGGGCCGGCGCGGTGGGCGGGGTCTGGCGCGACAACACCTACCCGGGGGCGGCGTGCGACGTGCCCTCGCCGCTCTACTCCTGGTCCTGGGCGCTGAACCCGACGTGGAGCCACCGCTACTCCGGGCAGGCCGAGATCCTCGCCTACCTCGAGCGCACGGCCGGTGACGCCGGCCTGCTCGACCTGGTCCGCACCGGCCAGGAGGTCGCCTCCGCCACCTACGACGACGAGCAGGCCACCTGGCGGGTGGTGACCACCGACGGCACGAGGTACGACGCGGACGTCGTCATCTCCGCCGTCGGCCAGCTCTCCGACCCGGTAGTGCCCGACCTGCCGGGCCTGGGGTCCTTCGCCGGCCCGGCGTTCCACTCCGCGCGGTGGCGCCACGACGTGCCGCTCGAGGGCACCCGGGTCGCGGTGGTCGGGACGGGCGCCAGCGCGATCCAGTTCGTGCCCGCCATCGTCGACAAGGTGGGTCGGCTCACGGTCTTCCAGCGCTCGGCGCCGTACGTCGTCCCCAAGCCCGACACGACCTACCGCCCCTTCCACCACCGGCTCTTCGACCGGGTGCCGGCCGCCATGCGAGGCGAGCGCGGAGCGACCTTCCACCTCACCGAGGTCCTGAACCGCGCGTTCGGCGGGGACTCGATGATCGCCAAGCCGTTCATGGCCACCATGCGCCAGGTCTGGAAGGGGCACCTGCGGCTGCAGGTCAAGGACGCCGCGCTCCGGGCCAGGCTGGTGCCCGACTACCCCATCGGCTGCAAGCGGATCCTGTTCAGCAACGACTGGTACCCCGCCCTGGCCCGCGACCACGTGGAGGTGGTGACGCAGCGGGTCACCGCCGTCGAGCCGACCGGCGTGGTCACCGCCGACGGCACCCGGCACGAGGCCGACGTCCTCATCTGGGGCACCGGCTTCTCCGCGACCGACTTCCTCAGGACGGTGCGGGTCACCGGCCGCCGGGGCGTGGAGCTGCACGAGGTCTGGCGCGACGGCGCGACGGCCTACCTCGGCATCGGGGTGCCCGACTTCCCCAACCTGTTCTGCGTCTACGGACCCAACACCAACCTGGGCGGCAGCTCCATCATCGGGATGATGGAGGCCCAGGCCGGGTGGATCGCGCAGGTGGTGCGCCGGATCGCCGACACCGACCGCCGCACGTTCGAGGTGCGCCTCGAGGTCGCGGAGGCGTGGGACCGCGAGATGCAGGACCGGCTGGGCGACAGCGTCTGGGCCGGCTGCGACAACTGGTACAAGGACGCCGGCAGGATCACCACCAACTGGCCGGGGCTGGTCGGCGAGTACCGCCAGCGGCTGGCCCGGGTGGAGTGGGACGACCTCGTCTCCTCCTGAGCGATGAGTCCGCCGGTCCGGCGACGTCTGACCCGGCATGACCTTCGTGCTCGTGCCCGGTGCCGGCGGCGACGGCCACTACTGGCACCTCCTGGCTCCCCTGCTCGGCCCCGACACGGTCTGCGTCGACCTGCCGGCCGGTGACCCGGAGGCCGGGCTGGCGGCGTACGCCGACGCGGTCGTCGCCGCCGCGGACGGCGCCACCGACGTCACGCTGGTGGCCCAGTCGCTCGGCGGCTTCTCGGCGCCGCTGGCCGCCTCGCGCCTCGACGCGCGCGGGCTGGTGCTGCTCAACGCGATGGTGCCGCTGCCCGGCGAGACGTTCAACGACTGGTGGGGCGCCGTCGGGCAGCAGGAGGCGGCCCGCGCGTACGCCGTGCGGGACGGTCGCGACCCCGACGCGGGCTGGGACGAGGGCGAGCTGTTCTTCCACGACGTGCCGCCGGAGGTGACCGAGGCCGTCTACGCCCGGGGCGAGCCGCAGCAGGCGGAGAAGCCCTGCGGCGAGCCCTGGCCGCTGGCCGCCTGGCCCGACGTGCCCACCTCGGCGATCACCGGCAGGCACGACCGGCTCTTCCCCGAGCCCCTGCAGCGCGCCTACCTGCGCGACCGGCTGGGCCTCGAGCCGACCGTCGTCGACGGCGGGCACCTGGTGGCCCTCTCGAACCCCGAGGGCCTCGCCGCCGCGCTGCTCTCGGCTCGGTCCTGAGGCGCTCCACCACCGGCAGGTGAAGCGGACGCGGATCGACCGGAACCCGTCGTAGGTTCCCGGTCATGGACCGACTCGACTGGCTCATGGAGGGCGACCCCGCGATCCGGTGGCAGGTGCTCCGCGACCTCGGTGACGCCTCGGAGGAGCAGGTGGCGACCGAGCGGGCGCGCGTCGAGACCGAGGGCTGGGGCGCCAGGCTGCTGGCGCTGCGCGACCCCGACGGGCAGTGGGCGGGCGGTGCCTGCTTCCCCCGGTGGGTCGCGGACCAGTGGCGGGCGGGCAACCCTCCCGACCTCAGCGAGGGCCAGCCCTGGACCTCCACCCTGCCCACCCTGGCCACGCTGCGCGAGCTCGGCCTCGACCCGGCCAGCGCGTCCGCCCGCGAGACCACGGCGCTAGTGGCGGAGAACTGCCGCTGGGAGCACGACGGGCAGGCGTTCTTCGACGGCGAGGTGGAGGCGTGCATCAACGGCCGCACCCTAGCGACCGGCGCGTACTTCGGCGCGTCCGTCGACGCGCTGTGCTCGGGACTGCTGACCGAGCAGCTCCCGGACGGCGGCTGGAACTGCGAGACCGAGCAGGGCGCGACCGTCTCCTCCTTCGACTCCACCATCTGCGTGCTCGAGGGTCTGCTGGAGTACGAGCGCGCGGGCGGCAGCGTGCCGGTCTCCGAGGCCCGGCAGCGGGGCGAGGAGTACCTCCTCCAGCGGTACCTGTTCCGCAGCAGGCGCACCGGGGAGGTCGTCCGCGACTCCTGGCTCGAGCTCGCATGGCCGGCCCAGTGGCACTACGACGTGCTCCGGGGGCTCGACCACTTCCGCGCCGTGGGTGACCGGCCGGATCCTCGGCTGGCCCAGGCCGTCGAGGTGGTGCGGGGCAAGGCCGGCGACGACGGGCGGTGGCGGATGGACCGCGTGCACGGCGGCGAGGTGCACTTCACGTTCGAGGAGCAGGGCGGACCCAGCCGGTGGAACACCCTGCGGGCGCTGCGGGTGCTGCGCTGGTGGGACGCGGAGGGTCCCGCCGAGGTCGACTAGATTCGCGGTCGTGGCGACCTCGGAGGAGCAGGACGACGAGCTGCGCGGAGCGTTGACGCGGCTGGTCAAGCAGCTGCTCCAGGACGAGACGGCCGTCCGGCGCGGCCACGACCTCATGCCGGTGCTGGACGCACACCTGGGCGGCGCGGCCGACGAGCTGCCCGTGGTGGTGGAGACGGTCTCGGCCCACCGCTGGGCCGACACCGACATCGCGCTGGCCTCGATCACCGCGCGCGACCCGGACGCCTCCCTGGTCGGTGTGGGCGGTGGCGACCAGCGGCACCACAGCTCGCTGGGCGACCTGATGGCCAACGCCGAGTGGGGTCGGTTCCGCAGCGGGCAGGTCGACCGCCTCAACGTGGCGACCGGTCCCGACTCCGAGAGGGCCACGGTCGCGTTCGGTCTGCACCTCTTCCGCCACGGTGGCTTCCCGCTGGCCGTGCTGCAGCGGGTGGGCAACCCGCAGTACGGCTCGGAGTCGCGTCTCGAGGTGCTCGCCACGGAAGCGGACGCGGCCGCCGCGTTCCTCTCCGAGCTCCGCGAGGAGTCGATGCGGCAGAGCGTGCTGCGGCGCCAGGTGATCATCTTCAGCGGCAACCCCTACGAGCGCTCCATGTCGGACCTGACCTTCCACCACCGGCCCGTCGTCCCCGCCGACCAGGTCGTGCTGCCCGACGGCACGCTGCAGCAGGTGCACGCCCACGTGGTCCGGCTGGCCGAGCACCGCGACCGCCTGCGCGAGCAGGGACAGCACCTGAAGCGCGGCATCCTCCTCTACGGGCCACCGGGCACGGGCAAGACCCACACGGTCCGTCACCTCGTGGGTGCCGCACCGGAGGCGACGGTGGTGCTGTTGAGCGGGACGCAGATGGTCCACGTGGCCGCGGCCGCGCAGATCGCCCGGGCCCACCAGCCGGCCGTCGTCGTCATCGAGGACTGCGACCTCATCGCCGAGGACCGCGACCACCAGTTCGGTGGCGGTCCCTCGCCGCTCCTCTTCACGCTCCTCGACGCCATGGACGGGCTGGACCAGGACGCCGACGTGGTCTTCCTCCTGACCACCAACCGCGCCGAGGCCCTGGAGAAGGCCCTCGCCCAGCGGCCCGGTCGCGTCGACCTCGCCGTCGAGATCCCCCTGCCGGACGAGCCCGCCCGGCGCGCGCTGATCGGTCTGTACGGCTCCCGGGTGGGCTTCTCGGCGGACGCGGTGGCTGCGGCCGCCCGCGACTCGGCCGGGACCACGGCGTCCTACGCCAAGGAGCTCGTCCGCCGGGCGGTGCTCCACGCCGCGATGGAGGATCGCGAGTGCGGCGACGACGACCTCGCGGCCGCCACCGCGGAGCTGCAGGCGGACTCGGCGACGCTGACCCGAGCGCTGCTCGGCTCGGCCACCTCGTCCTAGGTGCTGAGCCGTCCGACCACCTGGTCGGCTCAGGCCTCGCCCCGAGCGGACCGGGCCTCTCACCAGCGCAGACGCCGGCCGAGGTGCGCAGCGACGACGCAGGCCGCGATGGCGGCGGGGGCCAGCAGGTAGGCCCCGGCGGCGACGAGCAACGTCGAGACCGCGGCGGAGGCGAGGACCGCCAGCCACCAGGACCGGCTGCGGGCTGGCAGGAGCTTGACCCCGGCGGACAGGCCGACGAGGTACACCGGCACCTGCGACCCCGCGCACACGGCGATCAGGTGTCCGGTGCCGAGGGACGTGGTGGCCGCCGCCCCGAGGGCGGCGACCATGATGAGGGCCGGGACCGCCAGCGCCGTGGCCCGCGTGTCCCGGGTCCTCGAGCCCTGCTCGGCCAGGCTCCCGACCCAGGCGACGGTGTTGCCGGTGGCGACGACGACCGCGACGAGCGCCGCGAGGACGGCGCCGGCCGGGCCGACGGCGATCCGGAGCATGGCCGCGACCGGCGCCTCGCTCCCCGCCGCCCCGGGTCCGAGGACGGCCAGCTGAGGGACCGCGACGGCGGCGTAGAGCAGGGCCACGACGACCAGGGTCGCCGCCGTCACCCGCGGCAGCGTCCGCCGGGGATCGCGGAGGACGCCGGTGAAGTTGGTGACCGCCTCCCACCCGGTCAGCACCCAGGTGAGCAGGAGCGCGGACGAGGCGGCAGCGAGGGCGCCGTGGGGTGCGAAGGGGGTGAAGCTCCCGGTCCGCCCGTGCGGGAGGGCGAGGACCGCCGTGCCGAGCACCAGGACGACCAGCAGCGCGGACAGGACCAGGGTCAGGACGCCGCCTCCGGCGTGCTGCCGGACCGCCGAGACCAGCGCGACGGTGCAGATGACCGTAGCCACGGCGACCGCCGTGGTCCGGCCCGTGCCCGTGGCCTCGGCGACGTACTCCCCGCCGATCAGGCCCAGGGCCGGGATCCCGACGGGCACGCCGTAGCGGAACCAGGCCGCGACGAGCCGCCCGACGAGCGGGCCGAACGCCGCGGCGGCGTACCCCGCGATGCCGTCGGCGCCGGGCACGGCGGCGTGGAGCGCCGCGAAGGTGAAGGCGACAGGGGCGGACAGGGCGAGCAGCGCCGCCAGGGCGACGAGGGACACCGGGCCGGCCTGCGCGGCGGCGAGGGCGGGCAGGGTCAGGATGCCGGGCCCGACGATCGTGGCCACGAACAACGCCGTGCCGCGCACGACCCCCAGGCCGCCGTCCGTCCGGCTCGGGGACGCGGCTCGCGAGGTCAGGGTCAGGCTCATCCTCCGAGCCTGCGCCGGGCACGACCGCCACGACAGCGGCCTGATCGCCACACGACGTCAGGATCGGGACAGTAGGGTCGCGGGGTGGAACCGCACCGCGTGGCCGTGCCCGTCCTCGACGGGATGCCGCTGTTCGAGATCGGCGTCGCGGGAGAGGTCTTCGGGATGCCGCGACCGGACCTGCTCCCCCGGCCGTACGCCGTGCAGGTGTGCAGCATCGGCTCCGCGCCGGTGCGCACCCAGGGGGCCGAGCTGACCATCGCGACGGGCGCCGGCCTCGAGGCGGTGAGGTCGGCCCTGACCGTCGTGGTCCCGGCGCTGCGCTCGCCCGACGCCGAGGTGCCGCCCGAGCTCGTCGACGCGCTGCAGGAGGCGTCCGCCCGCGGAGCGCGGATCGCGTCGGTCTGCACCGGGGCGTTCGTGCTGGCCACGGCCGGCCTCCTGGACGGCCGCCGCGCGACCACGCACTGGATGTACACCGCCGTCCTGGCCGAGCGCTTCCCCGCGGTGGAGGTCGACCCTCGCGTGCTCTACGTCGTGGACGGCCCCGTGGCGACGTCAGCAGGGACCGCGGCCGGTCTGGACCTCTGCCTGGAGCTGCTGCGGCACGACCACGGGACCGCGGTGGCGGCCGAGGTGGCGCGCCGGCTGGTCGTCCCGCCGCACCGGCAGGGCGGCCAGGCGCAGTACGTCGCCACGCCGCTCCCGGACGTCTCGAGCACCGCCCTCGCTCCCCTGCTCGACTGGGCCAGGGCCCGCCTGGACCGCGCGCTCACGCTCGGCCTGCTGGCCCGGGAGGCGGGCACCACCACGCGGACCCTGACCCGCCGCTTCACCGCCGAGCTGGGCATGCCGCCGCTCCAGTGGCTCACCTCCGAGCGGGTCCGCCGGGCCCAGCAGCTCCTGGAGACCACGGAGCTGTCCGTCGAGGACATCGCCGCGCAGTGCGGCCTCGGGACCGCAGCCAACCTCCGCCTGCACTTCGTGCGCCGGGCCGGGGTCACGCCCAGCGCCTACCGGAAGGCCTTCTCCAGCCCGGCGCCCGCCTGAGCCCGCGGCCTCAGCGGGCGCGCGGGCTGGTCAGGCTGGGCAGGAGGACGATGAGCAGCGTGGCGATGGGGCCGAGCAGCAGGGAGACGAGGAACCACGCGAGGCCGCTGCGGCCCTTGCCCTGGGCCAGGCCCGCGTTGATGAGCATGAGCGTTCCCCACCCGGCGGCGTACTGGTTCTGGTCCACGGCTGCACCGTAGACGGCGGCGCCACCAGGACCGGGCTCAGCCCCAGACCTCCTCGGCCGTCTCCACCACCAGCCGCAGCTTGGCCCGCTCCTGCTCCACCGACAGCTCGTTGCCCTCCACGGTCGAGGAGAAGCCGCACTGCGGCGAGAGGCAGAGCTGCTCGAGCGGGACGAACTTCGCCGCCTCGTCGATGCGGCGCTTCAGGTCGTCCTTGTCCTCCAGCTCGCCCGACTTGGTGGTGACCAGGCCGAGGACGACCTGCTTGCCCTCGGGCACGAACCGCAGCGGCTCGAACCCGCCGGACCGCTCGTCGTCGTACTCGAGGAAGAAGCCGTCGACGTCGAGCTGGCTGAACAGGACCTCGGCCACGAAGTCGTAGCCGCCCTCGGCCGCCCAGGAGCTGCGGAAGTTGCCGCGGCACATGTGGGTCGTCACCCGCATCGAGTCTGGGCGACCCGCGATCGCGGCGTTGACGTTGGCGACGTACTGCTCGTGCAGGTGGTCGGGGTCGCCGCCCTGCGAAGCGACCAGGGCGCGCTGCTCCGGGTCGTTGAGGTAGGCCAGGCTGGTGTCGTCGAGCTGCAGGTAGGTGCAGCCGAGCTCGGCCAGCCGGCGGACCTGCTCGGCGTACGCCGCGGTGAGGTCGGCCCAGAACGGCTCGAGGTCGGGGTAGACCGACGCGTCGATCGCCGCGCGGCCGCCGCGGTAGTGGACCATGTTGGGTGAGGGGATCGTCAGCTTCGGGACCTGGTCGGAGGTCGCGACGCCCTGCAGGAACGCGAAGGCGTCGCCGAAGATCGTGTGGCCCAGGCGCACGCGGTCGTGCACGCTCAGCGCCGCCGACTCGAAGTCCAGGTCGCCGCCCTTGTTGTGGAAGTGCACGGCCAGCTTCTCGTCGGTCGAGTCGACGCCGTCGAGCTGGTAGATGAAGTCCATGTGCCACGACGTGCGCCGGAACTCGCCGTCGGTCGCCGTGCGCAGCCCCGCGTCGCGCTGCAGGGCGACCACGTCGCGGATGGCGGCGTCCTCGACCTCCCGCAGCCCGTCGGCGTCGAGCTCGCCGGCGCGGTGCCGCGCCCGCGCGTCGAGGAGCTCCGGCGGCCGCAGCAGGCTCCCGACGTGGTCGGCGCGGAAGGGCGGGAGGGTGCGGGCGGCCATGGATCCGACCGTACCCGGACGCGGATCGTCCGGAACCTCACCTACCGTCGGTGCCATGGCTGACGTACTCCTCTTCCACCACATCCAGGGCCTGACCCCCGGCGTCGTCGCGCTCGCCGACGAGCTCCGCGCGGCCGGCCACACCGTCCACACGCCCGACCTGTACGGCGGGCGCACCTTCGAGACCATCCAGGAGGGTGCGGCCTTCTCCCAGGGCGAGGACGCGCCCGACCTCGGGCAGCTCGCCGACGAGGCCGCTGCGGCGCTGCCCGATGGGATCGTCTACGCCGGCATCTCCTCGGGCGTCATGCAGGCCCAGCGGCTGGCGCAGACCCGGCCAGGAGCCGCGGGCGCGATCCTGATGGAGGCCTGCGTGCCGGTCACCGGCGAGTGGGCGTTCGGGCCCTGGCCCGAGGGCGTGCCGGTCCAGGTCCACGGCATGGACGCCGACGAGTTCTTCGCCCTCGAGGGCGACATCGACGCCGCCCGCGAGCTCGTCGCGACCGTGCCCGACGCGGAGCTGTTCACCTACCCCGGCGACGGGCACCTGTTCGAGGACTCCTCGCTGCCGTCGTACGACGCGGAGGCGGCGGCCCTGCTGCAAAAGCGGGTGCTGGACTTCCTGGCGCGCGTCTAGCGTCAGCAACATGCCCGTGCGCCTCGAGGCCCTCTCCTTCGACGCCCGCGACCCGGCCGTGCCCGCCGCGTTCTGGGCCGGCCTGCTCGGCCGGGAGGTCGTCGAGGAGGCGCAGGGGGTCCTGCTGCCGGGCGACGACACCCAGCTGGGGCTGCGCTTCGTGGCTGGCCCGACCGAGCCGTCCGGCAGGGCGCTGCACCTGCACCTGACCAGCACCAGCCCCGAGGACCAGCAGCGCACCGTCGACCGGGCGCTCGGGCTGGGCGGCCGGCACGTCGACGTGGGGCAGCTGCCCGAGGAGGGGCACGTCGTGCTCGGCGACCCCGAGGGCAACCTGCTCTGCGTCATCGAGCCGGGCAACCGCTTCTTGGCCGGCTGCGGTCACCTCGCTGAGGTGGCGTGCGACGGCGGTCGGGCGGTCGGCGTGTTCTGGGCGGCGGCGCTGGACTGGCCGCTGGACTGGGACCAGGACGACGAGACGTCGATCCGGTCGCCCCGGGGCGGGACGCGCCTGTCCTGGGGTGGCGCGAGCCCGGACGAGCCGAAGGTCGGCCGGAACCGTCAGCGCTTCGACCTGGTGGCCGACGAACCCGAGCCCGAGGCCGACCGGCTGGTCGGCCTCGGCGCCGCTCGGCTCACGACGACGGACGCCGCGGTCGAGCTGGCGGACCCGGAGGGCAACGAGCTCGTCGTCCGGCGCAGCTGAGCTCAGTCCAGCCCGGCCAGCATCCGCTCGCCCACGTCGCGGACCGCGCGGCGGAGCTCCGGTCCGCCGACCACGCGGTAGGGCGCGAGGAACTCCGCGATCTCGGTGGCGTACCAGTGCAGGTTCTCCGTGCTGCCGGTGAGCCTGGTGCGCCCGTCGTCGAGGGCCTCGGTGCGTCCCAGGCTGCGCGAGAGCCAGCGGCGCACCTCCTCCAGCGGAGCGTCGATCTCGACCTCGACCACGTGCGGCCAGCCCTGGGAGAGCTGCTCCTCGAGCGCCCGCAGCGGGTCGAGGTCCTCCGGGGGCGTGAACCGCTCGTCGAGGAGCTCGACCGAGGTGACCCGGTCGATCCGGTAGACCCGGCGCGCGTCGGCGGCGTACGACCAGCCGAGCACGTACCACCGCCCGTGGCGCACCACCAGCGCCCACGGGTCGACCTGCAGGACGCGCTCGCGGTGCGGCCCGAGCGCGTAGCCGATCCGGACCCGGCGGCGCTCGGCGCTGGCGCGGCCCAGGGTCGCGGTGGTCTCGGGGTGCGGAGGGTCGGGGTCCGTGCGCCGGGCGCGCACCACCCGCAGCGCGTCCAGCGGGCCGGCCACCCCCTCGGGCAGCACCCGCACGATCTTGCTCACCGCCGTGCCGACCGGGTCGTCCCCCTGCATGTCGCCGCGGGACTCGAGCACCGCCATGGCCAGGCCCAGCGCCTCGGTGGCGGTGAACATCAGCGGCGGGATGCGCAGCCCGCGGCCGACGCGGTAGCCGCCGTAGGGCCCGCGCACCGACTCCACCGGCACGCCCGCCTCGCGCAGGATCGCGACGTAGCGCCGCGCGGCCCGCTCCGAGACCCCGAGCCGCTCACCGAGCCGCTCGGCGGTGATCCCGGGGCTGCCCTGCAGCAGCTCGAGGGCCAGCAGGGCTCGGGCGGTGGGGCTGGCGTCCTCCAGCTCCAGCAGGTCAGGCATGTCGGCACCGTATCCGACGTACCGGAAGCGGAACGTCCGGAACCGTTCCTACCGTCGTGGTCATGACCGCATACGACGACACCCAGGTCGCCCTGCCCACCGCCGGCGACGAGACCCAGACCCTGCTCGGCGCGCTCGACCGGAACCGGAGGACGTTCGCCTGGAAGTGTTTGGGCCTCTCGGCCGAGGAGATGCAGCGCACCCTCGGACCCTCGACGCTGACCCTGGCCGGCTTGGTCAAGCACATGGCCCTGGTCGAGGACCACCACTTCACGCTGCAGTTCGAGGCCACGATGCCCGAGCCGTGGGCCTCGGTCGACTGGGACGCAGAGCCCGAGTTCCCCTGGACCTCGGCCGCCGCCGACTCCCCCGCCGAGCTCGAAGAGCTCTGGCGGGCCTCGGTCGTCCGCTCGCGGGAGGTGGTCGGCCGGGCCTCGCTGGACCAGCTCGCGAAGTACTGCGAGTGGGACGAGCTGCCCAACCTGCGCCGCGTGGTGGTCGACATGGTGGAGGAGTACGCGCGGCACACCGGCCACGCCGACCTCATCCGTGAGTCCATCGACGGGCTGGTCGGCGAGGACGCGCCCCGGTGAGCGCGACGCCGTGGGAGCCGCCGCGCTCGGGCTCGGAGGTCGAGCACCTGCTCGGCTCGCTCGACCGGCTGCGCTGGAGCTTCAGGTGGAAGGCCGACGGCCTGTCCGCCGAGGAGCTCGACCGCCGGCTCGGCAGCTCCCGCCTCACCCTCGGCGGGCTGCTCAAGCACCTGGCGGTCCAGGAGGACCACGCCAGCGCCCGCAAGCTCAGCGGCGCGCCGCTGCCCGCGGTGTGGGACGACCACGGCTGGGACACCGACGACGACTGGGAGCTCACCTCCGCGGCGTCGGACCCGCCGGAGGCGCTCTACCGGCTCTACGACGGCGCCGTGGCCCGGTCGCGCACCGCCACCGCGGCGTTCCTGGCCGAGGGCGGACCGGACCGGCAGGCGCACCTGGCCGAGGTGGTGGGCGAGCCGGTCAGCGCGCGCCGGGTCCTGTTCGACCTGCTGGAGGAGTACGGCCGGCACACGGGCCAGGCGGACCTGCTGCGGGAGGCGGTGGACGGCCGCGTCGGCGAGGACCCGGAGCCGGGATGGCGGCCCGAGCCGGGGTGGTGAGCGTCGCGGCGGCGGGCTGTGACAGGGCCGGGAGCCGGGGTACCGCACGCGCATGTCCGCACACAGCAGCGAAGAGCTCGAAGCAGTCCAGGCCGTCGTCGACCGCGTGACCTCGTGGCAGGACGGTGCCACTGAGGGGACCGTCGAGGAGGAGCTCCGCAGGGGGCTCGGCGAGGTGGGCGTCAGCCTCGACGACGGCGAGGTGACCACCCTGGCCTCGGCCATCGAGGACGAGCACGGTGCCATCGACGCCGCGGAGGTGCTCGGGTCGTGACCCGCTTCGGCTACACCCTGATGACCGAGCAGTCCGCGCCGCGCGACCTGGTGCGGTACGCCGTCGCGGCCGAGCGCGCAGGCTTCGAGTTCGAGGTCTCCAGCGACCACTACTCCCCGTGGCTGACCGAGCAGGGCCACGCGCCGTACGCCTGGAGCGTGCTGGGCGCCGTGGCCCACGCGACCGAGCAGGTCGAGCTCATGACCTACGTGACCTGCCCGACGATCCGCTATCACCCGGCCGTGGTGGCCCAGAAGGCCGCGACCGTCGGGCTGCTGTCCGAGGGCCGCTTCACCCTCGGGCTGGGCAGCGGGGAGAACCTCAACGAGCACACGGTCGGCGAGGGCTGGCCGGCCGTCGAGACCCGGCAGGAGATGCTGGTCGAGGCGGTGGAGATCATCCGCGCGCTCTTCGAGGGCGAGCTGGTGACCTACCGCGGCGAGCAGTTCGCGGTCGACGCAGCCCGCCTGTGGGACCTGCCCGAGGACCCCATCCGGATCGGGCTGGCGGTCGCGGGCGACAAGGGGATCGAGCGGTTCGCGCCACTGGCCGACGACCTCATCGGGGTCGAGCCCAAGGCCGAGCTGGTGGAGTCGTGGAATAGCGTCGAGGGCGCAACCAAGATCGGAGAGGGCGCCCGCGCGATCGGCCAGGTGCCGATCTGCTGGGACCCCGACGAGCAGGCGGCGATCGCGCGGGCGCACAGCCAGTTCCGCTGGTTCGGCGGCGGCTGGAACGTCAACGCCGACCTCCCCACGACGGCCGGTTTCTCCGCGGCCAGCCAGTTCGTCACACCGGACGACGTGGCGGAGTCGATCCCGTGCGGCCCGGACCTGGATAAGATCGTCGAGGGGGTCAGCGCCTTCTGGGAGGCCGGCTTCACCGACGTCTGCGTGGTGCAGGTCGGCGACGAGGGCCAGGACCGCTTCCTGGAAGAGGCCGCCGGGCCGCTGCTGGAGAAACTGCGGGCCGCCGCTCCCTGAGCCTGCCACGCGTTCCTGCCCGCCCGGGGCGTGAGGAGCGCGGGCCGTGGGCACCGGTGCGGCATGTCTCTCTCCGCACTGGCCCTGGTCTGCACCCTCAAGCCCTCCCCCACCGAGTCCAGCTCGGTCCTGCTCGCCCAGCAGGTGCTCGACGCCCTGGCCGAGCACGACGTGTCCGGGGAGCTGGTGCGCGTCGTGGACCACGACGTGCGCTTCGGCGTCACCACCGACGAGGGCGACGGCGACGCGTGGCCCACGCTCCGCCAGAAGATGCTGGCCGCCGACATCCTGGTGCTGGCCACGCCCATCTGGATGGGACAGCCGTCCTCGGTGTCCAAGATGGTGCTCGAGCGGCTGGATGCCGAGCTGGGCGAGACCGACGAGGCCGGCCGGATGATCACCTACGACAAGGTCGCGGTCGTGGCCGTGGTGGGCAACGAGGACGGCGCCCACCACGTCAGCGCCGAGCTGTTCCAGGCGCTGAACGACACCGGCTTCAGCATCCCGGCCAACGGCGTCACCTACTGGGTGGGCGAGGCCATGCAGGCCGAGGACTACGCCGACCGCGACGAGACACCGGAGAAGACCGCCGCCACCACGAAGACCGCGGCCGCCAACGCCGCGCACCTGGCGAAGCTGCTCCAGGGAGCCGGCTACCCCAGCTCCAGCTGACCGCGAGTCGGCGTTCCTGCTGCCCGGTAACCCGCCGACCCGTCGTTACTGCTCATCAGTAACGACGGGTCGGCGTTCCGAACACACCGCGACCCGTCGTTCCTGCTGCCCGGTAACACGCCGAGCCGTCGTTACTGCCCATCAGTAACGACGGGTCAGCGTCCCCGAACACCGCCACCCGTCGTTACTGCTCATCAGTAACGACGGGTCGGCGTCCGGAACACACGCCGAGTCGGCGTTCCTGGTGCCCGGTAACACGCCGAGCCGTCGTTACTGCTCATCAGTAACGACGGGTCGGCGTCGGTGGGTCAGGGACGGAAGACGATCTTGACCGCCCCGTCCTCCTTCTTCTGGAAGGTCTCGTAGGCGTCGGGGGCCTCCTCGAGCGCGACGTGGTGGGTGGCGAAACCTTCCACGCCGAGGACGTCCTCGTCCTGGTTGAGCAGCGCGAGGATCTGGTCGCTCCAGCGCCGGACGTTGGCCTGGCCCATCCGCAGCTGGACCTGCTTGTCGAACATCGAGAACATAGGCAGCGGATCGGTCGCACCGCCGTAGACGCCGCTGACCGACACGGTCCCGCCGCGGCGGACCGCGTCGAAGGCCGAGTTGAGCGCGGCCAGCCGGTCCACGCCGGCCTTGAGCATCAGCGGCTCCGCGATCCGGTCGGGCAGCAGGCCCACCAGCTTCTGGGCCGCCTTGGACCCCCCGGAGCCGTGCGCCTCCATGCCGACCGCGTCGATGACGGAGTCGGCGCCGCGGCCGTCGGTCTTGTCGCGCACCACGTCGCCCACGCCGGTCTGGTCGAGGTCGGTGACGTCGAAGGCGTCCGCGCCGCGGCCCGCGACCCGCTGCAGCCGCTCGGGGACCACGTCGGCGACCAGCACGCGGTGGCCGCGGTGCAGGGCGATGCGCGCCGCCATGTCGCCGATCGGCCCGGCGCCGAGGACCAGCAGCGTGCCGCCCTCGGGGACGTCGGCGTACTCGACGGCCTGCCACGCGGTGGGCAGCACGTCGCTGAGGAAGAGGTAGCGGTCGTCCGGCGGGCCGTTGGGGACCTTGATCGCGCCGTAGCCGGCGTGCGGGACCCGGAGGTACTCCGCCTGGCCGCCCGGCACCTGGCCGTAGAGCTTGCTGTAGCCGAGGAGGCTGGCGCCGGTGCCGTGCTCGGTGTTCTGGGTGGTCTCGCACTGGCTCTGCAGGTCGTGCTGGCACATCCAGCAGTGACCGCAGGAGACGTTGAAGGGGATCACCACCCGGTCACCGACGTCGAGGTGGCTGATGCCCGACCCGACCTGCTCCACGACGCCCATGGGCTCGTGGCCCACGATGTCGCCCTCCTCCATGAACGGCGCCAGCACCTCGTAGAGGTGCAGGTCGGACCCGCACAGGCCGCTCGACGTGACCCGGATGACGATGTCCTCCGGGTCCTGGATGGTGGGGTCGGGCACGTTGTCGACCCGAATGTCCCTGGACCCGTGCCACACGACAGCTCGCATGCTCCTGCGGTGCCCGCGGCCGGTCCCGCGGACCCTCACCCCGAGGGGTGCAACACCCACCTTCAGGTGGGCAGCCAATCCTCGAGGTGGTCGAGCAGCTCGGGCAGGTCGGTGTAGACGCCCGCGGCGCCGGCGTCCTCGAGCTCGGCCCGGCCGTAGCCGCCGGTCAGCACGCCGTACGCCGGGACGCCGGCCCGCTGCGCCGCCTCGACGTCGTAGACCGAGTCGCCCACCACGCAGGCGGACCCGCCCTCGAGCCGCGACAGCGCCTCCTCGACAAGCCCCGGGTCGGGCTTCGACTCCTCGGCGTCCTCGGAGGTGGTGGCGGTGTCGGCCAGCCGGTCGGCGTCGAGCAGCTCGAACGCGTGCTGCGCGTGCTCCGGGATGCTGGAGCTGGCCAGCGCGACCGCGAGCCCTCGCTCCTGCAGCCGGTCGAGCAGCTCGCGCGCCCCGGGCAGGAGCCGGGTCTCGTCGATGAGCCCGTCGTACTCCTTCTTCCACCGGTCGCGCACCTCGTCGCCGTGCTCGCGCTCGACCTCGTCGCCGGCCACGGACCCCACCAGCCGGTCGCCACCCATGCCGATGGCGCGGTGGATGCGCCACAGCGGCACCGTGACCCCGACCTGCTCGAACGCGCGGGACCAGGCCAGCACGTGGTGGTAGTTGGAGTCGAGGAGGGTGCCGTCGATGTCCAGCACGACGGTGCCGGCCGGTCCGTGGTCAGTCATGCCCTCCGGTATCCCCGGCCGGCCCGAAGCCACGCCCACGGGGTACCTCCGGGCATGGGTACGACGCAGGCGCAGGTCATCGACTTCGAGGGTCTCCGCATCGAGTACGACGCACGCGTGCTCGAGCCGCGTCCGTGGACCGCCGAGCAGTCGCGCTGGGCCGCCGAGCTGATCCGCGAGGCGGAGCCGGGACCGGTGCTCGAGCTGTGCTCGGGCGCGGGTCACATCGGCCTGCTGGCCGTGACGCTGGCGCCCAGGCCGCTGGTCTGCGTGGACGCCGACCCGGTGGCCTGCGCCTACCTGCGCCGCAACGCCGCGGCGGCCGGTGTGGCGGCCGACGTGCGCGAGGGGCGCATGGACGAGGTGCTCGGCGAGCAGGAGCGCTTCCCCGTGGTCATCGCCGACCCGCCGTGGGTGCCCACCGGTGAGGTCTCCCGCTTCCCGGCGGACCCGCGCACCGCCATCGACGGCGGCGAGGACGGCCTGGCCCTGGTGCACGCCTGCCTGCAGGTCATCGCCGACCACCTGACCGCCGGCGGCGCGGCGCTGCTCCAGGTCGGCCCGGAGGGCCAGGCGGAGCGGGTCGCGGACCTGGCGGCGGCGTACGGGTTGGCGAGCGTGGACGTGCGCGGCTACGAGCGCGGTGCGGTCGTGCGGCTGGAGCGGGTCACCGCGACAGGGCCGTCCTAGGGACGGAGCTTGGGCGGCAGGACCTTGTGGGTGCCGTCGCACCACGGCCGCGAGGCGGACTTCCCGCACCGGCACACGGCCGAGACCGGGCGCGTGGTGCGGTGCTCGCGGCCCTCGTCGTCGGCCACGACGTGGTCGCCGCGCAGCAGCATCGGACCACCGGGGCAGAGCACCACGTCGGCCCGCGGCTCGACCGCGCTCACGCGGCCACGCCCCAGTCGGCCAGCAGGCGCCGGGCCGTGCGGTCCTCCAGGTCCAGGCAGGCCCAGGCGCCGAACCACACGTCGGGCTCGAGGCCGGGCTCGGCCTGCACGAGCGGCACGCAGACGTCGCGGACCGCGACCTGCTCGTGCACCGCGTCGGCCTCGACGTGCTCGGTGTAGTAGCCGACCAGCTCGTCCGGGAAGCCCAACCGCTCGAGGCCCTGCGCCATCCGCCGCGACGGCATGGAGCTCGTAGCCTCGAACGCGGCGAGGTGCCCGACCGCGGCGCCGCGCAGGCGGCGGCGCAGGCCGAACATCGAGAGGGCGTTGTTCTGCTCCAGGACCTCGACCGGCGCCTCGTCGACGTACGCGCCGGGCTCGGGGCGCAGGCCACTGGCCTCGATGCCGCGGGCGAAGAGGTGGGCGTGCAGCCGGGCCGGGTTGCCGACGCCGTACTCGTCGTACTGCAGCTCGACCAGCGCGGCCTTGGCCGCCGTGGGCAGCCGCGGCACCACCCAAGTGGTCGGGTCGGCCTCCTTCAGGTGGTAGACCGAGCGGACCCGCATCAGGTCGAGGACCTGATCGCGCGTCGCCTCGGTCTGCACGTGGCGGGCCAGCGAGGGTCCGTCGTGGCCGGCCACCCAGTCGAAGAAGTCGGTCGCCAGGTCGGCCTCGGGCGCGCCGGGCCAGCGACTGCGGAGGTCCTCCTCGAGCGCCCGCTCCAGCCGGTTGCGCACGCGCACCAGCTCCGGGTCGGTCTCGGCGTCGTCGTCCACCCCGTCGAACCCGCCGTAGCTGAGCTCGTGGAGCACCCAGAGGCTCAGCGCCGCGTCGTCCCGCGACTCCGCGGGCACGTCGATGCGAGGCGCGGGCTCCGTCGGCAGTGCGCGCAGGGCGCCGAGCACGGCGTCGCTGAGCGCGCCGCGGGGCTTCGGAAGGTCGGTCACTACCACGAGGTAACCGCAGACGCCCGGCGTCAGGCCACCCCTGCGGGTGGTCTCCTAAAGGGTCGCTCGGGCCTCAGGGCAGCGGGGTGGGGTCGCCCGCCGGCTCGGGCTCCTGGGGTGCGGCCGGGTCCGGCGTGGAGATCGGAGCCGGGTCGCCGCTGGGCACGACCTCGGGGTTCGGGTCGGGTTCGTTCGGCGTGGTCGTCATGAGGGCTCCTCCGTCGTGCGGACGTTGACCCCTGCCCGGTAACCCGTCCGGCCCCGACCTAGCCCCCGATCGGCTGGGCACGTCCGGTGGTGGGTACTCCCCCACCATGAGGTCTCGCTTCCGCACCCGCTGGGCGGTGGTGGCGTTCGTCGTGATCGGCGTCCTCGTCGCGCTCGTGCTCATCGTCCGCGACCTCGGCGACGACAGTGTCACCGAGGAGAACGGGACCGTGCCGTCCCTCAGTCGCTGAGGTCGTCCGCCAGCCGCACCAGCGCCCCGGCATGGGCGGGGAGGCGCACCTGGCCCGCGTCGAGCTCCACACCGGACTCGGTCTCGAAGAGGAGCTCGGCCTCGCCGATCTCCGCGGCCATCGGCTGGTCGCCGAAGTTGACCAGGACCAGCAGCCCGCCGCGTCGCATGGTGAAGAAGCGCGCCTCCTCGTGCGCGCGGCACGAGACGTGGGCGAAGGACGGGTCGGTCAGCTCCTCGTGCTCGCGCCGCAGCCGGGCCAGGTCGCGGTAGACCGCCAGCATCCGGCGACCCCGGTCGGAGTCGCGCTCCGACCAGTCCAGCAGCGAGCGCTCGTACGTCGCGGGGTCCTGCGGGTCGGGGACCGCCTCGGGGTCCCAGCCGTGGCTGGCGAACTCCGCCACCCGGCCCTCGGCCGTGGCCCGCCCCAGCTCCTCCTCCGGGTGGGAGGTGAAGAACTGGAACGGCGTGGAGGCCGCCCACTCCTCCCCCTGGAACAGCATCGGCGTGAACGGCCCGCACAGGGTGAGGAGCGCCGCGCAGGCCAGCTGGTCGTCGTCGAGCGCCTCGGTGATCCGGTCGCCGGCCGCGCGGTTGCCGACCTGGTCGTGGTTCTGGGCGCACACCACGAGCCGCCAGGTGGGCATCCGGTCGGTGTCCACGGGCGCCCCGTGGTCCCGCTCCCGGAAGGAGGACCAGGTGCCGTCGTGGAAGAAGCCGCGCTCGCAGACCTTGGCCAGCGCTCCGAGCGGCTCGAAGTCGGCGTAGTAGCCGTGCGTCTCGCCGGTGAGCGCGACGTGCAGCGCGTGGTGGAAGTCGTCGCTCCACTGGGCGTCCAGGCCGTAGCCGCCGGCCTCGCGGGGCGTCACCATGACCGGGTCGTTGAGGTCGGACTCGGCGATCAGCGTCAGCGGCCGGCCCAGGTGGGCCGAGAGCTCGGCCACCTCGATGGCCATCTCCTCCAGGAGGTGCGGGCGGGAGCTGTCGTCGAGGGCGTGCACCGCGTCGAGCCGCAGGCCGTCGACGTGCATGTCCTCCAGCCACATCCGGGCGTTGTCCAGGATGTAGCGGCGCACCTCGTGCGAGCCCTCGCCGTCGAGGTTGACCAGGTCGCCCCAGGTGTTCGAGCCCTCCTTGAGGTAGGGCCCGAACAGCGGCAGGTAGTTCCCGGACGGGCCGAAGTGGTTGTAGACCACGTCCTGGACCACGCCGAGCCCGGCGGCGTGGCAGCCGTCGACGAAGCGCTGGTAGCCCTCCGGACCGCCGTACGGCTCGTGCACGGCGTACCAGAGGACACCGTCGTAGCCCCAGTTGTGCGTGCCGTTGACGGCGTTGACCGGCATCAGCTCGACCAGGTCGACGCCGATGTCGCGGAGGTGGTCGAGCCGGGTGAGCGCCGCGTCGAAGGTTCCCTCGGGCGTGAACGTGCCGACGTGCAGCTCGTAGATGACCGCGCCGGCGAGCTGGCGACCGGTCCACCCCTGGTCGGTCCAGGCGAAGCGGCCGGGGTCGAAGGTGCGGGAGCGCTGGTGGACTCCCGCGGGCTGCCGGCGCGAGCGCGGATCGGGGCGGGGTGTCTCGTCGTCGTCGACCAGGAAGCCGTAGTCGGTCTCGGCGTGCACCCGGGACAGGTCCAGGTCGGCCGGGCTCCACCAGTCGTCGGGGCCGCGCACCATGTCGAGCACGGCGCTGTCCACCGAGAGCCGCACCCGCGAGGCCTTCGGCGCCCAGACGGAGAAGGGACCGTGGGTCGAGGTCATGCCAGCTCCTCCGGGGTCAGCACGGTGGCGGGCGTGGTGCCCAGCAGGTCGGCGACCGGCCGGGTCGTCCCGTCGGCCAGCCTGAGGTCGGTGCCGGCCCAGCCGCCGAGGCGGGACAGGCCCAGCGGGAGCCGGGCGGCGAGGGCGACCGCGCCGCCGCGGTCGAAGGCGATGAGGTGGTCCGCCGCCGGACCCTCGACGGTCAGCGGGGTGTAGGAGCCGAACAGCTCGGGCCGGTCGCGCCGCAGCCGCAGCGCCTTGGCCACCAGGGCCTGCTTCTCGTTGCCGGCCTCAGCCAGGGACGCGGCGGCCGCCTCGAAGTCGACGGGGCGCCGGTTGTCGGGATCGACCAGGCTCAGGTCACCGAGCTCGCTGCCCTGGTAGACGTCCGGGACGCCGGGCACGGTGAGCGAGAGCAGCTTGGCCGACAGGGAGTTCCACCGCCCGGCCTCGGCCAGCTGGGCGTCGAGGTCGTCGAGGATGCCGCGCACGCCCGGGTCGTCGTACGCCGCGTCGACCGCCGCGTGCACGGCGGTCTCGTAGGCCTGGTCGGGCTCGGTCCACGTCGTGTGGGCACCCGCCTCGCGCATCGCCTTCTCGGCGTAGGCGTGCAGCCGCTCGCGCGGGATCGGCCACGCGCCGTACGCCGCCTGCCACAGCAGGTTCGCGAACCCCACGTCAGGCTGCGGCACGGCGTCGAGCAGCTTGCCCAGCGTCCGCGCCCACAGGTCCGGCACCTCGGCCAGCACCGCGATCCGGGCCCGCACGTCCTCGCTGCGCTTGGTGTCGTGGGTCGACAGCGCGGTCATGGCCTCCGGCCAGTCCTGCTGGCGCCGGACCATGGCGGCGTGGAAGTCCGCCACCGTCAGCGAGAACACGGACGGGTCGGCCCCGACCTCGTTGAGCGAGGTCAGCCGGGAGGCGCGGTAGAAGGCGCAGTCCTCGACCCCCTTGGCCATGACCATCCCGCTGGTCTGCTGGAAGCGCAGCGCCGCCTCCTGCCCGGGGTCGGACAGCACCGGCTCCAGCTCGTCGATCGCCGACACCAGGTCGGGGCGACGGGAGCGCGCCGTCGAGCAGGCCAGGCGGAGGTGCTCGACGCCGGCAGGGAGGTAGGAGCGGTAGACGGGGAAGCAGGCCAGCACCCCGGCCAGCGCGTCGCGCAGCGCCGGCTCTCCGGACCGCAGCGACGGGAGCTCCCGGACGATCCGCCGCACCTCCGCCTGCAGGGAGCCGTCGGCGACCGCCCGCTTCATGTCGTGGGCCAGGGCCGGGAAGTCCACCGGGTCCAGCGCGGTCAGGTGCTCCTCCCCGTGCGGATCGGTCAGCACCCGGTCCACCAGCGCGAGCACGTCGTAGCCGGTGGTGCCCGCCGTCGCCCAGGTGCGGGGCAGGTCCTCGCCCGGCTCGAGGATCTTCTCGACCACGACGTAGGAGCCGCCGGTGAGCCCCGCCAGCCGGTCGAGGTACTCCCCCGGGTCGCGCAGGCCGTCGGGGTGGTCCACCCGGAGCCCGTCCACGAGGCCGACGTCGAACCAGCGACCGATCTCGACGTGCGTGGCGTCGAACACCTCGGCCAGCTCCACCCGTACGCCGGCCAGGGTGGTCACCGTGAAGAAGCGGCGGTAGTTGAGCTCGCTGTCGCCACGCCGCCAGTTGACCAGCTCGTAGTACTGCTCGTCGAGGCTCGAGGTGCCGGGCGCCAGCGGCAGCCGCAGCTCGTGGTAGCGGGCCTCGCGGGTGTCGAGGTCGACCTCGATCGACCCCTCGTCGTCGTCGCCGACCACGGGGAGCAGCAACCGTCCTCCCCCGGCGTCCCAGTCGATGTCGAAGTACGCCGCGAAGCGCGAGTCGCGCCCGTGCTCCAGCACGTCCCACCACCAGGTGGCCGGGCGCGGGTTCGCCACGCCGACGTGGTTGGGGACGATGTCGACGATCACCCCCATGTCCAGGCCGTGCGCCGCGGCGGACAGCACCTCCAGGCCGGTGGCGCCGCCTCGGTCGAGGTCCTCGCGGTCGTGCACGGCCACGTCGTACCCGTGCTCGCTGCCGGGCTCGGCGGCCAGCACCGGGGAGAGGTAGACCCAGTCGACCCCGAGGTCGTGCAGGTAAGGCAGCTGCCGCGCCGCCTCGAACAGGTCGAAGTCGGAGGTGAGCTGCACGCGGTACGTGCTGGTCGGGACGCGGCGGCTCATGGTCGGGCAGGTACCCCGCGCAGCGTGCGGCTACCGCGCTGCGGGGTACTGCTGGCGCATGACCGACGAACACGACAAGCTCATCGAGCTCATGCGCGACCAGTACGTGGCGATGTTCACCACCACGGCCGACGACGGCACGCTCCGGTCGGTGCCCATGGCGCGGCAGGAGGTCGACCCCAGCGCGGAGCTCTGGTTCATCACCGCCCGCGACACCCAGCACGTCCGCGACCTGCAGGCCCGGCCGCACGTCGGGCTGACCTTCTCCAGCCGCGACTCGTGGGTCTCGATCCACGGCACCGCGACCCTGGTGGACGACCTCGCCAAGCTCAAGGAGCTGTGGTCGACCTTCGCCGAGGCATGGCTGCCGGGTGGGCCGGAGGACCCGAACGCCGCCCTCATCCGCGTGGACGCCGAGGGCGGTGAGTACTGGGACTCCCCCGGCGGCCGGGTGGCCTCCCTCATCAGCTTCGCCAAGACCAAGCTCACCGGCGAGACCTACGACACCGACCACGGCACCGCCCAGCTCTGAACAAGTCCGGCACGGACCCGTTTGGGACGGGGCACTGCTGGCAAATGCAGGACTACACCGACCCCGCGCGCGCCCCAGGAGCATCCCCCATGACCGTCCCCACCGACACCGACCCCACCACCCTGCTGACGGACCGGCTGGAGGCCCTGCGGGCCGACCGCGCCGCCGCCCTGGCCGAGGCGCTGCTCGAGCACACCGGCGACCTGGCCGACCGGGCCACCAACGTCGAGGCCAGCATCCGGCTCGAGCTGCTCGACGACCGGATCGCCGCCCTCGAGCTGGAGATCGCGGAGAGCAAGCGCCGCCCGCACGTCGACGGCGTGGTGGCGGTCGGTGACCTGGTGACCCTCGACCTGGGCGAGGGCGACGAGACCTACCTGATCGGCTCGGTCGAGCAGGCGATCGCCGGCGTCGACACCATCACGCCGCTCAGCCCGCTCGGCCGGGCCATCGTGGGCTGCGAGGTCGGGAGCACCGTCGACTACCAGCCCCGCGCCGGCGTGACGCTCTCCGCGACGATCCGCTCCGCCGGGCTGGTGCTCAAGCCGAGCGCCTGACCCGAGCCGACCACCGGGTGTTCGCGAGCCCGGGAGCCGGGTACCCCCGGAGCATGCGCTTCGGATACTTCCTGTCCTGCGAGGAGTACTCGCCCAGCCAGCTCGTGGAGCAGGCGGTGGCCGCCGAGGACGCCGGGTTCGAGGCGCTCTGGATCAGCGACCACTACCACCCCTGGAACGACGAGCAGGGCCAGAGCCCGTTGGTCTGGGCGGTCATCGGTGCCCTGTCGCAGGCCTGCCGCCTGCCGGTGACCACCGCGGTCACCTGCCCCACCACCCGCATCCACCCGGCCGTCGTGGCGCAGGCCGCCGCCACCGCGGCGGTCCAGCTCGAGGGCCGGTTCACCTCGGTGTCGGCACCGGCGAAGCGCTCAACGAGCACGTCCTCGGCGACCCGTGGCCCTCGGTCAACGTCCGCCTGGAGATGCTCGAGGAGGCGGCCGAGCTGATCCGTGAGCTGTGGAAGGGCCAGCCCGTCACCTGGCAGGGCCAGCACTACCGGACCGACACGGCCCGGATCTACACCCGTCCCGACTCGCCCCCGCAGGTCTTCATGTCGGCCTTCGGCCCCAAGGCCCTGGCGGTCGCGGCGCGGATCGCGGACGGGTTCATGAACACCGCCCCGGACGCCGACGCGGTCTCGGACTTCAAGGAGAAGTCGGGCGGCAAGCCGGCCCAGGGCGGGGTCAAGGTGGCCTGGGCCGACACCGAGGAGGAGGGCGTCGACCACGCGCACCGCCTCTGGGCCAACTCCGGGCTGCCCGGCGAGCTGGCCCAGGTGCTCCCCACGCCCCAGCACTTCGAGCAGGCCTCCGAGCTCGTCACGCGCGAGTCCACGGCGGGGAGCATCGTGGCCGGTCCCGACATCGAGCGCCACGTGGAGCAGCTGCAGCAGTACGTCGACGCCGGGTACGACGAGGTCTACGTCGCCAACATGGGGCCGGAGTACCTCGCGATGATCCAGGCCTACGGCAAGGACGTGCTCCCCCGGCTGCGCTCCTAGCTGTGATGCCCAGCCAGGTTGTTCAACCTGGTGATGGGTGTTGCCTTGCCGATTGC
>CAZEPK010000023.1:0-23996 GCA_964514085.1 uncultured Nocardioides sp.
CCCACCAGACCAAGACCACCCGCACCGCCGCATGCCGAGCGATGCGCCTGGCCGAGGGCCTCGAGACTCACGAGCAGACACAGGCCGCGCTGGCTGAGGGCCGGCTGCACGAGGACCAGGCCCTCGTCATCCTCGACGCGCTGGCGCAGCTACCAGATGACCTCGACCCGGAGCTGGTCACCAAGGCCGAGGCCCACCTGATCGCCGAGGCCGCCCACCACGACGCCAAGAGCCTCCGCGTCCTCGGTCGCCGGCTGCTCGAGGTCATCGACCCCGACGCCGCCGACGCCCACGAAGCAGCCCTCCTGGAGAAGGAAGAACGCGACGCCCAAGCCGCCGCCCGCCTCGTCATGTGGGACGACGGGCACGGCAAGGTCCACGGCAGGTTCACGATCCCCACCGTCGAAGGGGCCATGCTCAAGAAGGCGCTCCTGGCCTTCGCCGCCGCCAAGCACCGCGCCGCGTCCGGTCCACTTGGCGAGGCCAAGCCCACCCCGGAGCGGCTCGGACAGGCGCTGTGCGAGTACGTCTCGCGCTACCCGCGCAAGAAGCTGCCCAAGACCGGCGGGATCAACGCCACCGTCGTGGCCACCGTGACGCTCGAGTCACTTATGGATGGCCTCAAGGCCGCCCACCTCGACACCGGCCAGACCATCTCCGCCGCCCTCGCCCGCAAGCTGGCCTGCGAAGCCGGCATCATTCCCGCCGTCCTCGGCGGGAGGTCCGAGGTCCTCGACCTCGGTCGGTCCAAGAGGTTCGCCTCCGAGGCTCAACGGATCGCGAAGATCGTGGAGACCGGCGGCCAGTGCGAGACCGACGGCTGCGACCAACCCGGCGCCCACCTCCACCACCGCAGACGCTGGGTCGACGGCGGCAAGACCGACCTGAAGGACCTGACCGGCCTCTGCCCTAGACACCACACGTATGCCCACGACCCCACCTTCACCATGGCCAAGCTGCCCACCGGGACGTATACCTTCCACCGCCGCACGTAGACCGACCGACCTGTCAGAGTCGGGGCGTGGACGCACAGCACGAGGTCCTCGCAGCAGCGGAGGAGCGCGCAGCCGCGCTCGCCTCCGCCGACCGCCAACGCCTCACGGACCTCCTGCACCCAGACTTCCGGTGGACCTCGCACCGGGGCGAGACGTTCTCGCGCGAGGAGTACGTGGAGCGCAACACCGGTGGCCACCTGGAGTGGCGGTCGCAGCAGCTGGGGAGCCCCACCGTGGTGGTCGTCGGCACGACCGCGGTGGTGCACGCGGTGGCGCGGGACGTCGTCGTCGGCGCCTCGGGGGACGACGAGACCTTCCGGATGCCGGTGACGCAGGTGTGGGTGCTCGTCGACGGGGCGTGGCGCTGCCTGGCCGGTCATGCCGGTCCGCGGCTGTCCTGACCCTGAGACGAGAGGCGTGGATTCCTGCGAGGTCCCGCGCCGGTCCTAGGCTCCGAGCGTGACGGAGTACCAGGTGACCCGGTGGCGTGAGCTGCCCTCCATGGTCGCTGCCCGGGCGGGCGAGGACACCCTCAAGGCCCAGCTGGCGGCGCGCTTCCAGGAGGCGATCGACGAGGCCGCGATGCGGCTCGGTGACACGGGCGCCGACGACTACCTGATGGGGTGGGACCGGACGCCGTGGACCGCTGCGGAGGGGTCGCCCGCCGAGGTGCTCGACCGCGTCACGGCGGAGCTGGACGCCGAGTGGCCGGCCGAGAAGATCACCGCCTACCTCGACGGGCTGAGCGCGTGAACCGGCTGGCTGCGCTGCTGGGCGAGGGGCGTCCGGTGCTGTTCGACGGGGGCATGGGCACGCTGCTGCAGGACGCCGGCCTGGAGGACGGTGCGCCGGGCGAGCTCTGGAACCTGGAGAACCAGGACGCAGTGCGGGCCGCGCACGCGGCGTACGCCGACGCGGGCGCGCGGATCCTCACCACCAACACCTTCGGCGGCACCCGGCCGCGTCTCGACATGCACGGCCTCGGTGACCGGCTGGCCGAGGTCAACCGCAACGCCGCGCGGCTGGCGCGGTCGGTGGCCGACGAGCGCGGGCTGCTGGTCGCCGGTGACCTCGGCCCGACCGGTGAGCTGCTCGCGCCGCTGGGCACGATGACGCCCGAGGAGGCGCAGGCGCTGTTCGCCGAGCAGCTGGCGGCCCTGGTCGAGGGCGGGATCGACCTGGTGCTCGTCGAGACGCTGAGCGACCTGGGCGAGGCCGACGCCGCGCTGGCCGCGGCGCGCGAGGTCGCGCCGGACCTGCCGGTCGTGGTGACCATGAGCTTCGACACCAACCTGCGCACCATGATGGGCGTCCGCCCGGCCGAGGCCGTGGCCCACCTGGCCGCGGCCGGTGCCGACGCGGTCGGGGCCAACTGCGGTCGCGGTCCGGAGGAGATGGAGCAGATCGCCGCCGACATGGCCCAGGCCCGCACCGGCGACCTGCTGCTCGTGGCGCAGTCCAACGCCGGCCTGCCGCAGGTGGTCGGGGACCACTTCGAGTACGACGCGACGCCCGACGACCTGGCCGAGCACGCCGCCCGGCTGGCTGAGCTCGGCATCGACCTGGTCGGTGGCTGCTGCGGCTCCACGCCGGAGCACATCGCCGCCGTGGGCGGCCGGCTCGGCTGAGGTCTGCTGGGACCTGCTAGCCGGCGTTCGGCTCCGGGGAGTTGGAGTACGGGTAGTCGAGCATGAACGACTGCAGGGCGGCGCCGCTCGGCTCGTCGCAGTACTGCAGCACGCCGGCGCCCGACCCGGCCGCCTCGTCGAAGGTCCAGTGCGACAGGGCCACGTGCGCCCCGTCGGGGAACGCGCCGCTCTGGTCCTCGTCCGCTGCGGTCCAGGGCGCGGCGATGAACTTGGCCCGCAGGTCGTTGAGCCCGGCGAACTTCTCGGCCATCGCCTCGACCACGTCGAGCTGGCCCTCGTCGCCCGCGACCGTCTCGTCGTACCAGAGGACCGTGTAGCCGTGCTCGAGGTTGTGCACCAGCGCCTCGAGCTCGGGGCGGTCCTGCGCGGTGTAGAACTTCTCGCTGAACGGCGCGGGCGCGAGCCCCGGCTCCGCCCAGTGCTGCCCGTACGCCGGCGGCGCGGTCCCGTAGACGACCTGCTGGTCGGCCGGCACGTGCTGGGTGCTCCCCTGGACCGGCACCGTCGTGGCGGCACCGCACGACGAGGGCGGAGCGCCCAGCGCCTCCATCGGCTGGCCGCTCAGGTCGACGACGGCAGGGTCCTCGTCCGAGGTCAGCTGGTAGGCCGCCACGCCGACGATGGCCGCGGCGACCAGGCCGCACAGGCCCACGAGCAGGAAGCCGCGACGACGCTCAGCGGCCCGCTGCTGCCGGCGCGCCTCGTCGAGGGCCGCCTGGCGGCTGGACGCCTTGTCTGACACGCCGCGAGTGTACGGAGCAGTCCGCTCCCGCCCCGGGGCGTGCCCGAGCGGCCGGCTACTTCGAGGGCTGCGGCGTCTTGCACTTCACCTTCGGGTTGACCCCGACGTAGTTGAGCGGACCGGCGACGATGGTCAGCACCGTGTCGCTGGCGCTCTTGCAGTTGACGTCCCGGTCGTCGCCGAAGTAGCCCCGCTGCCCGGCGGCCAGGGCCCCGATCAGGAGCCAGATGACGATGACGACGCCGATGAGTGTGCGCATGGTGGTTCCTCCTGCGGCAGGCGGTACCCCCACCGCGGACCCACCACACCGCCGACTCTCACCAGGGCGTGCCGAAGGCTGGGGTGCGCCGCGCCTCCAGGTCGGCGCTCGACACCCGCGCCACCCTCACCCCGAGGGCCTCGTCGCCGCGGCAGGCGTAGACCTCGCCCCAGACCTGCGAGGTGCCCGACTGGGCGTGCCAGGAGTGCAGCACCGAGCCGTCCCCGGAGAACACCAGCACCTGCCCGGGCTTGGGAGCGAACCGCTTGGCCACGTCGAGGGCCTGCGCCCAGCTCAGCTTCACGCACTCCGGTTCGGCGCTGGCGCGCGACCGGATGGGCAGCGCTCGGGACCGGTCTGGTCCACCGCCCTCAGGCGCCGGAGGCCAGCTCGGCCGCCACCGCGTCGAGGCGACCGAACAGCCAGCGGTGGGCCGGGTCGGAGAGCCGGTCGGCGGCGAACCAGTAGCCCTCCGCCAGGACCAGCTCCTCGAACGGCGGCTCCACGATCACCAGCCGACCTCCCCCGCGCACGTGGATCCGCGCCAGGATCTCCGGCACCACGGCGACCATGTCGGTGCCCTCGATGACAAAGGGCAGCGGCAGGAAGCCGTAGACCACCAGGGCGATCCGGCGGTCGATCCCCAGCTCGCCGAAGGCCCGGTCGACCGGGGTCAGCACACCCGGCCCGAACGCCGCGGTGGCGTGCGGCAGGGCGGCCAGGTCCTCGAGCTCCAGTCGGCCGCCGACGAGCCGCGGGTTGTCGCGGTCCGCGAGCACCACCATGCGGTCGCGCCAGAAGGGCCGGGACTCCCCCTGGAAGCCGATGCCCAGCGGGGCGACCAGGGCGTCGTTCTCGATCAGTGCCGTCGGGGACTCCCGGACGCCGGCCCCGAGGTGGGAGATGCTGAGGCGTACGCCGGGCGCGTCGGCCTCGACCAGGCGCACCAGCGGCTCGTGCACGACGGCGATCGCGTAGTCGCTCATCGCGAGCCGGAAGGTCCGGCCCGAGGTGGCCGGGTCGAACTCGTCCTCGAGGTGCAGGGCGGCCCCCATCAGCCGCAGCGCGTGCTGGACCTCGGGCAGCAGCTCGTGCGCGAAGGGCGTGAGCTCGTAGTCGCGACCGGCCCGGACCAGCAGCTCGTCGTCGAAGCGCCGGCGCAGCCGGGCGAGCGCGGCGCTCATCGCCGGCTGGCTCAGCTCGAGCCGCTGGCCCGCCCGGGTCACGTTGCCCTCCTCCAGCAGCACCTTCAACGGCAACAGCAGGTTGAGGTCCGTGCCGCCCAGCGCCATGCGGCCAACACTAGGGTGATCCGCACCACACGGGGTGGGAGGAGGACGGGGACAGATGGCCAGGGAACGCCTGCGCGAGGTCGACGCCAACCTCCTCCTGTCACTGCACGCCCTGCTCGAGGAGCGCAACCTCACCCACGCCGGCGAGCGGATGACGATGAGCCAGCCGGCCATGAGCGGTGCCCTGACCCGGCTGCGCAAGCACTTCGACGACGAGCTGCTGGTCCGGTCGGGGCGGGGCTTCGAGCTGACCGCCCTGGCCGAGGAGATCCGGCCGATGGTCACCGAGGCGGTCGAGGCCGCCGAGGCGCTGCTGGGCAACGCGCGGGACTTCGACGCGGCGATCAGCACCAAGCGCTTCACGGTGAGCATGTCGGAGTACGCCATGACGGTGCTGGCCGAGCCGCTCACCCGGATCCTGGGCGAGCAGGCGCCGGGGTGCTCGGTGGCCCTGGACCCCATCGACGTGCGGCCCGACCAGTTCGAGCAGCAGCTGATGCGCCGCGACCTCATCATCGGGCCGCTGGGTTTCGACTTCCCCGGCCGGCTGCAGCCGGTCTTCACCGACGAGCTGGTCTGCCTCGTCGCGCGCGACCACCCGATGCTCGTGGACGGTGCGCTCACCCTCGAGGACCTGGGCCGGATGCCGCACGCCGTGGCGCAGTTCCACGCGGCCGGCGAGCGGCGACGCCCGCTCGAGGTCGAGCTGGACCGCATCGGCCTCGAGGAGCGCACCAAGCTGGTGCAGGTCACCAGCCTGCTCACCCTGCCCTTCGCGGTGGCCGGCACCGACATGTGCGCGTTCGTGCCGTCCCGGCTGGCCCGGCGCTGCCTGGAGGCGCTCGACCTCACCATCGCCCGGACCCCCGTGGAGCCGGTGCGGATCACCGAGGCCGCCCACTGGCACGCGCGGCGCGAGGCCGACCCGGCGGTGGTCTGGCTGCGCCGCCTGCTCTACGACGTGGCGATCGCGCTCGAGGACGAGCGCGACTGAGCCTCGGCCGCGCCCGCCAGGCGGCTGAGCGTGAAGCTGAGGGTGCAGGCGCCGGCCATCACCAGCGCCGGCACGACGGCGGAGTCCTTGCCGCCCAGACCCACGAGCGGCGAGACCAGCGCGCCCACGGCGAAGGTCGAGAAGCCCAGCACGGCGCTGCCGGCTCCCGCGACCCTCCGGACCAGCGACATGGCCAGGGCGGAGGAGTTCCCCATGATCCCGCCGTTCGAGGCCACCGCCACGAAGATCGGGACCGGCAGCAGCCAGGTCGGCGCGCCGGACACGGCGAGCAGCACGTAGGCGACCACGGCCACGAGCTGGACGCTGATCGCGAGGCGGAGCACCCGCCCGGGCGACCACCGGTCCACGAGCCGGCTGGTCACCCACCCGGCGCCGATGAGGCCCGCGGCGTTGAGGCCGAACGCGACGCCGTACTCGACCTCGGAGAGGCCCACCACGTTCTGGTAGACGAACGGCGAGGACGAGATGTAGCCCATGAGGACGGCGAAGGACAGAGCGCTCACGCCGATCTGGCGGCGGTAGGCGCGGATGCCGAGCACCTCCCGGATGCCGCCGAGGGGCGAGGCCTCCCGGTGGGCGGCCCGCGCCTCGACGGGGTGGGTCTCCGGCACCACCAACAGGACGCCGAGCAACATGACCACGCACAGGCCGGCGACCGTCCAGAGCATCCCGCGCCAGCCGACCGGGTCGGCCAGCAGGCTCCCGACCAGCGGGGCCAGGACCGGTGCCACCCCACCGACGGTGATCATCAGCGTGAAGGCCTTGGCGGCCGCCCGTCCGGTCACCAGGTCGGCGATGAGCGCCCGCCCGATCACCATCCCGCCGGCGCCCGCGAAGCCCTGCAGGAGCCGGCCGGCCAGCAGCACCGGCAGCGTCGGCGCGGTGGCGCAGACCAGCCCCGCGGCGACGCACACGGTCGCGCTGACCACGAGCGGACGGCGGCGCCCGTAGTGGTCCGAGAGCGGGCCCATGAACAGCTGGCCGAAGGCCAGGCCCACGAGGAACGCGGTCAGCGTGAGCTGCACCGCGCTGGGGCCGGCGTCGAGCGACTCGCCCATCGCGGGCAGCCCCGGGAGGTAGAGGTCGGTCGCCACCGGTGCCACCGCGCCGAGCGAGGCCAGCACCAGCACCAGCGGCCAGCGGATCGGCCGCCCCGCGGGCAGGGGCGACGCAGGGCTCGACACCCTGGCAGTCAAGCGGATCGCGGGGCGCGCGCGGAACGAGCCATCGCACATGCCAGTGATCGGCTCCGTCGATGGCCGCAGACCTTGTTGTGGCGACCCTCACTGGGGCTCACTGGGGCCATGACGTGGGACGACGGATCGGCGTACCTCAAGGAGCTCGCTCCGGGCGTGTTCGGCTACGTGCAGCCGGACGGTGGCTGGATGGTCAACAACTGCGGTGCGATCACCGACGGCTCGGGCAACGTGGTCCTGGTCGACACCACCTCGACCGAGAAGCGCAACCGCGCGTTCCTCGCGGAGGTGGCCGGGGTGTCCCCGCGGGACCCGAGGATCGCGGTCAACACCCACCACCACCCCGACCACACCTACGGCAACGGCTTCCTGCCGGAGACGACCACGATCATCGGCCACCACCTGTGCCGCGAGGGCGTCCTGCGCGCCCAGCTCAAGGCGACCGCCGAGCTCCCGGCCGACTACGGCGACCTCGTCGTCCGGCCCCCCGACCTGACTCTCGACAGCGACGTGACGCTGCACCTCGACGGCTTCCCCGTCGAGCTCAAGATCATGGGGCCGGCCCACTCCACCAACGACATCGGCGTCTGGCTGCCCGAGCAGCGGGTGATGTTCGCCGGCGACCTGGCCTTCTCCGGCGGGCACCCCATCTTCCTCGAGGGCTCGCTGGCCGGCTTCCGCACGGCCGTCCAGCGCATGCGGGCCCTGGAGCCGGCGGCGCTGCTGCCTGGTCACGGACCGGCCTGCCGGGGCGACGAGGTCGGCCGCGTCCTCGACGACCTCGAGGGCTACGTCGACTGGGTCGCGGACCTCGCGCGGGAGTCGTACGCCGCCGGGCTCACCCCGCTCGAGGCGGCGCAGAAGGCCAGCGGCGGGCCGTACGCCGCGTGGCCCGAGGCCGAGCGGGTGGTGTGCAACCTGCACCGCGCCTACGTCGAGCAGGACCCCGACTACGAGTCGCCGGTCACCCTCAACATCCCGAGCCTGTGGTCGGAGATGGTGGCCCTCAACGGCGGCCGCCCGATCGAGACGCACGCATGAGCGACCCGGGGCCGGTGCGCGTCCCCCGCCGGGTCGTCACGGGCCACACCGCCGACGGGGTCTCCGTGGTGCTGTCGGACGGGCCGGTGCCGGTGAGCAAGGAGCTGCCGGAGGACGGTGTGGCCTTCCACGAGATCTGGAGCACGGAGGGCGCTCCCGCCCGCATCACCGCCGTCGAGCCGTCCGAGCCGACCCAGCGCACGCTGGCCGTCCCGCCGCCGCCGCGCGGCACCAAGATCCGGGTCAACGAGTTCCAGCCCGGCCACCTCGACGAGGCCGGGCTCCAGTCCCCGGTGCACCGCACCGCCTCCGTCGACTACGGCATCGTGCTCGAGGGCCGGATCACGCTAGTGCTCGACGACTCCGAGGTGACCCTCGGCCCCGGCGACGTCGTGGTCCAGCGCGGCACCGACCACGCCTGGGCCAACCGGGGCGACACGGTGGCCCGCGTCGTCTTCGTCCTCGTCGACGGCGCCTTCGACGAGGAGCTGCTCGCGACGCTGCCGGAGGACCTGCGGCTCTCGACGGCCGGTCCCCGCGACTGACTGCTCCGGAGCGGGGTACCTGCGTGGCCCGCCGACGCAGGAGGAGCAGTCCATGAGCGACCAGAGCCAGGCCGGCGACCGCGGCGGCGTGGACCGGGACTGACGGCGGCCCGACCGTGGAGCGACGTCTCGGGGTGGTGATCGGCAAGCCGCTGCTGATGCCGGCGCTGGCGGCCCGGTTCGCCACCGCCGGGTCCGGGCCGGCCTCCGGCCGGGTCCTCGCCGCCCAGGCCCTGTCGTGGGGCGGCGACGTCGCGCTGATCGGCCAGGGGCGGCGGACCTTCCTCGCCGGCCTGGGCTCCTTCCTGGCCGGGCACGTCGCCTACGTCTCGGCCTACCGCACCCGCTCCTCGCAGCCCGTCCTCGGCACCCCGGCTCGCCGGCGTCTTCTCGCGGTGGGCAGCCTGGCCGCGGCGGCCATGGCGGTGGCGGCGGCCCGTGATGGCCCTGCCGGTCGCGGCGTACGGCGTCACGCTGGCCACGATGGTGACTGCCGCGGCCGCGGTGGACGCCGACCGGGGGCGGGGCCGGGTGCTCGCCGGGTCGGTCCTCTTCCTGCTCTCCGACACCCTCATCGGCGTGCGCATGTTCCTGCTCGGGAACCCGCCGGAGACCCTCGAGGGCGCCGTGATGGCGACCTACTCCCTCGGGCAGTGGTGCATCGCGGAGGGGCTCGCCGCGGCCTGAGCGTCCCGCCGGCCTAGGCGGGCAGCTCGACGCAGTGCTGGCCGGCGCCGAGCACGCGGCCCGTGCCATCCGGCGCCACCACCTCGGCCGTGCACCCCTCGGGGACCGTCACCTCCACCCGCAGGTGGCCGCCGTTTAGTCGCCACGAGACGGCGGCGAGGCCGTGCGGCGTCAGGTGCTCGGCCTCGGCCCAGGTGATCCCACCCCCGGGCCGCGGCGCGACGCGGAAGCGGGTCCAGGTGGGGTCGAGCCGCTGGAGCCCGGCCACGTAGCGGTGCAGGAACGAGACGACCGCGCCCTTGGAGTAGTGGTTGAGCGACTCGTGCGGCACCCCGTCGGCGTCGACCCCCTCCCAGCGCTCCCACACCGTGGTGGCGCCGCGGTCGACCATCGCCAGCCAGGACGGCGCACTGTCCTGCAGGAGGAGGTCGTAGGCCGTGTCGAGGTGCCCGTGGTCGGCGAGCACCGGGAGGAGGTACGGCGTGGCGAGGAAGCCCGTGCCGAGGTGGGTGCCGGCGGCGCGGACCAGCGCGACGAGGTCGTCCGCGGCCCGCTGCCGCAGCTGCGGCGGCAGGAGGTCGAAGGCCAGGGCCCGCACCAGGTTGGCCTGGGTGTGCGGCGTGACGCGGCCGTCGACGACGTACTCGGTCCGCCAGGCCTCGGCCACCTGCGCGCTGAGCCCGGCGTACCGCTCCGCCGCCTCGTCGTCGCCGAGGAGCCGGGCGATCGCGGCGGCGTGCCGGGTCGACCAGGCGAAGAACGCGGTGGCGGTGTCGCCCTTGTCGGCCGCCACGAAGGCCGGGAAGTCGCCCGGGTCCTCCCCCGGCACCAGCCACTCGCCCCAGTGGAAGCCGGTGTCCCACAGGAACCGGTCGTGCGGCCGCGGCTCGGGGTGCGCCGCCTCCCGGTCGGGGTGGCGGGCCGTGGCGGCCATCCGCTCGGCGCGGTCCAGCCAGCGCACCACGGTCGGCCAGGTGTCGCGCAGCACCTGCGCATCGCCGTACTCCCGGTGCAGCTCCCAGGGGACCAGCACGACCGCGTCGCCCCAGCCGGCCGAGCCGTTGAGGGTGGCCATGAAGCCCGAGCGCTCGGCCACCGGCATCGGCGCCATGTTGCAGAGGGTGCCGTCCTCCCACTGGGTGGCCACCAGGTCGCGCAGCCACTTCCGCGAGAAGCCGTCGACGTCGTAGAGGAACGTCGCGGTCGGCACGAAGACCTGCCAGTCGCCGGTCCACGCGGCGCGCTCGCGGGTCGGGCAGTCGGTCGGGACGTCGCACAGGTTGCCGCGCAGGCTCCAGACGGCGGCGGCGTGCAGCCGCGCCAGCCGCTCGTCGCTGCACGCGAAGCTGCCCCGTGGCTCCAGGTCGCTGTGCACGACCACGCCCGTCACGTCGTCGGCGCCCAGCGGACCGGGGTGGCCCTCGATGCGGACGTACTGGAAGCCGTGGGTGGTGAAGCGCGGCTCGAAGGCGTCGCCGGCCACGCCGGCCGACACCACGCGGTCCACCATGCCGGCCGGCAGCGGCTCGGGGAGGAACGGCAGGTCGGGCCGGAGGTGGTCGGTGGTCACGTCGCCGTCCGCGCCCAGCCACTCGGCGTGGGTGAGCACCAGCTCGGTGCCCTCCGGGCCGAGGTCGCTCAGCCGGACGCGGCCGTTGATGTTCTGCCCCAGGTCGACGAGATGGACGCCGGGCCGCAGCTCGACGACCGAGACCGGACGCAGCTCCTGCACCGCGCGGACCGGCGGGCTCGGCGAGCCGACCAGCGCGGCGTACCCGCGCTCGCTGGTGGCCACGGGCGCCCACGCCTCCACGCCGACGAGGCGACGGTCGTGCTGTCCCTCGATCAGGTCGGCGACCGTGATGTGGCTCGGTGACCAGCGCCAGGAGGCGTCCGTCCCGACCGTCGACGTCGACCCGTCCTCGTGCTCGATCTCGAGCTGGGCCAGGAACGCCGTCTCGGTGCCCCACTGGTCCGACGCTCGGCCCACCCCGACCTGGCCGCGGTACCACCCGTCGGCGAGCAGCGCGTCCAGGGTGTGGCGGCCGGGGCGCAGCTCGGCCGCGAGGTCGTAGGCCTGCACCTGCGTGTGGTGCTGGTACTCGGTGTAGCCGGGCGCCAGCTCGACGTCACCGACGCGCACGCCGTCCAGCTCGAGCTCGTAGACGCCGTGCGCCGTCGCGAACAGGGTGGCGCGGCGCACCGACCCGGCCACCTCCAGCTCACCCCGCAGCCGGTAGGCCGGACGCCGGCCCGCCGGGGTCGCCTCCGCGGTGGGCGAGACCCACGAGACGCGCCAGGTCGACGGGAGGTGGTCCACGTCGCCCAGCCAACCGGCTCGACCGCCGGGCCAGGGCGCCGGCTTCCGGCCAGTGGAACCTGGCCCCGCCGTCGGCCGAGCGGCCGCGGTGTACTGCTGCCATGCAGGAGGAGCGCACCCAGGTCGCCATCATCGGGGCCGGGCCGGCCGGGATGCTGCTCGCGCACCTGCTCGACCGCGAGGGCGTGGAGTCCGTCGTGGTGGAGACCCGGTCCGAGGAGTACGTCGGGTCGCGGATCCGCGCCGGCATCCTGGAGCGCTCCACCGTCGACCTGCTGCGCGAGGTGGGGCTGGGCGACCGGCTGGCGCGGGAGGGCGACGAGCACCGCGGCATCCACCTCCAGTGGACCGACCGGGGGCACGGCGAGCGGCACCACGTCGACTTCGTGGACCTGACCGGCCGGTCGGTGTGGGTCTACGGGCAGACGGAGGTGCAGAAGGACCTGGTCGCGGCCGCCACCGAGCGTGGCCAGGTCGTGCACTACGAGGTCACCGACACCGCCCTCCACGACGTCGAGACCGACACCCCGTCGCTGACCTTCGTCCGGGACGGCGTGGAGGTCCGGCTCTCGGCCGACGTGGTCGTGGGCTGCGACGGGTCCTTCGGTCCCTCGCGGGCCGCCGTGCCGTCCGCGCAGACCTGGGAGCGGACCTACCCCTTCTCCTGGCTCGGCATCCTGGCTGACGTGGCGCCGTCGACCGACGAGCTGATCTACGCCTGGCACCCCGACGGCTTCGCGCTGCACTCGATGCGCTCGTCGTCGGTGTCGCGCTTCTACCTCCAGGTGCCCAACCACACCTCGCTGGACGACTGGTCCGACGACCGGATCTGGGACGGGCTGGCCACCCGGTTCGCACTGGACGGGTGGACGCTCGACACCGGCCCGATCACCGAGCGCTCGGTGCTGCCCATGCGCTCCTTCGTGCAGACCCCGATGCGCCACGGCCGGCTCTTCCTGGCCGGCGACGCCGCCCACATCGTGCCGCCGACCGGAGCCAAGGGGCTCAACCTGGCGGTCGCCGACGTCGCCCTGCTGGCGCCGGCGCTCGTGGCCTGGCTGCGCAAGGACGACCCGGCGCTGGCCGACGCCTACGCCGACATGGCCGTCCGCCGGGTGTGGCGCTGCACCCACTTCTCGTGGTGGATGACCTCGATGCTGCACACCAGCGGCGACCCGTTCGACGAGCAGCTCCAGCTCTCCCAGCTCCGCTGGGTCACCAGCAGCGAGGCCGGCGCCGCCGGGCTGGCGGAGAACTACGCCGGCCTGCCCATCGGGTTCTGACCGGCACCTGCCGGACCTGGTGCCTGGGCTAGCGTCGGGCCGGTGAGCGAGCTCTGGGACGCCGAGGCCGCGACGTTCGACGACGAGCCGGACCACGGCATGGCCGACCCCTCCACCCGCGCCGCCTGGCGGGACCTGCTGACCGGCCACCTGCCGCCGGCACCCGCCCGGCTCGCCGACCTGGGCTCCGGGACCGGGACGCTCAGCGTGCTGCTGGCCGACGCGGGGTTCGTGGTGGACGGCGTGGACTTCTCCCCGGAGATGGTCACGCGGGCCCGCCGCAAGGCGGCCGGGTGCGCGGGGGTGGAGTTCGTGGTCGCCGACGCCGGCGCTCCGCCGCTGGCGGCGGGCACCTACGACGCCGTCCTGTGCCGCCACGTGCTCTGGGCGCTGCCCGACCCGGCCGACGCGCTGCGGAGGTGGGTCGACCTGCTCCGGCCGGAGGGGATCCTCCTGCTGGTCGAGGGCAGCTGGCACACCGGCGCCGGCCTCACCGCGGCCCGCACCGAGGAGCTGCTGGCCGAGGTCGGTCGCGACGCGACGACGTACCGCCTCGAGGAGGAGGTGCTCTGGGGCGGCCCGATCAGCGACGAGCGCTACCTCGTCGTCAGCCGGGCACCTCGACGATGACGTTGGTCGCCTTCACCACGGCGGTCGCGGCCTTGCCAACCTCGAGCCCCAGGTCGTCGGCGGCGTCGCGGCTCATCAGCGAGACGATCCGGTAGTCGCCGCAGGCCAGCTCGACCTGGGCCATCACCCCGTCGCGCTTGACCGCCACCACGATGCCGGTCATCCGGTTGCGGGCGCTCGAGGTCGAGGTCGACCCCGCCAGCGAGGCGATCAGCGGCGCCAGCTCGTCCACCGGCAGCACCCGCTGGTTGCCCTGGCGCTGGAAGCTGACCCTGCCCTCGCCCTCCCAGCGGCGCAGCGTGTCGACGCTGACGCCGACCGCCTGGGCCACCTCGCCGATCCGCAGGTACTCCGCCACGTCGGCAGCCTAGGGCGTGGGCGCCCGGTCAGTGGCGCGGGTAGACGGCCACCTCGGTGGCCTTGACCGAGAACGTCACGGGCGACCCGGCGGCCAGCTCGAGCTCGGCGGCGGCCTGCACGGTCACGTCGGCGTGGAGCGGACCCGCGTGCACCCGGATCAGGTCGGCCAGCGGCTCGACCTCGGTGATCCTCACGTCGAAGGAGTTGCGCGGGCTGCCCTCCACCGGCTCGCGGAAGACGGCGACCGCCGAGGGCCGGAACGTCGCGATGGCGCCCTCGCCGTCCGCGGGCGGTTCGCCGACGACCAGCCCGTGCACCCGCAGCCCGTCGGGCGCCTGCACGCACCCGTCGCGCCAGGTGCCGGTGACGAGGTTGAGCCCCGCCAGCCGGGCGGCGAAGGCGCTGCGGGGCCGGGACAGCACCTCCGAGCTGGTGCCCTGCTCGACCACGTGGCCGTCGGAGAGCACCACCACCCGGTCCGCGAGGAGCAGGGCGTCGAGGGGGTCGTGGGTCACGAAGAGGACGGTCCGCTCGGCCAGCACCCGCCGCAGGGTCTGCCGCAGCGCCGGCAGGACGGCGACGTCGAGCGCCGCCATCGGCTCGTCGAGGAGCAGCAGCACCGGGTCGGCCGCCAGCGCCCGGGCCACCGCGACGCGCTGCGCCTGGCCGCCGGAGAGCTGTCCGGGCCGGCGGTGCGCCAGGTCGCCGACGCCCACCTCGTCCAGCCACCGCTGGGCGGCCTCGCGGGCGGTGCCCCGCGGCACGCCGGCGCTGCGCGGCCCGAAGGCGACGTTCTCCAGCGCGTCGAGGTGGGGGAACAGGAGGGCCTCCTGGCCCAGGAGGGCCGTCCGCCGCTCGTGCGGGGCGACGCGCGTGCCCGGCCGTCCCGGACCCACGTCGGTGAGCACCCGGCCCTCGAGCTCGACGCGACCCGCTCCCGGCACCAGCAGGCCCGCGGTCACCTCGAGCGCGGTGGACTTGCCGGACCCGTTGGGGCCGAGCAGCGCCACGGTCTCACCCGGGTCGACGTGGAGGCCGATCTCGACCCCTCGCTCGGGGACGGCGAGCTCCAGGCTGAGCGTCACAGGGCGCTCCGGCCCTGGCGCGCCAGCCCGATCACCAGCACCGCGACGACCACCAGCACCAGGGCCAGCGCCACCGCGGCGTCCGGGTCGGTCTCGCGCTGGAGGTAGATCTCCAGCGGCAGGGTGCGGGTGCGGCCCTGGAGGCTGCCCGCGAAGGTGATCGTGGCGCCGAACTCGCCCAGCGAGCGCGCGAAGGACAGCACGGCGCCGGAGAGCAGCCCGGGCAGCACCAGCGGCACCGTGATCCGGCGGAAGACGGTGGTCGGCCCGGCGCCCAGCGAGGCAGCGACGACCTCGTAGCGCTGCCCGGCGGTCCGCAGCGCGCCCTCCAGGGACACCACGAGGAACGGCATGGCCACGAAGGTCTGCGCCATCACCACCGCGATCGTCGAGAAGGCGATCTGCAGGCCCAGGGCGTCCAGCTCCTCGCCGAGCAGCCCGCGGCGTCCGAAGGTGTAGAGCAGGGCCAGTCCGCCCACGACCGGCGGCAGCACCAGCGGCAGCAGCACCAGGGAGCGCAGCACCCCGAGCCCCGGGAAGTCACGGCGGGCCAGGACGAGCGCCATCGGGACCCCGAGGACGATGCACAGCACCGTGCTGGCGGTCGAGGTCTTCAGGCTGAGCCAGAACGCCGCGCGCGAGCTCTCCGAGCTGATCAGGGACCCGAAGCTGCCCCAGTCGACCTTGGCCACGATCGCGACCAGCGGGAGCAGCACGAACACCGCCCCGACGAGCGCCGGGACGTAGACCCACCGTGGCAGCCCGACGGGTCGCTGTGCGGCGACCGTGCGAGCCGGGTCATGGCTGGGCGAAGCCGGCCTCCTCGAGGATCCCCTGGCCCGTGTCGCCCAGCACGAAGTCGACGAACTCCTGGGCGAGGTCCCCGTGCTTCGAGTCCTGGAGCGCCACGATCGGGTAGGTGTTCACGATGTCGCTGGACTCGGGGAAGGGTACGCCGTCGACCTCGTCCCCGGCGCCCGTCACGTCGGTGACGTAGACCAGCCCGGCGTCGGCCTCGCCCGAGGTGACCTTGGCCAGGACGTCCGTCACCGACTGCTCCTCGCTGACCGGCTGAAGCGTCACCCCGGTGGCCTCCTCCGCCTTGACCGTGGCCGCGCCGCACGGCACCTCGGGCGCGCAGACCACGACGTTCAGGCCCGGCCCGGCCAGGTCGGCGAAGGAGGTGATGCCGGCCGGGTTGCCCGGCGGCGTGGCGATCTCCAGGGTGTTGGAGGCGAAGTCCTCCGGGTCGTCCGCCTGCAGGTCGTCGTCGGTCACCTTGGCCATGTTGGCCTCGTCGGCCGAGGCGAACACGTCCGCGGGCGCGCCCTGCTGGAGCTGGGCGACCAGGTCGGAGGAGCCGCCGAAGCTGAAGTCCACGGTGACCCCCTCGTGCGCGGCCTCGAACTCCTTGCCGATCTCGGTGAACGTCGCGGTGAGCGACGAGGCGGCGTAGACGGTGAGCGTCGTGTCGCCGCCTCCACCCCCACCCTCGCCCGAGGACGAGTCGTCCCCACAGGCCACGGCCAGGCCGGCGAGGAGGAGGACGGTGCTGCCCAGGGCGGCGGAGCGGCGGGAGAGCATGGGCAGATCGAACCACACCACCTAGGCAATACCTACGCACGGGTCGGATGCCGGACCACGCGGGGATCCTCAGGGAGGCCGTGCGACACTGGTTGCCTCATGCAACCATCCCTCCCCAGTCGGCTCCGGGGACGGCGCGAGATCACCTTCGCCGTGCTGGCCGTGGCCGCCTCGTCGTTCGCGCTGCTGCAGTCGCTGATCGTGCCGGTGCTGGCCACGATCCAGGTGCAGTTCCACACCTCCCAGACCACGGTGACCTGGGTCCTGACGGCCTACCTCCTCTCGGCCTCGATCTGCACCCCGCTGCTGGGCCGGGTCGGCGACGTGGTGGGCAAGGTCCGGATGCTGGTGGTCGCGCTGGCGGTGCTCTCGCTGGGGTCGCTGGCCGCGGCGCTGGCGCCGAGCATCGGCTGGCTGATCGCCGCCCGCGTGCTCCAGGGCGTCGGCGGAGGCGTGCTGCCGCTGTCCTTCGGCATCATCCGCGACGAGTTCCGCGAGCGGATGAACCTGGCGCTGAGCGTGATCGCCTCGCTCACCGCCGTGGGCTTCGGCGTGGGCATCGTGGTGGCCGGTCCCATCGTCGACGGCCTGGGCTACCAGGGCTTGTTCTGGCTGCCGATGGCGGTGACCGCGCTCGCGGCGGTCGCCGCGCTCCTCTTCGTCCCCGAGTCACCGGTGCGCACGCCGGCCCGGCTGCCGGTGGCGCCGGCGGTGCTGCTCGCGGGCTGGCTCGTGGCGCTCCTGCTCGGTCTCAGCGAGGGCAACGACTGGGGCTGGGCCTCACCCGAGGTGCTCGGCCTCTTCGCCCTGGCCGCGGTCCTGGCGGCGGCCTGGGTGGTGGTGGAGCGACGGATGCCTGTGCCGATGATCGACATGGAGATGATGCGCCGCCGCGGCGTGTGGACCTCCAACGTGGTGGCCGGGTGCGTCGGCTTCGGCATGTTCGCCTCCTTCGGCTTCCTCCCCCAGCTCCTGCAGACCCCGCGCGAGGCGGGCTACGGGTTCGGCGCCTCGATCACCGAGTCCGGGCACCTGCTGCTGCCCTCCGCGGTGGCCAGCTTCCTCGTCGGCTTCACGACCTCCGGGCTGATCCGCCGGCTCGGCGCCCGTGCAGTGATCACGACCGGGCTGCTCACCACCGGCGCGGCGTTCGTCTCGGTCGGGCTGTTCCACGACCACACCTGGCAGCTGTACGCCGCCACGACGGTCCAGGGCCTCGGCTCCGGCATGGTGTTCTCCAGCCTGGCCGGCGTGGTGGTCCGTTCCGTCCCGGCCGAGCAGACCGGCGTGGCCAGCGGCATGAACGCCAACATCCGCACCATCGGCGGGTCGATCGGCTCGGCGGTGATGGCCGGCATCCTCACCGCGCACCTCACGACCGGGGGCTACCCGGCCGAACGCGGCTACACCATCGGCTTCGTCGTCCTGGGTGTCGTGATGGCGCTCGCCTCGCTGGCGGCGGTGCTGATCCCCGAGGCCCACGTGCCCTCGACCGGTGGTCACCTCGTGGACGCGGCCGACGGCGAGCTGGGCCTGGTGCCGGCGGCCGGCGCGGTCCCCTCGACGGCGCCGAGCGCGTAACCCCGGCGCCCGGCGCGGCGTTGACCGGGCGTGTCCAGCACCGCCAGCGCGCCCGCCGCACCCCTCCAGCGGTTCGCCGCGGGCTTCGGCCGCTTCTCGGCGGTGCTGAGCGCGCTGGGGCTGCTGCTGGCCGTCGCACTGACCGTCCCGTCCTCCTGGTTCCCCTTCGGCGGCGGGGGCGACCGGCCCAGCACGGGGACGACGTACTCCGCCATGACGCCCGCCGCACCGGTGCGGCTCGCTGCCGCAGGGGTCTCCGGCGTCCAGCTGGTGGCGCCGCTGGTCAGGTCGGCCACGGCGCCCCGCGAGGCGCTGAGGACCCCGCCGGACGACGCGCCGCTGGTCAGCTGGTGGAGCGGCAGCGCGAAGGCGGGCGCCGCGCGCGGGCAGACGATCCTGCTGGGCCACGCCGGCGCGACAGGCGGCGGGCTGACCGACATCGCCGACCTGGCCGAGGGCGACGTCGTCGAGCTGCTCACCGGGGAGGGCACGATGCGCTACGAGGTCAGCACGGTCCGCTCCTTCGACCCCGCCGACCTGGCGCGGGTCGGCATCTCGCTGTTCAAGCAGGACGGCGGCGCCGGGCGGCTGGTGCTGCTCTCCGCCGAGGGCTGGGACGGCGCGACGTACCAGGACTCGGTCGTGGTCACGGCCGCGCCGCTGGGCCGCCCGAGCGACTGACCCGGCCGTCGGAACAAGGGACGCCCGCCGGGCGCTGCACCGGCCATGGAGACCGAGACGGCCCTGCAGGCGGCCCGCGAGACGCACCAGTCCATCCTCGTCACCCTCAAGTCCGACGGGTTGCCGCAGCTGTCCAACGTGCTGCACACCGTGGGCGAGGACGGCGTGGTGCGGATCTCGATCACGACCGGGCGCGCGAAGTACGCCAACCTCCGGCGCAGGCCGTGGGCAGCGCTGCACGTCAACGGGTCCAGCTTCTGGAGCTACGCCGTCCTCGAGGGCGAGGTGAGCCTGTCGGCTCCGGCCGAGGCGCCCGACGACGCCACGGTCGACGAGCTGGTCGAGCTCTACCGCGCCATCAGCGGCGAGCACGAGGACTGGGACGACTACCGGGCCGCGCAGGTCGACCAGCACCGGGTGGTCGTGCGCTTCACCCCGACGCGGGGCTACGGCCTGCTCAGGTAGCGGCGGCTAGAGGTAGAGCCCCGTCGACTCGCCGTCGTCGAGCCGACCGGCGGCCACGGCGTGCACGTCGCGCTCGCGCATGACCACGTAGACCTCACCGTGCACCTCGACCTCGGACTTGTCCTCGGGGTCGAACAGCACCCGGTCGCCCACCTCGACGGTCCGCGACTGCGGGCCGGTGGCCACCACCCGCGACCAGGCCAGGCGCCGCGCGCCCATGGCCGCGGTGGCCGGGATCACGATGCCGCCCGACGAGCGCCGCTCCCCCGCCTCCTGGTCCACCTCGACCAGGATCCGGTCGTGGAGCATGCGGATGGGCGTCTTGTCGGCCATGCGGTCCGGGCACCGTGAGGTGCTAGCGGGTCACCCGTCGGATGACCACGAACAGCACGACGGTGCCGACCACGCCACCGACGACCTTGAGGATGTTCTCGGTGCGCGGCTCGCCGGTGGTGGGGTCCACGAAGAACCCCTTCACCTGGGCGACCTCGCGGCCCACGATGGTCTTGGGGTTGGAGCGGTGGATCAGCTCGTCGATGGTCCCTGCGAGTCGCTCGCGGGTCTCCTCGATCTCGCGCTCCAGCGCGGAGGAGGCGTCGTCCCCTTTGCCCTTGGCCACGTGACGGAGGCTATCAACCCGGTGCGGGCCGGCCCACGGTGCGGGGGTCGAACCCGAACGGCAGCTCCAGCCGGTGGGCCACCATCAGGGCGTCGTCGGTGAGCACGTCGTAGGTCGCGCCGTCGGCCACCACCGTGCCGCCGCTGAGCACGACCGAGCGCGGGCACAGCTCGAGGGCGTAGGGCAGGTCGTGGGTGACCATCAGCACCGTCACGTCGAGCGAGCGCAGGATGTCGGCCAGCTCGCGGCGGCTGGCCGGGTCGAGGTTCGACGACGGCTCGTCGAGGACCAGGATCTCGGGCTGCATCGCCAGCACGGTCGCGACCGCCACCCGGCGGCGCTGGCCGAAGGAGAGGTGGTGCGGCGGGCGGTCGGCGTACTCCGCCATGCCGACCTGCTCCAGCGCCGTCTGCACCCGGGCCTCGAGCTCCGCGCCGCGCAGGCCGAGGTTGGCCGGCCCGAAGCCGACGTCCTGGCGGACCGTGCCCATGAACAGCTGGTCGTCGGGGTCCTGGAAGACGATGCCGACCCGGCGCCGGATCTCGGGGATGTGCTGGGCGGTCACCGGCAGCCCGCTGACCGTGACGCTCCCGGCGCCCGCGGTCAGGATGCCGTTGAGGTGCAGGACCAGCGTGGTCTTGCCCGCGCCGTTGGGGCCGAGCAGCGCGACCCGCTCGCCCTGGTGGACGTGGAGGTCGACACCGAAGAGCGCCTGGTGGCCGTCGGGATAGGCGAAGGCCAGCCCCTGCACGTCGAGGACCGGCGTCATGCCGCCCTCACGGTCGGGGCATCCGGCCGGTGTAGCCGCGGCTCAGCATGGCGAGGTGGACCCGCTCGCCACGCTCGTAGGACCGGATGAACAGCGCGCCGGCGGAGCGGGCCAGCACCGGCCAGTGCCTCGGGTTGCGGGCCGTGAAGCCGCGGGACTCGCGGGCGATCCGCATCCGCTGCATCTCGGTGGTGACCACGTCGAGGTAGCGGACCATGAAGCCCATGATCTGCACGAGCAGGTCCGGCAGGCGCAGCCGCTCCAGGCCGAGGAGCAGGGCCTGGGGCTCGGTGGTGGCCGCCAGGGTGAGGCTGGCCAGGACGCCGAGCGTGCCCTTGGCCAGCAGCCCCCAGGCGCCCAGCAGGCCGTGCTCGCTCAGGCTGAGGCCGAGCACCTCGGTGCGCGGCCCGGTGGCCACGAAGGGCAGCAGCACCGCGAAGAGGACGAAGGGGACCTCGACCACCATGCGCTTGAGGAGGTAGGTCGGAGGCACGCGCGAGACCGCGGCGACCCCGATGATCACCGCCAGGTAGGCGGCGTAGACGGGGAACCAGTCCTTCGGCGTGGCCACGACCACGAGGACGAAGCCGACGAGCGCGAGGAGCTTGAGGTGGGCCGGTGCGCGGTGCACCGGCGAGTGGCCGTGGAAGTGGAGCTTGTGGCCGTGCGGGCCGCCCACTACTCGACCCGGTCGTCGTCGTGCTCGCGGCGGCGGACGGCGTAGGCCACGCCGCCGGCCAGCCCCAGGACCACCAGGACGCCGAGGACCCCGGTCAGGCTGCCGTAGCCGCCCACCACGCTGTCGTGCGTCGTGCCCTTGTCCGCGAAGCCGTGCTTCTCCGAGACCTTGGTCAGCCCGTCGGGATCGCTGCTCGCGAAGCGGCTGACCACGCCGGCCAGGACCAGCGCCACGAGCAGGATCACCGCGGCGATGGCCTTGGTGCTGCGCCTCATGACCCGATCCCCGCGGCCGGGCGGAGGACGAGCTCACGCTTCTCCAGGACCGGGCGGGCGCCGTAGACCAGGTCAGGACGGACCGCCACGATGCTGCCGACGGCCAGGGCCGTGATCGCGGCCTCGCCCAGCCCGATGAGCAGGTGGACGCCGATCATGGCGGTGGCCAGGCGGTCCAGCGCCAGGTCGGCGGTGCCCCCCACGGCGTACAGCCCGACGAAGCCGAGCGCGGCCACTGGCACGGAGACCAGCGCGGCGATGCCCGCCGAGGGGGCCACCATCGAGATCCGCTTGGGCAGCACCGCCTGGAGGGTCTTGAAGACCGTCCAGCCCACCACCACGGTGACCAGGCCCATCAGGTCGATGTTGGTGCCGAGCGCCGTGATGCCGCCGTCGGCGAAGAGCAGGCACTGCACCAGGAAGACCGTGGCCATGCACAGCAGGCCGGTGCACGGCCCGACCAGGATGGCCGCCAGAGCGCCGCCGAGCAGGTGACCGCTGGTGCCCGAGGCGACCGGGAAGTTGAGCATCTGGGTGGCGAAGATGAACGCCGCCACCAGGCCGGCCAGCGGCGCGGTGCGGTCGTCGAGCTCGCGCCGGGCGCCCTTGAGGGCCACGCCGATCGCCGCCGCGGCGACCACGCCGGTGCCGATGGACGTCGGTGCGTCCAGGAACCCGTCGGGTACGTGCATCCGGCCCCTCCAACTAGCGTGGGATCAATCGATCGCGCTGGTGCGCACTCTACGTTGTTGCAAGTTGTTCGCAACAACGCCTCCTCCGGATTGGACAGGATGTCCCCATGACCGAACGCCTCGCGCCCGGTGACCCCGCGCCCGCCTTCACGCTGACCTCCGACACCGGGCAGGAGGTCTCCCTCGAGGGGCTGCGCGGGCAGAAGGTGATCGTCTACTTCTACCCCGCGGCGATGACCCCCGGCTGCACCAAGCAGGCCTGCGACTTCACCGACAACCTGGCCTCGCTCCAGGCGGCCGGCTACGAGGTCCTCGGGATCTCCCCGGACAAGCCGGAGAAGCTGGCGAAGTTCCGCGAGCGCGACTCCCTGACGATCACCCTGCTCTCCGACCCGGACCGCTCGGTGATGAAGGCCTACGGCGCGTTCGGGACCAAGAAGCTCTACGGCAAGGAGGTCGAGGGCGTGATCCGCTCGACCTTCGTCGTCGACGAGGAGGGGAAGGTCGAGGTGGCGCAGTACAACGTCAAGGCCACCGGCCACGTGGCCAAGCTGCGCAAGGACCTCGGACTTGCCGCCTGACGCTGGCCCTGGTGGACCAGGTCAGGCGCCGGGCTGGGCGGCGACCTACCTCGAGGTGGCCGGCTCCTGCGTCGACCTCGTCGGGTCGCTGCCCGACGACCTCTCGGGGCCGGGGCTCGGCGACTGGGACCTGCGGGCGCTGGTCGGCCACACCTCGCGCTCGCTGGTGACGGTCTCGGAGTACCTGCGGCGGCCGGCCGCCGCGGTGGAGGTCGAGACCGCGGCCGACTACGTCGCCGGCCTGGCCTCGGCCGCCGCCGGCGACGGGGTGACCCGCCGCGGCGTCGAGGCGGGCGAGCGGCTCGGCGACGACCCGGCGGGCGCGGTGCGCCGGCTCCTCGACGCGGTGACCGAGGACCTGGCGGGAGCCGACCCCGGGCAGCTGGTGACGACGTACGGCGGTGGCATGCGCCTGGCCGACTACCTCCCCACGCGCAGCTTCGAGCTGGTGGTCCACGGCCTCGACATCGCCGCTGCCGTGCCCGTGGCCTGGACGCCGCCCGCGGCCGCGCTGGCCGAGGCGCTCGGGCTCGCCACCGAGGTCGCCGTGCGCCGCGGCGAGGGCGCGATCCTGCTCCGCCTGGTCACCGGCCGCGAGCCGGGCGGGCTCTCGATCGTCTAACCTGCCGAGGTCCTCGCGTCCGTAGCCCAATCGGCAGAGGCACCAGGTTTAGGTCCTGGCCAGTGAGAGTTCGAGTCTCTCCGGACGCACCAGCCGGTGATTGAGGTGCGAGGCCGTCCACGGCCGAGCTGCGCGACCTCCTCAACCACCGCCCGGGAGAGCGGCGTCCTCCTCGCGCAGCCGGGGCACCGTGGCCTGGTCCGGCCTGATGCCGGTCTTGTCGGCGTAGAAGGCCCGGATGCGGTCCATGTCGGCGCCGACGTCGTCGGTGGGCATGAACGTCGGCCCCCAGCCGACCGTGCGCGAGCCGGCGTCCAGGTAGGCCAGGGTGATCGGGATCCCGGTCTGG
>CAZEPK010000024.1:0-10037 GCA_964514085.1 uncultured Nocardioides sp.
CGACCGTCCGGACGGCGCGGCGGGGCCGTCGTCGGCCTGCTCGCGGGTCTCCTCGCGGAGCGCCTTGACCCAGCAGTAGGCCACCCCGACGAGGACGAAGGTGAACGGCACCGAACCCAGCACCGCCGCCTGCTGGAGCGCCGTCAGTCCGCCCACCAGCAGCATGGCGCAGGCGATCCCGCCCATCAGCACGCCCAGCACGACCACCACGAACTTCGACGGCTCGAGGGAGCCACGCGAGGCCATCGTGGCCATCACCACCGAGGCCGCGTCGGCGCCGCTGATGAAGAAGAGCGCGATCAGGAAGATGCACAGGGCCGAGCTCAGGACCGGCAGCGGCAGCGCGTCCAGCGCGGTGAACAGCGAGAGCTCGGGGGTCGACAGCGCCCCGACGATGTCGGCCTTGCCGCCGCGCTCGAGCTCGATGCCGACGCCCCCGACCACCGCGAACCAGAAGAAGCCGAAGCCGGTGGGCGCCGCCACCACGCCGATGATGAACTCGCGGATGGTCCGGCCGCGCGAGATGCGGGCCACGAACATGCCGACGAAGGGTGCCCAGGAGACCCACCAGGCCCAGTAGAAGATCGTCCACCCGGCCATCCACTGCTCGTCACCCACGCCGGTCTGCAGCGACATGGGGAGCACCTGGATGACGTAGTCGCCGATGGACTCGATGCCGTTGGAGATGATCAGGACCGTGGAGCCACCGGCCACGAGGAAGAACAGGAACAGCCCGATCGTCGCGAACGAGCCGAGGTTGGCCAGGAAGTTGATGCCCTTCTCCACCCCCGACGTGGCGGAGACGAGGAACAGCGCGGTGACCGCGACGATGATCAGCACCGCCACGGTGTCCGACTTGGGCACGTCGAGCAGGTAGTCCAGCCCGCTGTTGAGCTGCAGGCCGTTGAGCCCCAGGGCGGTCGCGGTCCCGAACAGCGTGGCCACGATGGCCAGGGCGTCGATCAGCCGGCCGATGGGTCGTCGGGAGGCGTCCGGGCCCAGGATCGGCGAGAAGGTGGCGCTGACCAGGATCGGCTGGCCCTTGCGGAAGCCGAAGTAGGCCATCGCGCCGCCCAGGACGGCGTACATCGCCCAGCCGTTGAAGCCCCAGTGGAAGTAGGTGTAGCGCAGCGCGGTGAGCGTCGCGTCCTCGGTGCGCGGCTCCGCCAGGCCGTGCGGGGGTGCGGTCCAGTGCGTGACCGGCTCCGCGATGCCGTAGAAGAGCAGCCCGGCGCCCAGCCCGGCGGCGAACATCATCGAGACCCAGGAGAAGGTGCCGAACTCCGGGCGCGAGTCGTCGGGACCCAGCCGGATCCGTCCCCACGAGGAGAGCGCGAGGACGATGCAGAGCACCAGGACCCCGAAGGCGATCAGGACGAAGGCCCACCCGAAATTGCCGATCACCCAGGTCAGCGCGGTGGACATGACCGAGCCGAGGCTGTCCGGAGCGAACAGCCCCCAGCCGACGAAGCCGGCGATGAGGATCGCCGAGCCCCAGAAGACCGCCGGGTCGACGTCCTTCAGACAACGCTTCACGGGCGCACCTCCCGAGACAGGTCCGTGGCCAGTCACCCTCAGTCAGGCGACGTGCAGGTGTCAATACACCTAAGTCACGTGATGAGATGGCCAATGCCCGAGAGGCTGCGGCGTGGGGTCCCCACGTCGTCCCGGTCGTTCCCTCCGCAGACTAGAACACGTTACAGTTTCGCCAGGTTCGACCGAGCGGGACCTGTGCCGGGCACCCGCAGCGACAGGAGGCACGCGTTGGTCACGGACGGTTACACCCCGCCAGGTCCCGACCGGCAGGAGTCGCTCGCCGCGGTGCGCTCGGTGCTGGCCGACGTGCTCGACCGCGACGGCGGCTGGAGCGGCCTGGCCGAGGCCGGGCTGCTGGGGCTGGCGGTGCCCGAGGCCCACGGAGGCGAGGGGCTCGGGCTGCCCGAGGTCGGGGTGCTGCTGCACGGGACCGCCACGCGTGCCCAGCACCTCCCGGTGTGGGAGACGCTCTGCTGCGGGGCGCTGGTGCTGGCGGCCGCCGGCACCGAGGAGCAGCAGCGGGCGCTGCTGCCCGGGATCGCGTCCGGCGACGTCCTGGTCACCCCCGCGCTCCGCGAGGTCGGCCGGTCCGTCCTCGAGCCGCCCACCACGACGTACGTCGACGGTGCGGTCACCGGCCGCAAGGTCGGCGTGGGCTACGCGGCGCAGGCGCGCGTGCTGCTCGTCACCGCGGTCCGCGACGGTGCCTCCGTGGTGGTGCTCGTCGACCCGGCCGACCCCGGCGTGACCCTGCTCGAGACCGGGTCCAGCGCGCAGCTCACCACCCACACCGTCGTCCTCGACGGCGCCCGGGGGGAGCTGCTCGGCGGCGTGGACGACGGAGCAGCGGCGCGTCTCCTCACCGAGCGCTACGTCGCCGGGCTGTGCCTGACCGCCGCCGGCGTCGTGGCCGGTGCGCGCGACCTCACCGCCTCCTACATCAAGACCCGCACCCAGTTCGGGCGCACCCTGGCCGAGTTCCAGGCGGTGGCCATGCAGGCCGCGGACGTCTACATCTCCTCGCGCACCCTCGACCTGGCCGCGCAGAACCTCGCCTGGCGGCTCGACGAGGGCCTCGACGCGACCGACGACCTGGCGGTCGCGGCCTACTGGACCTGCACCGAGGCTCCGCCGGCGCTGCGCACCTGCCACCACCTCCACGGGGGCATGGGGGTCGACCAGACCTACCCGCTGCACCACTACTCCAGCTGGGTGACCGACCTCGTCCACGCGCTCGACGTGCGGGCCGAGGCCGTCCACGTCGAGGACCCGACCACCAAGAACCTCGAGCTCAGCCAGGGCCAACGGGCGTTCAAGGCCGAGATCCGCGACTACTTCACCGGCCTGGCCGGCCACAACGAGCACCGCGAGATGGCGCTGGACCGGCACGGCGAGGTCTACCAGCGCGTGGTGCGGCAGATGGGCGAGGACGGCCGGATGGGCGTGGGCTGGCCGCAGGAGTACGGCGGCCAGGGCCTCGGCGAGATCGAGCAGACGATCTTCGCCAACGAGGCGCAGTACGCCGACGTCCACCTGCCGGCCGTGACCCTGCAGACCGTCGGCCCCACGCTGATCAAGTACGGCAGCCAGAAGCAGAAGGACCTCTTCCTCAAGCGGATCCTGGCCGGCGACGTGCACTTCGCGATCGGCTACTCCGAGCCCGACGCCGGCACCGACCTGGCCTCGCTGCGGACCACCGCCCGCCGCGACGGCGACCACTACGTGGTCAACGGCCAGAAGATGTGGACCACCGGCGGGCACCAGGCCGACTACGTCTGGCTCGCGGTGCGCACCGACCCCGACGCGCCCAAGCACAAGGGGATCTCGATCCTCATCGTCGACACCCGGGACCCGGGCTACTCCCACACCCCGATCATCACCGCCGACGGCTCGCACCACGTCAACGCGACCTACTACAACGACGTCCGCGTCCCCGTCGACATGCTGGTGGGCGAGGAGAACCAGGGCTGGAAGCTGATCACCACCCAGCTCAACCACGAGCGGGTGATGCTGGGCCCGGCCGGCCGCATCGAGGGGCTGCGCGACCGCGTGGCGGAGTGGACCGCCAAGGCCGGCGTGGCCGACCACCCCGACGTGGTCGCGCTGATGGGCCAGGTGACCGCGGTCTTCCGGGTCAACGAGCTGCTCAACTGGGAGGTGGCCCGCGCGGCCGCGGTCGGCGAGATCTCGGTGGGCGACGCGTCGTCGTCGAAGGTCTTCGCCGCCGACCAGGTCCAGCACCTGCTCGACGAGCTGACCCGGGTCGTGCACCGCTACGGCGACCCGTCCGACGAGGAGACCCGCACGCTGGTCGACTACCTCGACGGCCAGGGGAAGCGGAACCTGGTGCTCACCTTCGGCGGCGGCGTCCAGGAGGTGCAGCGCGAGCTCATCGCGATGTTCGGTCTCGGGCTGCCGAGGGTCCCCCGCTGATGGGGGAGCAGCACGACCGGATCATGGCGGAGGCCGAGCGGGTCAAGGCGCTCGGGGAGGCTTCGGAGTCGGTGGCGCCCTACGAGGTCAACCAGGCCACCATCGGCACCTGGCTGGACGCCATGGGCTACGACAACGAGCGGTTCCGGAGCGGCGAGGCCCCGCCGTCCATGGCCCAGGTCTGGACGATGCCCGGGCTGGGTCGCAAGCGTCCCCCGGAGGACCCACTGAGCCGGATGACCGAGTTCCTGAGCGACGAGGGCTACACCGCCGTGCTCGGCACCAACTGCGAGCAGAGCTACGACCGCTACCTGCGGGTCGGCGAGCTGGTACGGGTCACCAGTGCCCTGGAGTCGGTGGCCGGCCCCAAGAGCACCGCGATGGGCGAGGGCTACTTCGTGACCTCGAGGAACACCTGGTACGTCGGTGAGGAGAGGGTCGCAGAGATGCTGTTCCGGGTCCTCAAGTTCATCCCGAAGGACAAGGGATGAGCACCCCCCACGTCGTCCGGCCGATGGTGAACCGGGACTCGCAGTTCTTCTGGGACGGCACGAAGCTCGGCGAGCTGCGCATCCAGCGGTGCAACGCCTGCGGCGCCGAGCGGTTCCCGCCCGGCCCCGCCTGCCGGTCGTGCCCGGCGTACGACCAGGGGCACGTCGTGGCCGCCGGCACCGGCACGGTCTTCTCGTACGTGGTGCACCGGCACCCGCCCGTCCCCGGCAAGGAGCTGCCGATCGTGATCGCGCTGATCGACCTCGACGAGGGGGTCCGCATGGTCGGTGAGGTGGTCGACGTGCCCGACGACGAGATCGAGATCGGGATGCCGCTGCGGGTCGACTTCCGGACGATCGACGACGACCTCACGCTGCCGGTCTGGAGGAGGGCATGAGGACGCTCGCGCTGGGCCAGGTGATCCCCGAGTGGAGCCTGCCGATGACCCCGACGACCATCGTCAGCACCGCCATCGCCACCCGCGACTGGCAGGACGTGCACCACGACCGCGACGTGGCCCAGGCCGCCGGGTCCCAGGACATCTTCATGAACATCCTGACCACCAACGGGCTGGTCGAGAAGTACGTCGTCGACTGGGCCGGCCACGACGCCGAGCTCAAGGGCATCGCGATCCGCCTGGGCGCCCCCGCCCACCCCTACGACACGCTCACCTTCAGCGGCACCGTCGCCTCGGTCGAGGACGGCGTGGCCACCATCGACGTGGTGGGCCGGGTCTCCCTCGGCGACCACGTGACCGGCACCGTGAGGCTGGCCGTCGATGGCTGAGCAGCACCTTCGGTGGCAGCGCACGGTGGTTGAGGAGGGCGTGCTGCGCCCGTCTCGAAACCTGGTGAGCCGCGGCTGGGACGGTCCCAGCACCGTGTCGAGGGGTTTCGAGACGGTTGCTGCGCAACCTCCTCAACCACCGTGGGGGGAACGATGACACTGAGTGGCAAGGCAGCCATCGTGGGGATCGGCGCTACCGAGTTCTCCAAGGCCTCGGGTCGCTCGGAGCTCCAGCTCTCGGTCGAGGCGGTCCGCGCCGCCCTGGCCGACTGCGGCCTGTCGGTGGGCGACGTGGACGGGCTCACGACGTTCACCATGGACACCTCCTCCGAGATCGCGCTGGCGCGCGAGCTGGGCATGGCGGAGATGCGGTTCTTCAGCCGGATCAACTACGGCGGCGGAGCCGCGTGCGCCACGGTCCAGCAGGCCGCGATGGCGGTGGCCACGGGCGTGGCCGACGTGGTGGTCTGCTACCGCGGCTTCAACGAGCGCTCGGAGTCGCGCTTCGGGCAGTTCTCGCTCGCCGCGGCCTCGCAGGTCAACACCAACGGCCTGGACAACGCCTGGTCCTACCCCATGGGGCTCGGGACGCCCGCGGCCACGGTGGCCATGCAGGCCCGCCGCTACATGCACGAGTACGGCGCCACCTCGGCCGACTTCGGCGCCGTCGCGGTCGCCGATCGGCGGCACGCCGCCACCAACCCGGCCGCCTTCTTCCACGGCAGGCCGATCACGCTGGAGGACCACCAGGCCTCGCGGATGATCGTGGACCCGCTGCACCTCCTCGACTGCTGCCAGGAGAGCGACGGGGCCGTCGCGCTGGTCGTCACGTCGGTCGAGCGCGCCCGCGACCTGGCCCAGGCGCCGGCCGTGGTCGCCGCCGCGGCCCAGGGGAGCGGCGCCGACCAGTTCGTCATGACGTCCTACTACCGCGACGACATCGGCATCCCCGAGATGGGCGTGGTGGGCCGGGAGCTGTGGCGGCAGTCGAAGCTGGCGCCCGACGACATGCCGATGGCGATCCTCTACGACCACTTCACGCCGTACGTCCTGATGCAGCTCGAGGAGCTCGGCTTCTGCGGACGGGGCGAGGCCAAGGACTTCATCGCCGACGGCGCCATCGAGGTGGGTGGTCGCCTGCCCCTCAACACCCACGGCGGCCAGCTGGGCGAGGCCTACATCCACGGCATGAACGGCATCGCCGAGGCCGTCCGCCAGCTCCGCGGGACCTCGGTCAACCAGCTCCCCGACGTCCCCCACGTGCTGGTCACCGCCGGCACCGGCGTCCCCACCAGCGGCCTGGTCCTCAGCGCCTGACGCCGCTGTCGGTGGTTGAGGAGGGCGCTCTGCGCCCGTCTCGAAACCACGCAACCCGGTGCTGGAACCGGGTGCGGTCCCAGCATCGCCTCACCGGGTTTCGAGACAGGCGCTAGCGCGCCTTCCTCAACCACCGGTGGTCGGTGTGAGCAGCTTCTCGCGGAAGAAGGCCAGGACGCGGTCCACGCCCTCCTGCTGGCGGTGGGCGGTCAGCGTGGAGTGCTTGCGGCCGGGGAACTCGACCCGGAGGAAGGCGTCGCCGAGCTCCCGGGTCAGGGTCTCGAAGCGGGTGCCGACCGCCAGGTCGCCGGTGTAGCGCAGGCCCAGGACCTGGCAGCCGCCCGCGGCGCGCTCCTTGACCCGGGTCAGGTCGGCGGGGGAGAGGTTGAGGTCGGCGGCGCGCGCCTTCCCCACGGGGAACGGCAGCGACGGCTGGGCCAGCACCGGCGCGGCCACGGAGTCGTCGACCATCATCGCCAGGGCGAAGCCCCCGGTGAAGCACATGCCCAGCGCACCGACCCCCGGGCCGCCCAGCTCGGCGTGGAGGTCGCGGGCCAGCGCGCGCAGCCAGTCGGCGATCGGCGAGGTCTCGTGCAGCCGCAGCTTGTTGAACTCGCGGTTGACGCAGGCCTGGCGCAGCGACCCGATCATCGCCCCAGGCGAGTCCGGGCTCACCACCTTCCCGAACAGGTGCGGCAGGACCACGGTGAACCCCTCGGCGACGACCTCGTCGGCGAAGGTGATGACGTCCTCGGTGATGCCCGGGATCTCCGAGATGACGACGACGCCGGGGCCGCTGCCCCTGCGGTAGGTCGGGTGCGTGACCCCGCTCGCCGTGAACTCCCCGAGCGCCCAGCCGTCGATCGTCATGGCGAGCAGTATGGGTACCTTCCGTCCGTGGGGAGACGGCCGGTCCAGCTGGTGATGCCGCACCAGCTGTTCGCCGAGCACCTCGAGGCGCCGAAGGGCACCGCCTTCGTCCTGGTTGAGCACGACCTGCTCTTCCGGCAGTACCGCTTCCACGCCCAGAAGCTGGTGCTCCACCGCGCCTCGATGCAGAGGTTCGCCGACCGCCTCGAGGAGGCGGGCTTCGAGGTGCGCTACGTCGAGAGCGATGCGCACACCCCCAGCCGGGAGGCCCTCGGGCGGGTGCTGGCCGAGCTCGACCCCACCGAGGTCGCGGCGTACGACGTGGTGGACGACTGGCTGGGCCAGGACCTGGCTCCGGTCGTGACCGAGTGGCGGGAGACGCCGAACTTCCTGACCGACCGGCCCACCCTGCGCTCCTACTTCGGCGACGGCCAGGGCCCGCGGCGGGGTGCCCGCATGCAGCACTTCTACGCCTGGCAGCGGCAGCGGCTCGACGTCCTGGTGACGGGTGACCAGCCGGTCGGCGGGCGCTGGTCCTACGACGAGGAGAACCGCAAGAAGCTGCCCCGTGGCCATCCCGTGCCGGACGTGGCCGGGCGGGACGCCCTGGTCCACCAGCGCCACCCCCGCGTGACCGAGGCGGTCGCGTGGGTGCAGGAGCACTTCCCGGACGCGCCCGGGGACCCGGACGCGTTCGCCTGGCCCACCAGCCACGAGGAGGCCCGGAGCGGCTTCGAGGGCTTCCTGACCGACCGGCTGCGGGAGTTCGGCCCCTACGAGGACGCGCTGAGCCGCGACCACCCGTGGCTCTTCCACTCGCTGATGACGCCGGCGCTGAACGTCGGGCTGCTCGACCCGCGGGACGTACTCAGCCGGGCCCTGGCCACCGACGACGTGCCGATGGCCTCGCTCGAGGGGTTCGTGCGCCAGGTGATCGGGTGGCGGGAGTACATGCGCGCGACCTACGTGCTGTACGGGCGGCGGATGCGCTCGACCAACCGGCTGGCGCACGCCCGGCCGCTGGACGAGGGCTGGTGGACGGCCAGGACCGGGCTGGCCCCGGTCGACGAGGTGGTCGGCCGGGTCCTCGAGCACGGCTGGGCGCACCACATCGAGCGGCTGATGGTGCTGGGGAACGCCATGTGCCTGCTGCGCACCGACCCGGAGGCGGCGTACGAGTGGTTCATGGAGATGTTCGTGGACGCCTACGACTGGGTGATGGTGCCCAACGTCTACGCCATGAGCCAGTTCGCCGCGGGCGACACCATCACCACCAAGCCCTACGTCTCGGGGTCGAACTACCTGCGCAAGATGTCCGACTACGCCACGGGTGAGTGGACCGCCGACTGGGACGCGCTCTACTGGACCTTCGTCCGCGACCACCACGAGATCTTCGCCCGCAACCCGCGCTCGCGGATGGTGGCCAACCTGTACGACGGCATGGCCCCGGCCAAGAAGGCCGCCCACACCCGCCGGGCGCAGGGCTGGCTCGGCTGATGCTGCACGCCTTGGAGCTCGTGCCCGACACCGCGGGCCAGGAGGTGGTCCTCCGTGACTGGCAGGCGCTCCGCGAGGCCGGCCTGCCCTCGCAGCTGGACCACCGCGGCGAGAGCAACGCGCCTCACCTGACCCTGGTGTCCGCGGACTCGGTGACCGGCCTGGTGGACCGCGCCGTCGAGCTCATCGGCCCGCTGCTCCCGGTGCAGGTCCGGGCCTCGGGGCTGCTGCTCCTGGGCCGGCACCGGCTCACGGTCGCGCGGTCCGTGGACGTCCCCGACGCCCTGGTGGCCGCGGTGCTGGCCCTGCGGGCGGACGCGGGCGACCTACCGCACCAGGGGTGGCTCCCGCACCTCACCCTCTCCCGGCGGCTGCCCCGGGCCGAGGCGCAGCGCACGGTCGACGTGCTCGGTGCCGACGACGTGGTCCTGCGGCTCGACACCCTGCGCCGGTGGGACCCCGACGAGAAGCTCATCGAGCTCCTGGCCAGCCCTCCGGTCCAGACCGGTCCGCCCCCCGGGGTGGGCCAGGTCACGCCCCACGGCAACGGCGGGTCCACCGGAGGGTGACAACTGCGCGCGGACGTCCACGAATCCGCGAGCACCCGGCCTGCTGCACCGGTTTGAGTGGACGACCGTACCGCTCTGACCTGCACGGACAGCCATTCCGTTACCCCGCGGTGGACCGTTCCGGCCGGGTCGTGCAAACGGTTACCGGTGCGTAGCGTTCCTCCTGTCGAACCCAGCGTGGGGCTGGGTGACCGAACAAGGGGAACCAGAACCATGAGCAGCATCCACGGGGTCCAGCACCAGCTCGCCGGCCGACGCAACACCGTCGACCCGCGCATCAGCATCGTCGTACCGGCGCTCAACGAGGCGCTCAACCTGGCCGCCGTCCTGCCCGAGCTGCCGGAGGTCCACGAGGTCATCCTGGTCGACGGCGGCTCGGTCGACGGCACGGTCCAGGCCGCTCGCCGCGCCCTGCCCGGCATCATCACGGTGCTGCAGGCCCGCAAGGGCAAGGGCAACGCCCTGGCCGCGGGCTTCGCCCGGGTGACCGGCGACATCGTGGTCATGTTCGACGCCGACGGCTCGGCCGACCCAGCC
>CAZEPK010000024.1:10047-23589 GCA_964514085.1 uncultured Nocardioides sp.
GACCCGGCCGAGATCGGCCGCTTCGTCGAGGCGCTGAAGGCCGGCGCCGACTTCGCCAAGGGCTCGCGGAACGCCGCGGGAGGCGGCTCGGCCGACATCACGCCGATCCGCTCGCTGGGCAACAAGTTCCTCAACGCCGTCTTCAACCTCGGCTTCCGGACCCGCTACAGCGACCTCTGCTACGGCTACAACGCGTTCTGGTCCGACCTGGTCCCGCTGCTCGACCTGCCCGACCACGCCGCGCCCGCTCCGGCCGGCGGTCGGATGCTGTGGGGCGACGGCTTCGAGATCGAGACCGTCATCAACTGCCGCTTCGCCGCGTCGGGCGTGGCCATCACCGAGGTCCCCTCGGTGGAGAAGCTGCGGATGTTCGGGGAGTCCAACCTGCACGCCGTCTCCGACGGCCTCCGGGTCCTCAAGACGCTCTTCACCGAGTGGCGCCGCGCCCGGGCCACCCGTCGCCTCGAGCGGGCGCTCGACTTCAACCAGGACCCGGCACCGGCCGCGCCCGCCGGGCCTACCGCGCCGCTGGCTCCCGTCGAGCCGCTGCCGCTCACGGTGGCCAACCCGGTCCGCACCCGCCTGGCCGCCTGACGGGTCGTCTAGGTTGGGCGCGTGGCCGTGCCCGACCTGGACGCCGAGGAGCAGCGCGTCCTCGGGGTGCTCCTCGAGAAGCAGGTGACCGTCCCCGCCAGCTACCCGTTGACGCTCTCCTCCGTGCGGAGCGGGGCCAACCAGACGAGCAGCAGGGACCCGCTCAGCGACTACGACGAGCCCACCGTCGAGGCGGTGCTGCGCCGCCTCAAGGACCGGCAGCTGGTGCGCATCGTCTGGGCCGACAAGGGTCGGCGCACGCTGAAGCACCACCAGCTGCTGTCCGAGGTGCTCGGGCTCGACGACGCGGAGCGTGCGCTGGTCACCGTCCTCCTGCTCCGTGGCGCGCAGGCGCCCGGCGAGCTGAGGACGCGGACCGAGCGGCTCCACCCCTTCGCGGACCGTGAGGCCGTCGAGCGGGTCCTGGCCGGCCTGGCCGCCCGGCCCGAGCCGCTCGTGCGCGAGCTGCCGCGGCAGCGCGGTCAGCACGACGCCCGGTGGGTGCACCTGCTCGGCGACGTCGCCCTGGCCGAGGGACCGGTGTCCGAGGCCGGGCCGGCGGTCGACCGCGAGTCCGTCCTCGCCTCCGGTGGTGAGGAGCGGGACCGACGGGTCCGGGCCTCCTACGACGCGGTGGCGTCGGCCTACTCGGACTCGCTGCTGTCCGAGCTGAGCAGCCTGCCCTTCGAGACCTGGCTGCTGGACCGGGTCGCCGCCCACGCCGACGGCGGGCCGGTGGTCGAGGTCGGCTCCGGGCCGGGCCACGTCACGGCCTACCTCGCCGAGGCCGGGGCCGACGCCAGCGGGTGGGACCTGTCCCCGGGGATGGTCGAGGAGGCGCGACGGCGCTTCCCCGACGGCGACTACCAGGTCGGCGACCTGCGCCGGCTCATGCGTCCGGTCTCCGGTCCCGGCTGGAGCGCCGTGCTGGCGTGGTACTCCCTCATCCACCTGGCCGCCTCCGAGCTGCCCGACGCGCTCGGAGCGCTCACCCGCCCGCTCATGCCGGGCGGCTGGCTCGTGGTCGCGCTGCACGCCGGCTCGGAGGTCCGCCACCACGGGTCCTGGTTCGACGTCGACGTGGACCTCGACTTCGTGCTCCACGACCGGGCCGAGGTCGTGGCCCTGGTCGAGGCGGCGGGCCTCACCGACGTCGAGTGGTACCACCGCGGGCCGGTCACCGCCCGCGGGGAGACCACCGAGCGGATCTACGTGATCGGCCGCAGGCCCACCTGACGCGCGGGGCCCGGACGTGCCACTGTGGCCCATGCGGGTGCTGTTCTCCTCGACCTCGGGGCACGGGCACGTCATCCCTATGCTCCAGCTGGCGCTGGCCTTCCGCGCGGCCGGGCACGACGTGCTGTGGGCCACCGCGGCCCAGGCCACACCGCTGGTGGCGGCGACCGGGATCGAGGTGGTCCCGGCGGGGGCGCACGGCGAGGAGGAGCTCGCGCTGCGCGGCGGGGTGTTGCGCCAGGCGGCGGACCTGCCCGGCGACCAGCGCGCGCCGTTCGTGTTCCCGCGCATGTTCGGGGCGGCCCTGGCCCCGCGCATGGCCGCGGACCTGCTGCCCCTGGCCCGCGAGTGGCGGCCCGACCTGCTCGTCCACGAGCACGCCGAGCTCGCCGCCCCGCTGGTCGGCGCGGTCTGCGGCCTGCCCAGCGTCACCCACTCCTTCGGCACCGCCGTGCCCGTCCCGATCCTCGACGACACCCGTCGGCGGCTGGCCGGTCTGTGGGAGGCCCACGGCCTCGAGGTCCCGGCGTACGCCGGCTGCTTCCGCGCGGGCTACCTCGACATCTGCCCGCCCTCGGTGCAGACCACCCCGGTCGACCACGTGCCGGACGTGCACCCGTTGCGCCCGGTCGACGTCCCGCCGGCCGCCGAGCGCGACGCGCCGACCGAGCCGCTGGTCTACGTCACCCTCGGCACGGTCCACAACGACCCGCAGGTCCTGCGCGAGGTCGTCTCGGGTGTCGCCGGCCTGCCCGCCCGGGTGCTGGTCGCCGCCGGCCCGCAGGTCGACCCGACCTCCCTCGGCGAGCAGCCCGCGGGCGTGGTGGTCGAGTCCTGGGTCGACCAGGCCGCCGTCCTGGGCCGGGCCACGGCCGTGGTGTCGCACGGCGGGTCCGGCACCTTCCTCGGCGCGCTGGCCCACGGCCTGCCGCAGCTGTGCCTGCCCCGGGCGGCCGACCAGTTCCGCAACGCCGAGGGCGGGGCCAGGGCCGGCGCGGCGCTGGTGCTCGGGCCACCCGACCTCACCGCGGCGGCGGTGCGGACGGCGGGGGAGCGGCTGCTGGCCGACGACGGGCTCCGCGGGGCGGCCGGACGGGTGGCGGCGGAGATCGCCGCGATGCCCTCGCCCGGTGACGTGGCCCGGCTCCTGGCCGAGCGCGCCTAGGGCTGGAGCACCTCGGGCATCCCGTGGGCCACGAACAGCGCCGGGCCCACGGTGGTGATCTCGGCGATCGCGCCGTCCGCGACCCGCAGCACGTCGACCTTGAACGCACGGAACAGCGAGTCGCCCGGCCGCCGCAGGTAGCTGAGCGCCGCTGGCATCCGGTTGGCCGCCGTGGGCAGCAGGCGCCAGTCGCCGTCGCGGTCGGCTCCGAAGGCGCGCTCCAGCAGCGGCGCCAGCGCGTCGCGCCCCTCGAAGCAGAGCGGCTGCGGCGGCATGGTCACCCGGATGTCACGCGCAGCGACCGCCAGCGCGGCGGCCGCGTCGCACCGCTCGTGGGCGTCGATGAACGCCTCGAGCAGCCGCTTCTCCTCGGGGTCCGGTGCCGGCGCCGACCAGTCGGCCCGCTGCCGCGGCAGGTGCTTGCGCATGGTCTCGCGGGCCCGCTGCAGCGCACTGTTGGTGGCCGGGACCGAGGCCCCGACCAGCGCGGCGGTCTCGGCGGCCGAGAGCCCCAGCACCTCGCGGCCGAGCAGCGCGGCGCGCTGGCGCCCGGGCAGGGCCTGCAGCGCCACCAGGAAGGCCAGCTCGATGGTCTCCCGCTCGACGTACGCCGCGCCCGGCCCCAGCGCGTCGTCCGGGTAGGCCGTCAGCCACGGCACCTCGGCCGGGGACTCCGGCGCCCGCCGCGACCTGGACCGGAGCCGGTCCAGGCAGGTGTTGGTCGCGATGCGGTAGAGCCAGGCGCGCGGGTGCTCGCCGTCGAAGCCCTCGCGGGCGCGCCAGGCCCGCAGGTAGGCCTCCTGGACGGCGTCCTCGGCGTCGTCGTAGGACGCGAGCATCCGGTAGCAGTGCACGTGCAGCTCGCGCCGGTGCTCCTCGAAGGCGCTCTCGAGGTCCATGTCGCCGGTCCTCGGCTCAGCGGGCGTGCTGCTTGATCTCCTGGACCGCCCAGGTGTTGCCGTCGGGGTCGTCGAAGTAGATGAAGGTGCCGTAGTCGACCCGGTCCGGCTCCAGGCCGGGCATCATCACGCCGCCCTCCGCGAAGTGCTGCGGACCGGAGTTCTCGATGCCCGCCGCCTCCAGCTGGCGGTGCGCCTCCTCGATGTCGGTGACCGCCAGCTGGCAGCCCTTCAGCGAGCCCGGGGCCACCCCGCCGCCGAGCCCGGTCCCGAAGACGATCGAGCACGCCGACCCCGGCGGCGTCACCTGGATGACGCGGAAGTGCTCGCCGCCCCGGTGGTCGGTGTCGAGGGTGAAGCCCAGCTTGTCCACGTAGAACTCCCGGGCCCGCTCCACGTCGCTGACGGGGGCGATGACCACTTCGAGCTTCCAGTCCATCACGGTTCCTCCTGATCGTCGGCTGCCACTGTGGCAGTCCGTCCCACAGGTGGAACGCCGGGCCCGCCGAGAACTCATCGGTCCACCGGTGGATCGGTGACGCCGCGCCTGGCTAGGGTGGCGGGTGTCCCGACGACCCGAGGGGGTGAGTCCCATTCCGAAGACCGATGACGCTGCCCAGGCGCAGCTCGACGAGAGGTACCCCCATGGCACTCACCCCGACCACCTCGCACCTCACCGCTGACGACGGCACCCGTCTCGCGGTCCACTCCGCCGGGAGGGGCGGCCCCCTGGTCTGCCTGCCCGGCGGCCCGATGCTCGACTCCGCCTACCTGCGCGACCTGGGCGGCCTGACCGCCCACCGCACCCTGGTCCGCCTCGACCTGCGCGGCACCGGCGCCTCCGCGGAGCCGGCCGACCCCGCGACGTACCGCTGCGACCGGCAGGTCCCCGACGTGGAGGCCGTGCGCCGGCACCTCGGCCTCGACCGGCTCGACCTGCTGGCGCACTCCGCCGGCGCCAACCTGGCCTACGCCTACGCCGCGGCCCACCCCGACCGCGTCGCGCGGCTGGTGCTGGTCACGCCCAGCGTCCAGGGCCTCGGCGTCCACGTCCCCGACGCGGCGCGCTCGGCCATCGCCGCGCTGCGGTCCACCGAGCCGTGGTACCCCGGCGCGGCCGCCGCGCTGGCCCGGATCCAGGCCGGCGCGGCGGAGGAGAGCGACTGGGCCGCGATCGCCCCGTTCACCCACGGCCGGTGGGACGACGACGTGCGGGCCTACGACGCCTGGATGGACGAGCAGCGCGACGACGACAAGACCATGGCCTTCGTCGCCGAGGGCGCCTACGACGCCCCGGCGGCCCGGTCGGCCCTCGCGGCCCTCGACGTCCCGGCGGTGGTGCTGGCCGGTGCCCTGGACGTCGGGAACCCCGTGCCGGTGATGGCGGAGGTCGCCTCTCTTCTACCGCGGGCGGACCTGGTGGTGCAGGAGGGCGCCGGCCACTTCCCGTGGGTCGACGACCCGGACCTCTTCGCGGCGCTGCTGGAGCCCTACGTCAGCTGACGAGGTCGAGGACCACGTCGCCGAGGACCGGCGCGCCGTCCCGTTCGCCGCCGGCCACGGTGGCCTCGGCCAGGATGCGGCCGTCCTCGTGCCAGCCGCGGACCCGCAGCGTCTCGCCCGGGAACACCACGCCGCTGAACCGCACGGCGAAGCCCGCCACCCGCGCGGCGTCGCCGTCGAGCAGCGCCGTGGTCAGCTCGCGCAGGGTGATGCCGTAGGAGCACAGGCCGTGCAGGATCGGCGCCGGGAAGCCGGCGGCCGCGGCGAAGGCGGGGTCGGAGTGCAGGGGGTTGCGGTCGCCGCACAGGCGGTAGAGCAGGGCCTGCTGGGGCGAGATGGCGTACGTCGTGTCGGCGTCCGGCGACCGGTCGGGCCGCTCCACCGGGTCGGAGGTGCCGCGGTCGCCGCCGAAGCCGCCCTCGCCCCGCACGAAGATGGAGGACCGCGTGGTCCACAGGTCCTGGCCCTCGGCGGAGCGGACCACGGCCTCCTGCCAGATCACCGCGGCCTTGCCCTTGTCCCAGACGTCGGTGAGCGTGGTGGTCTGGGTGGCGGAGCCGGCCGTCGGGATCGGGGCGTGGACGGTGATGGCCTGCGACCCGTGGACGACCTGGCCCAGGCTGATCTCCACGCCGGGCATGGCCACCGAGGGCGCCTCAGTCTGGTGGAAGGTCGGCGCCACCACGCCGAAGGACGGCAGCACCTGCAGGTCCGCGCCGTCGGTGGTCCAGCGCAGCACCGCCGGGTCGAGCTGGTCGCCCGGACGGGCGCCCGCGCCGATGCCCAGGTGGTAGAGCAGGACGTCGCTGGAGGACCACGAGAAGGAGCGCTGGCCCAGGTCGGCGCCGATGGCGACCGACGGGTCGATCGGCATCAGGCCGTCTCCCTCTGTGCGTCCTCCACCGTGGGAGCCGTGGTGGTGCGCGCGAGGTCCTCGGCGGCCAGGTAGCCGAAGGCCAGCGCCGGCCCGATGGTGGCGCCGGGGCCGGCGTAGGTGTGGCCCATCACGGCCGAGGAGACGTTGCCCGCGGCGTACAGCCCGTCGATGACCGAGCCGTCGGCGCGCAGCACCCGGGCCCGCTCGTCGGTGACCAGCCCGCCCTTGGTGCCCAGGTCGCCGGGCACGATCTTGACGGCGTAGAAGGGAGCCTGGTCGATGGCGTGCAGCGACGGGTTCGGCTTGACCGTGGGGTCCGAGTAGTACTTGTCGTAGGCCGACTCGCCGCGGTGGAAGTCCTCGTCGACCCCGCTGCGGGCGAAGGCGTTGAAGCGGTCCAGCGTCTCGCGCAGCGCGTCCGCCGGGACGTCGATCTCGGCGGCCAGCGCCTCGACGGAGGACGCCTTCTTGACGGTGCCGTGCTTGTACCAGCGGCCGGGGAACGGCTGGCGCGGCGTGAGCCCCGCGAAGAGGTAGCGGTTGCGGTAGCGCTGGTCGATGACCATCCAGCTAGGCACGTGGCCCACGCCGGTGGCCTCGCCGTCGTACATCGCGTGCACGGCCTCCACGTAGGGGAGCGCCTCGTTCATGTAGCGCCGACCGGCCTGGTTGACGATGACCGAGCCGGGCAGGTTGCGCTCGGCCAGGCAGAACCACGGGCCGCTCGGCAGCGGGATGGTCGGCCCCCACCAGGCGTCGTCCATCAGGTCGGTGGCCGCGCCGGCCGCGATGCCGGCCAGGATGCCGCCGCCGGCGTTGAACTGCGAGCCGGTCGTCCACTCGACCGAGGTGGGCTGCGGCTGGTACTTCTCGCGCATCTCGAGGTTCTTCTCGAAGCCGCCGCTGCCGAGGACCACGCCGCGCCGGGCCAGCACGGTCCGGGACCGGCCGCCCTGGCTGACCTGCACCCCGACCACGCGGCCGCCCTCGAGCGTCAGCGCGGTCAGCTCGGTGTCGTAGCAGACCGGCACGCCGGCGTCGACCAGCCCCTTGCGCAGCCCGATCGCGATCGCGTTGCCCATCGCGTACATCTTCCGGCCGCGGACCAGGCTGACCATCCGCTTGAGCAGGACCTTGGCCATCGTCGCCGGTCCGCGCCACGTGCGCAGGCCCAGGCTGATCTTGCGGAAGTCCGCCTGGGTCACGATGAGGTTGGCCGGCGCCTTGGTGTACTGCGGGTGCAGCCGCTCCAGCTCGGCCCCCAGGAAGCGCGCGTCGAGGGGGATCGGCTCGCAGGACCGGCCCGCCACCCGGCCACCGGGCGCCTCCGGGTGGTAGTCGGCGTAGTCCGGGACCCACGTGAAGCGCAGCGGGGTCGTGGACTGGATGAAGTCGAGCACCTCGGGGCCACGCTCGAGGTAGGTGTCGCGCCGGACCTTGGGCACGTCCTGGCCCACGATCGAGTCGAGGTAGAGCTTGGCCTGGGCCAGGTCGTCGGGGGAGACCTGGCCGGCCTGGCGCAGCGCCGCGTTGCCGGGCATCCACACCCCGCCGCCGCTGCGCGCGGTGGAGCCGCCGAAGAAGCCGCTCCGCTCGACCACGACCACGTCCAGCCCCTGCCGGGCGGCGGCCAGCGCGGCACACATCCCGGCGCCACCGGCGCCCACGACGACCACGTCGACTTCCCCGGGCAGAGAGTCCGGGAGAGGGGCGCTCATGCGCAAAACTGTAACAGGTTCTAGTATTCCGCCATGCTGTCCGCCGCCATCGTCGGCCCCGGCAACATCGGGACCGACCTCATGTACAAGCTGCTGCGCTCGGCCGGTGCCGGGGGCGGCGTCGAGCCGCGCTGGATGATCGGTGTCGACCCGTCCTCCGAGGGGCTGAGGCTGGCCGCCGACCGGGGTCTCGAGGTGTCCCACGAGGGCGTGGACTGGCTGCTCAAGCAGGACGAGGTGACCGACCTGATCTTCGAGGCGACCTCGGCCTACGTGCACCGCGAGTACGCCCCCCGCTACGAGGAGGCCGGCATCCGGGCCATCGACCTGACGCCCGCCGCCGTCGGCCCCGCGGTGGTCCCGCCGGTCAACGGCACCGAGCACCTGGGCGCGATGAACGTCAACCTGATCACCTGCGGCGGCCAGGCGACCATCCCGATGGTCGCGGCCGTGTCGCGGGCGGTGGCCGACGCCGGCGGGGTGTCGTACGCCGAGATCGTCGCCTCGGTCTCGTCGGTCTCCGCCGGGCCCGGCACCCGCGCCAACATCGACGAGTTCACCCGGACCACGGCGTCCGGCGTGGAGACGATCGGCGGCGCCGCGCGGGGCAAGGCGATCATCATCCTCAACCCGGCCGAGCCGCCGATGATCATGCGGGACACGATCTTCGCCATGGTCTCGCCCGACGCGGACACCGACGCGGTGGTCTCGTCGGTCCTCGCGATGGAGAAGGCCGTCCAGGAGTACGTCCCGGGCTACCGGCTGCTCCAGGAGCCGCAGGTCGACCCGCCGTCGGAGGCCACGCAGGGCCAGACCAGGATCGCGATCTTCGTGGAGGTCGAGGGCGCCGGCGACTACCTGCCGCCGTACTCCGGCAACCTCGACATCATGACCGCCGCCGCCGCCCGGGTCGGCGAGAACATGGCGAGGGCCCTCGGTGGTTGAGGTGCGAGGAGCGCCAGCGACGAGCCTCGAAACCTCGCAAGGGAAGGCACTGACGTGACGACGGACATCGACAGCCTCGCCCGCACCTGGTCCGGCACCCACGGCACCGAGCCCTGGGGCCACCTGGACCTGCGGCTGACCGACACCTGCCTGCGGGACGGGTCGCACCACAAGCGCCACCAGTTCACCGGTCAGGAGGTGCACGACATCGTCGAGGCCCTCGACAGGTCGGGCGTCCCGGTCATCGAGGTCACCCACGGCGACGGGCTGGGCGGCTCGTCGGTCAACTACGGCTTCTCCCGGACCCCCGAGCAGGAGCTCATCAGGATCGCGGCGGAGACCGCCACGCGGGCCAAGATCGCCTTCCTGATGCTGCCCGGGGTCGGCACCAAGGACGACATCCGCGCCGCCCAGGACAACGGCGGCCAGATCTGCCGCATCGCCACGCACTGCACGGAGGCCGACGTCTCCGTCCAGCACTTCGGGCTGGCCCGCGAGCTCGGTCTGGAGACGGTCGGCTTCCTCATGATGAGCCACACCCAGCCGCCCGAGGTGCTGGCGGAGCAGGCGCGGATCATGGTCGACGCCGGCTGCCAGTGCGTCTACGTCGTCGACTCGGCGGGCGCGCTGATCATGGAGCAGACCGCCGACCGGGTCTCCGCGATGGTGGCCGAGATCGGTGACGTGGCCGACGTCGGCTTCCACGGTCACGAGAACCTCGGCCTCGGCGTGGCCAACACCGTCATCGCGGCCCGGGCCGGCGCCACCCAGATCGACGGCTCGGTCCGCCGCTTCGGGGCCGGGGCCGGCAACACCCCGCTCGAGGCGTTCATCGGGGTCTGCGACAAGCTCGGCTGGACCACCGGCGTCGACTTCCTGCAGATCGTCGACGCCTCCGAGGACGTCATCAGGCCCGCGATGCCCGAGGAGTGCCGGCTCGACCGGATGACGCTGATGATGGGCTATGCCGGGGTCTACTCCTCCTTCCTCAAGCACGCCGGCAACGCCGCGGACCGCTACGGCGTCTCCGGCGCCCAGATCCTGCTCGAGGCCGGCCGCCGCAAGCTGATCGGCGGCCAGGAGGACCAGCTCATCGACATCGCCCTGATGCTCAAGGCCGAGCAGGACACGGCCGAGCAGGAAGCCGCGACCGTCTGATCGTGGTCGGGCGGACCGCTTCCTAGGGTGGTGCGCATGGGTGCGAGCCGGTGGGTCCTGCAGCTGGAGCACGCCTGGGACGCGGCGCGGCTGCGGCGCGCCCGCGCCCGCACGCCGCACGACCTCCGGATCGAGCCGTACCTCGGCCACGGCAGCGACCAGGGGGTGGTCGTGCGCGGCCGGGTCCTCGACGACCCGTCACCGTCCGAGGCGGTGGAGGGCGAGGGCGTGGGCGCCGCCGTGCGCCGCAGCGTGCGGCAGTTCCTCACCGACGACCTGCCGGGGGTACCCCTCCGGATCACGGTGGCCGGGACGACCGTCGAGACCGTCACCGACGGCGACGGCTACTTCCAGCTGCGCCTGGAGCCGGAGCCGGGCGGGTTGACCGCACCGTGGACCAGCGGGACCGTCGAGCTCGCTGCGGGCTACCGCGGCGTCACGGACCGGAGGGCCACGCCGCTCGAGGTCCGGGTCCCGAGCCCGGACGCGGCGTTCGGCGTCATCTCCGACGTCGACGACACGATCCTCGAGACCGGCGTCCAACGGGTCGGGCGGATGATCCTCCAGACGCTCACCGGCTCCGCGCTGACCCGGACGCCCTTCCCGGGTGCATCGGAGCTCTACAACGAGCTCGCGGCCGGCACCAACCCGGTCTTCTACGTCTCCTCGAGCCCGTGGAACCTGCACGCCTTCCTGCTGGCCTTCATCCGGCACCGCGGGTTCCCCGTGGGTCCGGTGCTGCTACGCGACCTGCTCGGCTCCCGCGCCGGTCGCGAGCAGAAGCACGGTCGCCTCCAGGAGGTCCTCGACCTCCACCCCCGGCTGCGGTTCGTGCTCATCGGCGACTCCGGGGAGCGGGATCCCGAGATCTACGCCGCCGTCGCCCGCGCGAACCCGGGACGGATCATCGCGATCTACATCCGCGAGGTCCGGCTGGACCCGGGCGACGGCCGGGTCGAGGAGGTCTCGGGCACCTGGACCGAGGACGTGCCCTTCGTGCTCGCAGCAGACACCGATGCCGTACGTCGGCACGCGGTCGAGCTGCGGCTGCTCGCTTGACGTCGCCCGCTCCGCGGGTGAGGGTCTCCCGCGTGCCCGCCGACCCCTTCCGCCTCACCGGCCGGGTCGCGCTGGTCAGCGGCGCCGGCGCCCTCGACGGGATCGGCATGGCGACCGCACGGTTGCTGGGCTCCCTGGGGGCCGACGTCGCGGTGACGGCGACGAGCGAGCGGGTCCTCGAGCGGGCCGCCGAGCTCGAGGAGGCGGGCGTCCGGTCGGTCGGGGTCACCGCCGACCTGACCGACGAGCAGCAGGTCGCGGCTGCGGTGGCGGTGGTGACCCAGGAGCTGGGGTCGCCGACCGTCCTGGTCAACAACGCCGGCATGACCAGCACCGGCGACGAGTCCGAGACCGCGGGAGCGATGGACCACGGGCAGTGGCGCCGCGCGCTGGAGCGCAACCTCGACACCGCCTTCCTCCTCACCCGCGCCGTCCTGCCCGGGATGCAGCAGCAGGCCTGGGGTCGGGTGGTGATGGTCGCCTCCGTCACCGGTCCGGTGATGGCCATGCGCGGCGAGGCGGCCTACGCCGCCGCCAAGGCGGGCATGGTGGGGCTGGCCCGCTCGGTCGCGGTGGACCACGCCGCCCACGGCGTCACCGCGAACGCCGTGGCCCCCGGCTGGATCGGCACGGGCAGCCAGACGGCCCACGAGGAGGTCCAGGGGCGGCACACGCCGCTGGGCCGGAGCGGCACCCCCGAGGAGGTGGCGGCGGCCATCGCCTTCCTGTGCAGCCCGGGTGCGTCCTACGTCACCGGGCAGTGCCTGGTGGTCGACGGTGGCGGCAGCACCGCCGAGGAGCGCGGCTGACCGCTCGGGACCGACCCCCGATTTCGTCCCTCCCACGTCGGTGCGGATGATGCTGGACGTGAGCAGCCCACGACGGTTCTCGGGCCGGCTGGCCGCCGCCGCAGCCGTGGCCGCGTGCCTGGTGGCGACGTCCTGCTCCGCCGACGACTCCTCCGGACCGGGCCCGTCGGCGGCGAGCAGCCCGGCTCCGACGGCCGCCCGGGCCAGCCCGACCGAGGCCGCCAGCCCGAGCGACACCGCTGCCGACGCCGCTGCGGAGGCCGCCGCACGACGCGCCGCGAGAAGGGCTGCGGCGCAGGCCCGCGCCGCCGCGCGGGTCGCGGCCCGGGCCCAGGCGCAGCGGGCGGCCAAGCAGCGGGCCAGGCGGGCCGTGCGCGCCGTACGCCGGGAGAACCCGCTCGCGCACCGTCCGTGGGGCAACTACTACGGCGACGGCGACCAGGCCTGGGGTCCGTACGCGTCGTCCTCCGGCGAGACCCGCAGCCTGTTGGGCCGGATCGTCCTGCAGCCCCGCTCCAAGTGGTTCGGCTCCTGGATCCCCGACGGCCAGATCGAGGAGAAGGTGCGCGGCTACATCCAGAACGCCCAGGACGGCGACCCCGACGCCCTGGTGCAGCTGGCGACCTTCCGGATGAAGCCGTGGGAGCACGACGCCTGCCGCTCGCTGCCGAGCGCGGCCCAGGCCGCCGGCTACCGCGCGTGGACCGACGCCCTGGCCCGCGGGATCGGCGACTCGCCGGTGGCGATCACGCTGCAGGCCGACGGGCCCTTCGCGCTCTGCGCTCCGGGTGGCTCAGGGGCCTACAGCAGCCTGATCCGCTACTCCGCGCAGGTCCTCGGCTCGCTGCCGAACGCCGCGGTCTACATCGACGCCGGTGCCGAGGACTGGCTCGCCGGGGACACGGAGGAGGCCCTGCGGCTGCTCGTCCCGGCGGGCGTGGAGTACGTCCGCGGCTTCTCGATGAACAACACCCACTACAACTCCACCGAGCGGGAGGTCGAGTTCGGGGCCCGGGTCGTCGAGGCCCTGGCCGCCCGGGGCATCCGCGACAAGCACTTCGTGGTCAACACCTCGTCGAACGGCAAGCCGTTCCCCGGGTCGACCTACGCCGGCAAGGGCCACTTCGACAACGCCGACGTGTGCCGGTCCCTGGACGACACGACCTGTGTCACCCTCGGGATCCCGCCGACCACCAAGGTGTCCGACCCCGCGTGGGGCATGTCCGAGGAGAACCGGCGCAACGCGGCGCTGTACGTCGACGCCTACCTGTGGATCGGTCGGCCGTGGCTGTTCATGCAGGCCGACCCGTTCGACCTGCAGCGCGCGCTGCAGCTGGTGCGCACCTGGCCCTACGCGGAGTACGCCGACTACCCCTCGTCCTGACCCGCGCCTGCCGGCTCCGCGGCCGGGACCAGCGCACCCAGCACTCCGCCGGCCTCGACGTCGCGGCGCACGGCGGACCTGCTCGTCGTGCCGTCGTCGGCCACGGCGGTGTCCACCACCAGCACGGCGACCTGCCCGTCGGCGACCACCCGGTCGAGCCAGACCGGGTCCAGGTCGGTGAGCGCCAGCCGGCTG
>CAZEPK010000025.1:0-23430 GCA_964514085.1 uncultured Nocardioides sp.
GCCCCGCCGGACGCCTACAACCAGCTGGGCCAGGACTGGAGCCAGCCGCCGTGGCGGCCGGGCCGGCTGGCCGAGCTCGGCTACCAGCCCTTCCGCGACCTCATCGGCGCGGTGCTGCGCCACGCCGGCGGCGTCCGGGTGGACCACATCCTGGGCCTGTTCCGGCTGTGGTGGATCCCGGTCGGCGGTCCTCCCAACGAGGGCACCTACGTCCGCTACGACCACGAGGCGCTGATCGGCGTGCTGGCGCTGGAGGCGCACCGGGCCGGCGCCGTGGTCGTGGGCGAGGACCTCGGCGTCGTGCCGCCGGAGACCCGCGACTTCCTGGCCTCCCGCGGCGTGCTCGGCACCTCGGTGCTGTGGTTCGAGTACGACGACCAGGGCGGCCCGCTGCCCGCCGAGCAGTGGCGCGAATGGAGCCTGGCCTCGGTCACCACCCACGACTTCCCGCCCACGTCCGGCTACCTCGTCGGCGACCAGGTGCGGCTCCAGCACCAGCTCGGGATCCTGGAGGGCGACCTCGACGAGGAGCTCGCGCAGGCCCGGGCCCAGGTCGACCGCTGGCTCGAGGAGGTGGCCCGCCGGGGGCTGCTGGAGCCCGGCGGCGACGTGGTCGAGGCGCTCCACCGCTACCTGGCGCTCACCCCCGCGCGGCTGCTGTGCGTGGCCCTCACCGACGCGGTCGGCGACAGGCGCACCCAGAACCAGCCCGGCACGACCGACGAGTACCCCAACTGGCGGGTGCCGCTGGCCGGCCCCGACGGCGTACCGGTCCCGCTGGAGGACGTGTTCACCAGCGAGCGGGCCCAGGCCCTGGCCGCCTGCGTGGCCGCGGCAGGGCGTGCGGAAATGCGTTGACCGGCTGACCGCGGTGCAGCCGATCTGCCACGCTACCCGTCGGAGGGGCGGAGGTCCCGGTCCCAGCTGCTCCGAGAGGCGTGCCCATGACGCAGACACCGATGCCGCCCGCCGGGTGGTACCCGCAGGGCGACCAGGAGCGCTGGTGGGACGGCAACGCCTGGAGCGACAACTTCCGGCCGCTCGGCTCGGAGCAGACCCAGCAGCCCGGCTACGCGCAGCCGACCTACGCCCAGCCGACCTACCCCCAGCCGACCTACGCGCAGCCGGCGTACGGGCAGCCGGCGTACGGCCAGCCTCAGCCCTACGTCGGCCAGCCGGTCCAGCAGAGCCACACGGCACGCAACATCCTCATCGTGTTCGGCGTGCTGTTCCTGGTCTTCGTGGGCGGTTGCATCGCGGTCGTCGCGGTGGTCGGCAACAAGGTGAACGACGCCGTCAACGACCAGTCGGTCGGAGGCCCGAACAACCCCCTGACGATCACCGAGGGGCGGGGGTTCGAGGTCAACGGCTTCGAGTACGCCGACGGCTGGTCGATCACCGACGAGCCCGTCAGCGGGACGTGGCACATCGACGGCCTCAAGGTCACCAACCACCGCGGCAAGGCGGACCGGCTGCTGGTCCAGGTCAAGCTGCTCGACGCCGGTGAGGTGCTGGCCACCTCGACGTGCACGGCCGGCGACGGCATCGACAAGATCAGCAAGGACACCACCGTGACGGTCGACTGCGCCTCGGGGGACGCCCTGCCGACGACCTACGACCAGATCACCATCAACGACGCGATCTAGCCGATACCGCGGGCCGGCCGCGGCGACCAGTCGCGGTGCAGGGCGAGCGCGCGCCAGACGAAGCACACCACGATCCCTGGCAGGAGCACCGCGGCCGTGGCCCAGCCCTGGCCCTGCGCGAACGCCGCCCAGGCCGCGCCGACCAGGGCCGGGGTGGCGTACCAGCCGCCCTCGAGCACCACCGGGACCCGGTTGGCCAGCACGTCGCGGGCGATGCCGCCGCCGATGCCGGTGATCATGCCGAGCAGCGCGGCGGGGACCAGGTCCAGGCCGGAGTTGGAGGCCTTGAGCGCGCCGATCACGCAGAACAGCGCCAGCCCGGCGGCGTCCAGGGTGAGGACGAGGTTCTCCCAGCGGGCCACCACGGGGTGCCAGAGGAACGTGGCCACCCCGGCCAGCGCCGCCGCGGCGAGGAAGGTCCACTTCACCAGGCCCGGTGGAGGCACGTCGCCCAGCAGGACGTCGCGCAGCAGGCCGCCGCCCAGGCCGGTGGCACCGGCCAGCACCAGCGTGCCGAAGAGGTCCAGCCGGGACCGGACCGCCACCAGGGCGCCCGAGACCGCGAACACGAAGGTGCCCGCCAGGTCCAGCCCGGTCGGCACGGCGCCCAGGTCGAAGGTGGCGCTCAACGCAGCTGCCGGGCGCTGAAGGTGGCCGGCGGGTCGGCGATGGCGTCCTGCGCCGCGACCAGCTGGATCTCCCGCGTGCCCGCGGCCAGCGTGGCCTCCAGGATCGCGAACACCGACGCGGTGGTCCGTTCCAGCGCGATGGCGCTGGATCGGTAGGTCCGCAGGTGGGCGAGGAAGAGCGCCGCGGTCACGTCACCGCAGCCGTTGGGCGCGATCGGCAGCAGGGGAGTGGTGACCGCCCAGGCGCCGGCGTCCGAGACGGCGACCACGTCCAGCGAGCCCGGGGGGACGTCGCGGTGCAGCACCGAGGTGACCAGCACGTCGCGCGGGCCGCGGTCGCGCACCTCGTCGACGGCGTCCAGCACCTCCTCCAGCGTGGTCGTGGTCCGGCCGGCCAGGAAGTCGAGCTCGAAGTGGTTCGGCGTCAGGATGTCGGCCCGGGGGACCACCGTGTCGCGCATGAACTCCGGGATGCCGGGCCGCACGAACATGCCCCGGCCGACGTCGCCCATCACCGGGTCGCAGCAGTAGACCGCCTCCGGGTTGGCCTCCCTGACCGCGGCCACGGCGTCGAGGATCACCGCCCCGACGGCGGGGTCCCCCTGGTAGCCCGACAGCACGGCGTCGCACTCCCCGAGCACGCCCCGGTCGGCGATGCCGGCGATGACCTCGCGCACGTCGGCCGGGTCGAGCAGCGGGCCGCGCCACGCGCCGTACCCGGTGTGGTTGGAGAAGTGCACGGTGAGGACCGGCCAGACCTCGTGCCCGAGCCGCTGGAGGGGGAAGACGGCCGCCGAGTTCCCGACGTGCCCGTAGGCCACCGAGGACTGGATGGACATGATCTTCACCCCTGCATTGTGGACTGCGCCGGGGCGGAGGGATCCCTCCAGTGGACCTTCCAGCAGAAACTAGAACGCGTTACAGTTCCCGCCATGGCGAAGAGTGCTCCCTACGCGGACGAGGCCGACTACGTGGTGGTGGGCTCGGGCTCGTCGGGTGCGGCGATCGCGGGCCGGCTGGCCCAGTCCGGCGCCAGCGTCATCGTGGTCGAGGCGGGCAAGAGCGACGACAAGTTCTTGGTCAAGAAGCCCGGGATGATCGGGCCGATGCACTCGGTGCCCGAGATCAAGAAGACCGTCGACTGGGGCTTCTACTCCGTCCCGCAGAAGCACCTGCTCGACCGCAAGATGCCGGTGCCCCGCGGCAAGGTCGTCGGTGGCTCCAGCTCGATCAACGGCATGGTCTACGTCCGGGGCAACCGCGCGAACTTCGACGACTGGGCGGCCGAGGGCAACGTCGGCTGGGACGCCGACAGCGTGAACGCGGCGTACAAGCGGATGGAGGACTTCGAGGGCGGTGAGGACGCCTTCCGCGGCACCGGCGGGCCGATCAAGGTCACCATCAACAAGAAGCCGCAGGAGGGCTCGCTGCAGTTCCTCCAGGCCACCGCCGACGCCACCGGCTGCCGGATCCTCGACGACTACAACGGCGAGTCGCAGGAGGGCGTGGCCCGGATGCAGCAGAACGCCGCCGGGGGGCTGCGCTACAGCGCCTCACGCGGCTACCTGCACAACCTCGCGCCCACGACGCTGCAGCTGCAGTCCGAGACGCTCACCCGCAAGGTGCTCATCGAGCACGGCCGCGCGGTCGGCATCGAGGTCACCGACGTCTCCAAGAACGGCGGCGGTGCGACGCGCACGATCCGCGCCGGCAAGGAGGTCATCCTCTCCGCCGGCTTCGTCGGGTCCGCGCAGCTCCTCATGCTGTCGGGCATCGGCCACGCCCAGCACCTCAAGGACCACGGCATCGACGTGGTCGCGGACCTGCCGGTCGGCGACAACCTGCACGACCACATGTTCCACGCGCTGACCTTCCAGAGCAGCGCGAGCAAGAACAAGGGCACGGCGCCGTACTTCGCCCGCGGGACGGTGAAGGAGATCCTCCGGCCGGGGTCGACGTTCATGGCCAACTCGGTCTTCGAGGTGCTGGCCTTCCTCCGGACCTCGCAGGCCGGCGCTGTACCCGACCTGCAGCTGCACCTCCTGCCCTGGGCCTACGTCTCGCCCAACCAGGACGAGCCGATCCGCCACGACGTCGACAAGCGGACCTCGCTGACCGTGCTCAGCACGCTGATCTACCCCAAGAGCCGCGGCACGCTGCGCCTGGCGTCGAGCGACCCGACGGCGGCACCGCTGATCGACTTCCAGTACCTCGCCGACCCCTCCGACCTCGAGGTCCTGGCCGAGGGCTCGGAGATGGTCCGCGAGATCTTCGCGGGCTCGGCGTTCAAGGGCTCCATCAAGGCCGAGACCCACCCCGGGACCGACCTGACGGGCCAGGCCCTGCGCGACGCGATCCTCAACCGCGCCACGTCGGTCTACCACGGCGTCGGGACCTGCCGGATGGGCGTCGACGAGCTCGCGGTGGTCGGCCCCGACCTCAAGGTCCGCGGCGTCGAGGGGCTGCGGGTGTGCGACGCCTCGATCATGCCGTCCATCACCGGCGGCAACACCAACGCGCCCGCCATCATGATCGGCGAGATGGGCGCGGCCATCGTGCTCGGGAAGAACTGACATGACCCTGCAGCGACCCGCCTCCATCACTGACGCCTTCCTCGACCGGCTCGTCGCCCGGGTCCCGTCCACCAGCGGCGGCACGTGGAAGCTGACCGAGGTCTACACCGGCGAGGTGCTGGTCGAGCTCCCGCAGTCGACCCCCGAGGACGTCGAGCGGGCGTTCGCGACAGCGCGGGCGGCCCAGGTCGAGTGGGCCCGGCGGCCGCTGAAGGAGCGGCTCGAGGTCTTCAAGCGCGCGCACACGCTGTTCATCGACAACGCGGTGACCACCACCGACCTGATCCAGGTCGAGTCGGGCAAGAACCGGCGGATGGCCATCGAGGAGACCTGCGACCCGGTGATGGTGATGAGCCACTACCTCAAGCGCGCTCCGCGTCTGCTCAAGCCGGTCAAGCGCGGCGGCCCGGTGCCGCTGGTCAGCACCTCCACCGAGATCCGGGTGCCCAAGGGCGTCATCGGCATCATCGCCCCCTGGAACTTCCCGTTCGCCACGGGCATCTCCGACTCGATCTCGGCCCTGATGGCCGGCAACGCCATCGTCCTGAAGCCGGACAACAAGACCGCGCTGTCGCCGCTCTACGGCGTGCAGATGCTGGAGGAGGCGGGCCTGCCGAAGGGCCTGTTCCAGGTCGTGTGCGGCGAGGGCCCCGATGTCGGGCCGACCCTGATCGACCACGCCAACTACGTGATGTTCACCGGCTCCACCGCGACCGGCCGGGTCATCGGCGAGCGCGCGGGCCGCAACCTCATCGGCGCCTGCCTCGAGCTCGGCGGCAAGAACCCGATGATCGTGCTCGAGGACGCGAACCTCGACGAGGTCGTGCAGGGCGCCATGTTCGGCGCCTTCGGCAACACCGGCCAGATCTGCATGCACATCGAGCGGATGTACCTGCCGGCGTCGAAGTACGACGAGATCCGCTCGCGTCTGGTCGCGGCGACCGAGGCGCTCACCCTCGGCGCGTCGTACGACTTCGGCCCGGACGTCGGGTCGCTGGTCTCGCCCGACCACAAGGACCGCGTGCAGTCCCACGTCGAGGACGCCGTGGCCAAGGGCGCGACCGTGCTGACCGGTGGCCGCGCCCGCCCCGACCTCGGGCCGGCGTTCTTCGAGCCGACCATCCTCGAGGGCGTCACCAAGGACATGCTGGCCGGCGTGACCGAGACCTTCGGGCCGGTCGTCGGGCTCTACAAGTACTCGACGGTCGACGAGGCGGTCGCCTTGGCCAACGACACCGACTACGGCCTCAACGCCTCGGTCTGGGGCGGCGACGTCGAGAACGCCTGCGCCGTCGGGCGGCGCATCGAGTCGGGCAACGTCAACGTCAACGACATCCTGGCCACCGCGTTCGCCTCCAAGGGGACGCCGTCGGGCGGCGTGAAGCAGTCGGGCGTCGGCGCCCGCCACGGCGACCAGGGCCTGCTGAAGTACACCGACGTGCAGAACCTCGCGGTGCTCAAGAAGCAGGTCATGGGCGCGCGGCCCGGCCAGGACTACGACAAGTACGTCAAGGGGATGCTCTCCGGCCTCCGGATGATGCGGAAGACTCGCATCCGCTGACCTGCTGGAACCAGTTGGTGCTGCGCCTCAGGCGACCTGCAGGCTCCGCTTCGAGAGGCCCATCCAGAAGCCGTCGATGACCTGGAGGCCCGGCTCCTCGGGGTCGGTGGCGGCACCGAGGGTGACGAAGAGCGGGGTGTAGTGCTCGACGGTGGGGTGGGCGTAGGGCATGCCCGGCGCCTGGCTCTGGTACGCCGCGAGCGCGTCGACGTCGCCGCGGGCCAGGGCCTCGCCGGCCCAGGCGTCGAAGTCCGAGGACCAGCCCGGGGCGTCGGCCTCGATGCGGAACTCGGTGAGGAAGGGCAGGCCGTGGGTCAGGAAACCGGAGCCGATGATCAGCACGCCCTCGTCGCGCAGCGGGCGCAGGCGCTCACCGAGCGCGAGGAGGCGGACCGGGTCGTGGGTGGGCAGGGAGAGCTGCAGCACCGGGATGTCGGCCTCGGGGTACATGATCCGCAGCGGCACCCACGCGCCGTGGTCGAGGCCGCGGCTGGCGTGCTGGTGGACCGGTTCGGTGCTCGGCATCATCGCCGCGACCCGCTGCGCGAGGTCGGTGGCGGACGGGGTGTCGTAGGTCATCCGGTAGTACTTCGCGTCGAAGCCGCCGAAGTCGTAGACCAGCGGCGCGCGGTCGGCGCTGAGCATGACCGGCGCGGACTCCCAGTGGGCGCTCACGATGAGGATGGCCTTCGGGCGCGGCAGGTCCTGCGCCCAGGCGGCCAGCTGGCCGGACCAGATGGGGTCGTCGAGCAGCGGCGGCGCGCCGTGGCCGATGTAGAGGGCAGGCATCCGGGTGTCGCTCACAGGGCCATCCTAGTTCACGATTCAACTTTTTTCGAGGCATCGCCCGGCGGCAGCGTCCAGTCGACCGGTGGTGCGCCCTGCTCCACCAGCAGGCGGTTGACCCTGGAGAACGGCTTGGACCCGAGGAAGCCGCGGTAGGCCGACAGGGGGGAGGGGTGCGCCGACTCCACCCACGGCACCGGGCCGAGCAGCGGCTTGAGCGACCGGGCGTCGCTGCCCCACAGCACCGCCACGCAGGGGCGGCCGCGCTCGGCCAAGGCGGTGATCGCGCGCTCGGTGACCTCCTCCCAGCCGCGGCCGCGGTGGGAGCCGGCCTCGCGGGGCCGGACGGTGAGCACCCGGTTGAGCAGCATCACGCCCTGGTCCGCCCAGCCGCTGAGGTCGCCGTGCCGCGGCGGCACGACGCCGAGGTCGTCGCGCAGCTCGAGGTAGATGTTGACCAGGCTCTTGGGCAGCGGCCAGACGTGCCGCTCCACGGCGAAGGACAGCCCGATCGGGTACGCCGGGTCGTGGTAGGGGTCCTGGCCCACGACGAGCACGCGGACGTCGGCCAGGGGACGCCGGAATGCTCGGAAGATGTCCTCGTCGGCCGGCAGGTACGCGCGCCCCGCCACCCGCTCGTCGCGCAGGAAGCGGCCCAGTGCCGCGATCCGCTCGTCGACCGGCGCGAGGGCCTCGGCCCAGTCGGGGGCCACCAGCCCCTTGTCGACGAGCCCGGCCAGCGCTGACACGTCGCTCAACCTACAGAGCCTCCGGCGTCCGCTCACTCCCCAGCGCGGCGTGTGCAGCGCTCGCCCATAATCAGCACGTGCCCCACCACCAGCGGTCCTCGACCTCGCCACGGCGCGCGACCCGATGAGGGCGGTGTCCTGCGCCGACGCGACGCTGTCGGTCGTCGAGCTCCCCGACCCCACGCCCGCCAAGGGGCAGCTCGTGCTGGACGTCCTGCGCTGTGGCATCTGCGGCTCGGACCTGCACGCCCGTGAGCACTGCGACGACCTGGCCGAGGTGATGGTCGAGCTCGACTACGGGCAGTTCATGCGGCGCTCGACCCCGACGGTGCTGGGCCACGAGTTCGTCGGCGCGGTCCGCGAGCGCGGCCGGGGCGTCCGCCGGGAGTTCAAGGAGGGCGCCCACGTCGCGGTCTTCCCCCTGGTCCGCGTGGACGGCGCCGTGCACCCGACCGGGCTGTCGCCGCTCGCGCCCGGCGGGTACGCCGAGCAGGTGGTGGCCGAGCAGTCCCTGTCCTTCCTGGTGCCCAACGGCCTCGCGCCCGAGGTCGCGGTGCTGACCGAGCCGATGGCCGTGGCCCTGCACGCGGTCAACCGTGGGGAGGTGTCCAAGAAGGACGTCGCGGTCGTGCTGGGCTGCGGACCGGTGGGCCTCGCGGTCATCTGCTGGCTCAAGGCGCGCGGGGTGCGCACCGTCGTGGCCTCCGACCCCTCCGCGGGCCGGCGCGCGCTGGCCACCCGGTGCGGCGCCGACGTGGTGGTCGACCCCACCGAGGAGTCGCCGTACGCCGCGGGGTCGGACCGCTTCATGACCTCGGCGCCCGACCTCCTCGACCTCGCGGTCGGCTCCATGGACAAGCTGCGCCGGCTCCCGGGCTGGCACCACGCCTTCCGCGCGGCCGACGCGGTCGGGGTCGCGCTGCCCACCGGGCCGGTGGTCTTCGAGTGCGTCGGCGTCCCCGGCATGATCGAGTCGGTGGTCTCCCAGGCCCCGCTCGCGACCCGCGTGGTCGTGGTCGGCGTGTGCATGGGCGCCGACGCCTTCCGGCCCTCGATGGCGATCAACAAGGAGCTCGACCTGCGCTTCGTGCTCGGCTACACGCCCTTGGAGTTCCGCGACGCGCTCCACGCGCTCGCCGACGGCACGGTCGACGCCTCGGCGCTGGTCACCGGCACGGTCGGGCTGGAGGGCGTGGCAGCGGCGTTCGCGGCGCTCGGTGACCCCGAGGCCCACGCCAAGATCCTCGTCGACCCCGCCTCGAGCGCGAGCCGGCCCGGGTAGCGCTCGTGGCCCGCCGCGCCAAGGTGTCCGACGTGCACGCGCTCGCCGCCGCGATGCCGGGGGTGAAGCGCTACCCCGAGCGCGACCAGGCGGTCTACCAGGTCGGCGGCCGCAGCTTCGTCTTCTTCCGCACCCCGCGGCCGGACGCGGTCGACCCGGGGACCGGCGAGCGGTACGACGACGTCATCGTGTTCTGGGTCGACTCCGAGGAGGACAAGCAGGCGCTGGTCCAGGACCCGACCACGCCGTTCTTCACCACGGCCCACTTCGACGGACACCCCTCGGTGCTGCTGCGGGGCTCCCGGATCGGCGAGCTGTCGCTGGAGGAGCTGACCGAGGTGGTCCAGGACGCCTGGCTCGCGCGGGCCGGCAAGCGGGCCCGCGCGGCCTGGCTGGCCGAGCACGGGACCTAGCGCCCGCCGGGAGGCTCCTCGAGCCGGGGGCGTCCCGCCTCGGGCCCGAGCAGGGGGACACCGTCCACGTCGTCGGTCTCCCAGTCGGCGAAGAAGTAGAGGAGCCAGCCCTGCCGCGCGAGCTCGACCGCGCGGCTGACCCACGCGGCGTACGCCGGGTCGCGGCCGGCGCCGGCCTCCACCAGCCGGGGGTGCGCGGTCAGGACGTCGACGAACCGCGGCGGCACGTCCGCCGTCGACCAGGAGGCGGTCTCCTCGCGCCCCGGCGCCGAGAGCTGGAGCCGCCAGTAGAGGCCGCTCGGAGCCAGGTACGGCATGATCCGCAGCCGCTGGCACCCGCGCGCGTGCAGCTCCTCGGCCAGCTCGAGGAGGGCCAGGCCGCGCTCGATCACCGCGCCCGCCTCATCGGCGGTGGGGGCGGGACAGGCGGTCGAGGAACGCGACGAGGAGGGCCTCGCGCATGGCGGGCGCAGCGACGTCGAGGAGCGCGTTGACCTCGGCGAACCGCTCCGGCAGGACCAGGCCGTCCTCGCCCGCCCCGACCAGTCCCGAGGCAGCGAGCAGGCCGTCGAAGTCGTCGTCGCTGAGCCCGTGCGGGTCGAGCGCCTCGATGAAGGCGACGACACCCGCGTCGACGGCGACCGGCCCGGACCGCTGGGCGGCCAGCACCGACTCGCGCAGCGCGGCCAGCAGCTCCTCGACGTGGTCACCGGTGGCGGCGCTGACCGAGAGGTGGATGGTCGGGGGCGTGCCGGCGTAGGACATCTGCGGCTGGACGTACCAGCCGCGCGCCGCCATCTCGTCGCAGACGGTGAAGGCGTCGCAGCTCTGGTCGGTGACGAGGGCGACGAGCGTCGAGTGGGGAGGGACGAGCACGTCCACGCCGGCGATGTCGGCGGTCCCGGCCACGATCGCGTCGACGGCCTCGAAGACCTTGCGGGAGAGGCGCTCGTAGCCCGTGTCACCCAGCGACTCGACCACGGCCCAGGCGCCGGCCAGGGGACCGCCCGACTTCGTCGACTGCATCGTGGAGTTCAGCATCGTGTAGCCCGGCCACGCGGCGGAGGCGAAGAACTGCGGGCGCCGCAGCTCCGGCGTCCGGTGCAGCAGGAGCGAGGTGCCCTTGGGGGCGTAGCCGTACTTGTGCAGGTCGACCGAGACCGACGTGACCCCGTCCACCGCGAAGGTCCACGGCCTGACCGGCCGGCCCAGCCGCGCGGCGTACGGCAGCACCCACCCGCCGATGCACGCGTCGACGTGGCAGCGGATCCCGCGCGACGCGGCCAGCGCCGCCAGCTCGGTGACCGGGTCGACCACGCCGTGGGCGTACGACGGCGCGCTGCCCACCACGAGCACCGTCCGGTCGCGCGCCTCGTCGACCGCCGCCTCGGTGGCCGCCACGTCGGCGGTGAAGTCCTCGGCCACCGGCACCAGCACGGGCTCGACGCCGAAGTAGTGCGCCGCCTTGTGGAAGGCCGCGTGCGCCGTCGCCGGGAGCACCATGCGCGGCCGGTCGACGTCCGGGTGCGCGTCGCGCGCCGCCTGCACGGCCAGCAGGACCGACTCGGTGCCTCCCGAGGTGACGGTGCCGACCGCCGTCGCAGGCCCGTCGAGCAGGTCGAGCGCGAAGCCGACGAGGTCGTTCTCCATCTGCAGCAGGCTGGGGAACGCCGTGGGGTCCAGGCCGTTCGACCCGGCGTACGCCGCGACCGCCTCGCGCCCGATGCGGTCGACGTCGGGCAGCCCGGAGTCGTAGACGTAGGCCAGGGTCCGCCCGCCGTGGACCGGCAGGTCGGCGGCCTGCAGGGCGCGGAGGCGCTCGAGTGCGTCGGTCATGCGGCTCGGGCTCTCATGCGGTGATCTCCTCGGGGACGTCGACCTGGTCGGAGCCCAGGCTGTAGCGGGTCAGCCAGACCAGGCTGAGCACGACGAGCAGGGCCGGCAGCACCGAGAAGCCGAGCGTGATGGCGGTGAGCGCGGAGTCGGGCTGCGCCACGTCGCCGTCGGTGCTGGACCGGTAGCCCCCCAGGGCCAGCACCAGCGCGAACAGGCCCGGCCCCAGGGCCAGGCCGAGGGTCTCGCCGGCCGTCCAGACGCCGGTGTAGACCCCGACCCGGGAGCTGCCCGTGCGGCGCGCGTCGACCGCGGCGGCGTCGGGCAGCATGGCCAGCGGGAAGACCTGGGCGCCGGCGTAGCCCACGCCCACCAGGGCCACGGCGGCGATGACCAGCCCGAACGGCGCCGACCTGGCCAGCACGCTCAGCACGGCGCCGACGGCCAGGACCACCGAGGAGGCCAGGTAGCCCCGCTTCTTGCCGATGCGGGCGCCGACCGCCGACCACACCGGGGTGAGCAGCAGGGCCGGGCCGACGAAGCAGACGAAGAGGATGGTGGAGGCGCCCTTGCGGTCCAGCACGTCGGTGGCCAGGTAGTCCACGCCGGCCAGCATGCAGCCGGTGCCCAGGGCTTGTACCACGAACGTCGTCAGCAGCAGCCGGAAGTCACGGGCCCCGGCGACGATCCGCAGCTGGTCCCGCAGCGTGCCCGGGCCGGCGTGCACCGCACCGATCGGCGCGCTGCGGGTGCCGACGTAGGCCCCGACCACGCCGACGGCGATGATCGCCGCCATCGCCACGCCCATGACCCGGTAGCCGGCCCGGCCACCGACCGCGTCGCGGATCAGGGGAGCGGTGGCCCCCGCCAGCATGATGGTGAAGGCCAGGATCGCCACCCGCCAGGTCATCAGCCGGGTGCGCTCGTCGTAGGACGAGGTCAGCTCGGCCGGCATCGCGACGTAGGGCACCTGGAAGAAGCCGTACGCCGTCGCGCAGGCCAGGAAGCAGACCAGCACCCAGCCGGCCTCGGCCGCCTGCGAACCCATCGTGGGCGCCGCGAAGAGCAGCGCGAACGCCACCGCCAGGGCCAGCCCGGCGCGGAGCAGCCAGGGGCGTCGAGGGCCCCGCGGGTCGACCGTGCGGTCGCTGATCCGGCCCGCGATCGGGTTCAGGACCACGTCCCAGGCCTTGGGCAGGAAGACGATGAAGCCGGCGGCGAGGGCCGCGATGCCCAGGCTGTCGGTGAGGTAGGGCAGCAGCATCAGGCCCGGCACGGTGCCGAAGGCGCCGGTCGCCACGGAGCCCGAGCCGTAGCCGAGCCGGACCGACCGCGGCAGGGTCGAGGCGGCGGGGTCCACGCAGGCACCCTAGGGCGTGCGCGGGCCGGATCCGCTCAGCGCGCGAGCCCCCGGGAGCCCGCCGACCCGTAGCGGCGGGTGGGGTTGGCGCCGATCGCCTCGGTGCTGGGCAGGGTGGGCGGCGGCTCGGCCGCCTTCCGCGTGGCCGGTGTGCGGCTGACCGCCTTCTTCGTCGCGGTCTTCTGCGCGGTGGTCTTCTTCACCGCGGACTTCGTCGTCGCCGTCTTCTTCGCGGCCGTCTTCTTCGCGGCCGTCTTCTTCGCGGCTGTCTTCTTCGCGGCTGTCTTCTTCGCGGCTGTCTTCTTCGAGGTCCTCTTGGTGGCCGACTTCTGCCCGACCGGCGCCTCGGTCGTGGACCACCGGCCCACCCACTCGTCGAGCACTCGCCAGGTGGTGCCGCGCGCCGCGCGGCCCGTCAGCATCCCGAGGTGCCCCCCGGGCACGATCTCGAACTGCACCTCGGCCGCGCCGGTGAGCAGCGGCACCACGGCCTTGACCGCGCCGACCGGCGCGATTCCGTCCGTGGCGCCGGCGAAGACCAACACGGGCGCCGTGATGGCGGACAGCTCGATGGTGCGGTCCCCGAGCTCGAAGCGCCCGGTGTTGAGGACGTTGCTGCGCACGAACCGGTGGTAGAGCTGCCCGAAGCTGCGGCCGGGGTAGGCGATCATGCCGGCGGTGAACCGGTCCACCGCCTCGAGCTGGGCCAGGAAGTCGGCGTCGTCGAGGCGGGTGGCCACCGCCAGCGGCTTGGTGACCAGCTTCTGGATCGAGGAGAGCTGGAAGGCCCACTTCACCAGCGGCTTCGGCGCACCACCCATGAGCTGGTAGACCGGCGTCAGGAACCGGCCCTCGGTGAGGTTCAGCAGCGGCCGCAGCGGTGCCACGAGCGGCACCTGGCTCACGTCGACGGGCGAGCCCACCACGGAGATCGAGGCGATGGGCAGGTCGGGCCGGTCGGCGGCCACCAGCAGGCTGAAGATCCCGCCCAGGCTCCACCCGACCACGTGCACCGGCCGCCCGCCAGCGTGCCGCGAGACCTCCTCGATCGCCGCCGGCACCACCTCGTCGATCCAGTGCTCGATGCCCAGGGACCGGTTCCGGAACGCCACCTCGCCGTACTCCACGAGGTACGTCGGCCGCCCGGCCTCCACGAAGTGCTCGACCAGCGAGCAGCCGCGGCGCAGGTCGAAGCACAGGGCCGGGGCCGCCAGCGGGGTCACGAGCAGCACCGGGTCGCCGTGCTGGCGGGCGCTGGCCACGGGCCGGTAGTGGTAGACCTCGCGCAGCTCGCCCTCGTCGATGAGGGTGCGCGGCATCGGCCGCAGGTCGGCCAGTCCGCCGTAGAGGACCTTGTGCGCCACGTTGCTGGCCGCCGAGACGACCTGGTCGGGCTTGGGCACGAGGTCCATGTGCGAACCGTAGTCGGGACGTCCCAGAGCGGGAGGTGGACTGCTCAGCGTCCGCCGACTAGACAGGCCACCATGAAGTGGACGCGGATGGCGGCCGGCGCCGCTGCGGCGGTCGGTGCGGTGGCGACGCACGACCTCACGCAGAAGAAGCACGCGATCCTCCGCAACTTCCCGGTGATCGGCCACCTGCGCTTCACCCTCGAGCGCTTCGGCCCCGAGCTGCGCCAGTACATCGTCACCTCCAACGACGAGGAGCGGCCCTTCAGCCGCGACCAGCGGCGCTGGGTCTACGCCTCGGCCAAGGGCGAGAACTCCTACTTCGGCTTCGGCACCGACAACGACGTCGAGAACACCGAGGGCTACCCGATCATCAAGCACCGGACCTTCTCGGGTCCGGGCGCGCTCACCGGCCGGCACGCCGGCGAGGCCGTCCCGCTGCCGATGGCCAAGGTGCTCGGTGCACCGCGGGGCCGGGCGCAGGCGTTCCGGCCGGCGTCGGTGGTCAACGTGTCGGGCATGAGCTTCGGCGCGCTCTCGGGCAACGCCGTGGAGGCGCTCAACCGGGGTGCCCGGGAGGCGGGCTGCCTGCAGAACACGGGGGAGGGCGCGCTCTCGCCGTACCACCGCAACGGCGGGGACCTCGTCTTCCAGATCGGGACGTCGTACTTCGGCTGCCGCGACGAGCACGGCCGCTTCGACCTGTCCCGGCTCAAGGACCTCGTGCAGTCGGCGCCGGTGCGCGCGATCGAGGTGAAGCTGTCGCAGGGCGCCAAGCCGGGGCTGGGCGGGATGCTGCCCGCCGCCAAGATCACCCCGGAGATCGCGCAGATCCGGGGCATCGCGATGGGCCAGGACTGCGCCTCGCCCAGCCGGCACCAGGTCTTCGGCGACGTGGACTCGATGCTGGACTTCGTCGAGCTCGTCGCCGCCGAGACCGGGCTGCCGGTCGGGATCAAGTCGGCGGTCGGCAACATGGACTTCTGGGACGACCTGGTCGAGGGCATGGAGGGGCTGCGCTCCCCCGGAGGACGCGGCGTCGACTTCGTCAACATCGACGGCGGCGAGGGCGGCACCGGCGCCTCGCCCCTGGTCTTCGCCGACTCGGTCGCCTTCCCGTTCCGGATCGGCTTCGCGCAGGTCTACGCGCGCTTCGCCCGGGCGGGGCTGACCGACGACGTCGTCTTCGTCGGCGGGGGGAAGCTCGGCCTGCCGGAGAACGCCACGGTGGCGTTCGCGCTGGGCGTCGACGGGGTCCAGGTCGGCCGGGAGGCGATGTTCGCGCTCGGGTGCATCCAGGCCCAGAGGTGCCACACCGACGGCTGCCCGACCGGGGTGGCCACCCAGAACCCGCGGTTGGTCCGCGGCCTGGACCCCGACTCCAAGGCCGAGCGGGTGCGCAACTACGTGGTGGCCCTGCGTCGGGACCTGATGAAGGTCTCCGAGGCGGTCGGGGTCTGCCACCCCGGCCTGATCGGGCCGGAGGACGTCGACCTGGTCGACGGGCTGCGCAGCACCGAGTCGATGCGCGAGGCCTACGGCTTCGAGCCCGGCTGGGGCGAGCTCGGCCCGGCCCTGCGCGAGGAGGTGGTGGCGATCATGGCCGCGAACCTCCCCGAGCCGGAGGTCCCGCCCACGTCCTGAGCGCGTCCTGAGGGCGGTCGCGCGGCTCAGTCGCGACGGGCCGGCTTCAGCGGCTTGCGGTGCCCGTCGTGGAGGTCGGCCAGTGCCGCCATGAAGCTGTCGGCCCAGGCCGCGACGTCGTTGTTGCTGACCGTCCTGCGCATCGCGCGCATCCGCTTGACGAGGTCCTTCTCGTCGGCCCGGTAGGCGTCGAGGAGCGCGGACTTCATGCCGTTGATGTCGTAGGGGTTGATCAGCCAGGCCTGGCGCAGCTCGTCGGCCGCGCCGGCGAACTCCGAGAGCACCAGCGCGCCGGCGTCGTCGTACTGCGAGGCGACGTACTCCTTGGCCACGAGGTTCATGCCGTCGCGGTAGGGCGTGACGACCATGATGTCGGCGGCGCGGTAGAGGGCGGCCATCTCCTCGCGCGGGTAGGAGGAGTGCAGGTAGCTGATCGCCGGGCGGCCGATCCGGCCGAGGTCGCCGTTGATCCGGCCGACCAGCCGGTCGATCTCGTCGCGCAGCAGCTTGTACTCCTCGACCTGCTCCCGCGACGGCACGGCGACCTGCACGAAGACGGCGTCCTCGACGTCGAAGTGGCCGTCCTCGATGAGCTCGGCGTACGCGCGGAGGCGGGCGTAGATCCCCTTGGTGTAGTCGAGCCGGTCGACCCCGAGGAAGACCTTGCGGGGCTCGCCCAGCGCGCTGCGGATCTCCTTGGCGCGGGCGGTGACGTCGGGGGTCTGGGCCAGCTTCTCGAAGCCGGCGAAGTCGATGGAGATGGGGAACGCCGCGGCGCGGACGGTGCGGCCGTCTGGCAGGTAGACCAGGTCGCGGTGGGTCTTGTGGCCGACACGCTGCCGGACCAGGCGCACGAAGTTGGCGGCGCCGCCCGGGAGCTGGAAGCCGACCAGGTCGGCGCCGAGCAGGCCCTCGAGCAGCTGGCGGCGCCAGGGCAGCTGCTGGAACAGCTCGGCCGGCGGGAAGGGGATGTGCAGGTAGAAGCCGATGCGCAGGTCGGGCCGCAGCTGGCGCAGCATCTGGGGCACCAGCTGCATCTGGTAGTCGTGCACCCAGACCAGCGCGCCCTCGTTGGCCAGCTCGGCGGCCTTGTCGGCGAAGCGCTGGTTGACCTCGACGTAGGAGTCCCACCACTCCCGGTGGAACTCCGGCTTGGCCACGAGGTCGTGGTAGAGCGGCCAGAGGGTGCCGTTGGAGAAGCCCTCGTAGTGGCCCTCGATGTCGGCGGCGCTCATCGACATCGGGTGGAGGGCCAGGCCGTCCTCCTCGAACGGCTCGAGGTCCTGCTCGGTGCCGCCGGGCCAGCCCATCCACACGCCGTCGTTGGCGCGCATGACGGGCTCGATCGCGGTCACCAGCCCGCCCGGCGAGGGTCGCCAGGCCGAGGTCCCGTCGGGTTGCTCCACCCGGTCGACGGGCAGCCGGTTCGCGACGATCACCAGGTCATAGCCCACACCTCCACCCTAGGCAGGGTGGGGAACCGTCGGCTCACCCCCTCGCATGACGACGCCCGGGCCGGGCGGTGCCCGACCCGACGAGGTCACTGCGGAGCGTCGGGGTCCCCGTCCGCACCAGGCGTGGCGCTGGGCCGGAGCTGCGACGTGCCGAGGTGACCGGTCGCGACCGTCTGCACGGTCAGGTTGATCCCGCGGGCGTTTCCGGCGACGCCGTTGCGCGCGCACAACCGCACGGTGTGGAGGCCGGCCGTGACGGCGCTCGCGAAGTTGAACGAGATGGGCGTCTCGCCGGTGCCGGGGTCGACGAACGAGCGGTTCATGTACGCCGTGGTGGCCTGGTCAGCGCACGTGGTGTCGATCGCCACCCAGGCGCTGGCTGGCGCGTCGCCGATGATCGAGGCCGTGCCGAAGGCCGTCAGGAAGCCGACGCCGGCCGGCACGGTGATCGGCAGCGGCGCGAGCACCTCGGTGTTCGATGCCGGGGGCAGGGCCACCGAGCTGAGGTTGGTGGCGTAGGCGACACGGTCCAGGTACACCGCAGCAGGCTGGCCGTTGAGGTTGGTGGCGTTGCCGGCCGTGGTGGCCGAGTCCGCGGTGCTCGCGTGGGCGACCGACAGCGACGGCGCGGCCTTCGTCACCACCTTGGTCGCGATCTTCTTGACCGACGCCTTGCTCAGCGCTGCGGCGTCCGCCGCGCCCCTGGACCCGAAGGCCCCGAGCAGCAGGGCGACCACGGCCGTGACGACGACAGCCCGTGAGGGCCGGTTCTGCGTGCTGGGCATGGGCTCTCCCTCGTCCTGAGGCCGCGCTGAGTGGCCCGACCTGTCTGCACCTTCCCTGCCGGCGACGGCGGGCGCCATGGTCCGATCGGGCCATCCGGCCGGTCGGAGGAGGCCACGGAGGTGTCGGGCTACCCCGACCGAGGAGGTGGTGCTGGCAGGATCGTGCCGGCCGTCGTCCGCGAGGACGCTGGAGCCATGACGGACACCACCACCATGTCGACCACACCGCCGCTGACCGTGACCGGTCCCGCCGAGCGTGCGTGGCGCGAGCCGACCCGGCCGCGCGGCGTGCGCCGGGTCCTCCTGGACTCCGGCTACGCGCTGTCGGCGTTCTTCCTGGCCCTGCCGGCCTTCGTCGTCGTGGTCACGGCCCTGGCGCTGGGCCTGGGCCTCGCCGTCCTCGTCGGCGGCCTGCTGGTGGTCTGGGTGGCCGTGATGGTGGCCCGCGGCTTCGCGCGCTTCGAGCGGGTCCGGCTGCGGGGCCTGCTGGGCAAGCCGGCGCTCACGCCGGCCTACCTGCGCCCCCAGGCCGAGGACGGCTTCTGGCGCAGGGCCCTGCTGCCCCTGCGGGACGCGCAGAGCTGGCTCGACGTCCTGTGGGCGCTGCTCGGGCTGGTGACCGCGACCCTGGCCTTCGCCCTGGCGACGACGTGGTGGACCGTGACGCTCGGTGGGCTGAGCTACTGGTTCTGGCAGCGCTGGATCCCCTACGACCCCACGGACAACGTGGTCATCGCCCACCAGCTGGGGTTCAGCGACACCCGCGGCGCCGAGAGCGTGGTGATGCTCGTCTTCGGTGCCGTCGCGCTGGTCACCCTGCCGCTGGTGGTGCGCTTCGTGGCCGCGCTGCACGGCGGGCTGGCCCACCTGCTCCTGAGCAGCCGCGCCGAGCTCCAGCACGAGGTGCGGCGGGTCGAGGGCGGCCGCTCGGCGGCCCGTTCGGCCGAGGCCAGCTCCCTGCGCAGGCTCGAGCGCGACATCCACGACGGACCGCAGCAACGCCTGGTGCGCCTGCAGATGGACCTGGGCCGGGCCCGGCGCCAGCTCGCGGAGGACCCCACCCGCGCGGGGGAGACGATCGACGCCGCCCTGCTCCAGGCGCGCGAGACCGTGGAGGAGCTGCGTTCCCTCTCGCGCGGGATCGCGCCGCCCCTGCTGGTCGACCGTGGGTTGTCTGCGGCACTGGGCGAGCTCACCTCGCGCAGCGAGGTCCCGGTCGAGGCGACCGTCGACGTGCCCGAGCAGCTGCCGCCCCACGTCGAGACCGCGGTCTACTTCGTGGTGGCCGAGTCGCTGACCAACGTGGCCAAGCACTCCGGCGCCACCCGCGCGTCGGTCGGCGTGTGGCTCGAGCACTCCGGCGTCGAGGTCCGCGTGGAGGACGACGGCGTCGGCGGGGCCCACCCGGCCAAGGGCAGCGGGCTGGCCGGCCTCCAGCAGCGCGTGCTGGCGGCCGACGGCCGTCTCGAGGTGAGCTCGCCCGAGGGCGGCCCCACCGTGGTGTCCGCCTGGCTCCCGGTAGGGGGCCCATGAGGATCGTCGTCGCGGACGACTCCCTCCTGCTGCGGGAGGGACTGCAGCTGCTGCTCGCCGAGGCCGGCCACGAGGTGGTGGCCGCCGTCGGCGACGGGCCGGCGTACGTCGCGGCCACGCTGGAGCACCGCCCCGACGTCGGGGTCCTCGACGTCCGCATGCCGCCGAGCCACACCGACGAGGGGTTGCGCGCCGCGGTCGAGGTGCGGCGGGCCTGGCCGGACGCCCGGATCATGGTGCTCTCGCAGTACGTCGAGGTGTCCTACGCCGACGACCTGCTCGCCTCGGGCGACGGCGGTGTGGGCTACCTGCTCAAGGACCGGGTGAGCGACCTCGACGACTTCCTGGCCGCCCTGGCCACGGTGGCCGAGGGCGGCACGGTGCTCGACCCGCTGGTGGTGGCCCAGCTGATGGGCCGCCGCCGCGACCCGCTCGAGGGGCTCACGCCCCGCGAGCGCGAGGTCCTCGCCCTGATGGCCGAGGGCCGCTCGAACGCAGCGATCTCCGCGGCGCTCGTGGTCACGGTCGGTGCGGTGGAGAAGCACACGCAGCGGATCTTCGCCAAGCTCGGCCTGTTGGCCGACGACAGCCAGCACCGGAGGGTGCTGGCTGTCGTGCGGTACCTGCAGGCGCTCTGATCGAGCCCGGGTCAGCTCAACGGGCCGAGCCAGGTGCGCCGACCGGCGCCGACCCCTGGATCTGGCCGCCCCTGGTGATGGTGGAGCCACCGGTCGCGCCGGTCGCGATGGTCTCGATGATGAGGCTGCGCGTGACGAGGGACGCCGCAGCGTTGTTCGAGCACAGGCGGTAGGTGTGCGTACCGGCCGTGACCGGCAGCACGACGTGGAACGAGGCGTTGCCCTGGGCCGTCGCCACCGTGTACTGCGCGGCCGCGAACTCGGGTCCCGCGGTCGAGCAGGCTGCACCGTCCGCACCCCAGTAGAGGCCGAAGTTGCCGCCCGTCATCGTGGCCGTCCCGTCCAGGCGCACGAAGTTGACGCCGGCCGGGACCGTGATGGAGACCGGACCGAGGATCGAGTTGGACAGGCCGCCTGGAACAGCAACCCCGACGCTGCTCGAGGCGAACGCCACCCGGTCGAGGTAGGTCGCGGCCGGTAGGCCGTTCAGGTTGGTGGCCGATGCGGCGGTCGTGGCCGTCGTCGCGGTGTCGGCGGTCTTGGCACGGGCGACCGACAGCGTCGGTGCCTTCTTGTTGACCACCTTGGTGGCGATCTTCTTGACCGAGGACTTGGTCAGCCCCGCTGCGGTCGCCGTCCCGAAGGAGCCGAGGACGAGCGCCACCACGGCGACGACCACCAGCAGGGGGAGGGATCGGGTGTGCTTCTTCATGGTCTTCCCTTTCGTGTCCCCGATGCTCCGAGTGTTGGTGGGCGCGTCGGGGACGTGCGACCCAGTCCGGTGTTGACGCCACTACGACAAGCGGCTCCTGCCATGCTCGGGCAGCCCCAGCGGGAGCGCCTGACACGTCCGGGTGGCACCGAGGCGCCCCGACGGGCTATGGCGTCAGCCGTCACCCGGGTAGCGCACGCCGACCTGCGCACGCACCTGGTCCATCTGCCGCATGATCGCGAGGGTCTGGGCGTGCGGCACCAGCGGGCTCTCCAGGAGTCCCTCGGCCAGGCAGCGCTGGAACTCCGCCGCCTCGTTGCCGTAGCCCCGGCCGATCACCGGCTCGTCGCCCTCGATCCGGCGCGCCTCGAGGCGCTCGGTGTCGTCGTTGGACCCGCCGACGGCGGTGGGGGTGAACGTGGCGTGGGTCGGGTGGTGGAAGTCCTCGAGGAGCAGTCGGCCGCGGTCCGTGGCCAGCTCGGCGCGGCGGGAGGACCAGGAGGTCATCGACGCGACCAGCGTCGCGACCGCGCCACCGGGGTAGCGGCCCGCGACCGCGATGTCGAGGTCGATCCCGGTATCCGACAGCACCGCGGTGGCGGTCAGCGCCTCGGCCTCCCCGAGGAGGAGGTGGGCGAAGGTCAGGGGGTAGATGCCCATGTCGAGCAGCGCGCCCGCCCCGAGCGCGGGGTCGAGCAGCCGGTCGTCGGGAGTGGTGTCCACGACGAAGCCCAGCTCGGCGTGCAGGTGGTGGGGCGTGCCGAACGCCCCCTCGCGCAGCTCGCGCTGCACGGCCCGGACCACGGGGTGGCAGGCCGTCCACATGGCCTCCATGAGCAACCGCTCGTGGCGCAGCGCCAGGGCGAGGAGCGCCTCGGCATCGGCGGCCCGCAGGGTGATCGGCTTCTCGCAGAGCACGTGCTTTCCGGCCTCGAGCGCGGCGGTGACGTGCTCGACGTGGAGGCCGTGCGGCGACGCGACGTACACCGCGTCGACCGACTCGTCGGCCAGCAGCTCCTCGTAGGAGCCGTACGCCGAGGCGAACCCGTGCTCCTCCGCGAAGGCCGTGGCCCGCGACAGGGAGCGGGAGCCCACCGCGGTGGCCTCGGCGTCCGGCACCAGCCCCAGGTCGTGGGCGAAGGAGCGGGCGATGCGTCCGGGCCCGAGGATTCCCCAGCGAGTCGTCACCGGAGCACCGTAACGGCCCACGCACGCCGCGCAGACGGGGTCCGGCACGCCGGAGCGCTGAATGACATCGGTGTGATTCGTCGCCTACGATGCCCGTATGGATGCGGCGAACGTCGGACGCGCTGACGCGGGGCAGGCGGAGGAGTCTGCCCTCAGCGACCGGGACCGCGAGATCCTCGAGTTCGAGCGGCACTGGTGGAAGTACGCCGGCGCCAAGGAGACAGCGGTCCGCGAGAAGTTCGACATGTCCTCGACCCGCTACTACCAGGTGCTCAACGCCCTCATCGACCGTCCCGAGGCCCTCGAGGCCGACCCGCTCCTGGTCCGCCGGCTGCGCCGGCTGCGGGCCGCCCGCCAGCGCCAGCGCTCGGCCCGCCGCCTCGGCTTCGAGCTCTAGGCCCATGGCACGGCGTCCACTCCGGCGGCGGAGCCGCGACGAGCGCGGGGTGGTCTTCCCCTCGCCGGTGGTGATCCTGAGCGTGGTCGCCGTGGCAATGGCTGCAGTGGCCTTCGTGGCCACCCGCGACAGCGCGCCAGAGGAGAAGGAGATCACCACGATCTCCCAGCCCGAAGCCAGCGCGACGCCCAGCCAGACCCCGACCGCCGCGCCGACCCGGTCGCCGAAGCCGCCCAAGCCGCAGGTGGACCGCTCCAAGATCTACGTCGTGGTCTTCAACAACTCCGGGGTCACCGGCCTGGCCGGCCGGGTGGCCGCGCAGGCCAGCCAGATCGGCTGGCAGGTGGTGGGCTCGGACAACTGGTACGGCACCATCCCGAGCTCGACGGTCTACTACCCGCCGCGCCTGGAGCGGGAGGGCAAGCTGCTGGCCCTCGACCTCGGCATCCAGCGCACGGCGCCCGCGGTGGACCCCATGCGGCTGGACCGGCTCACCGTGATCCTCACGGGTCCGCTCGACTGATCCGGGCCGACCCCTGCGCTGCCCGGGCCAGCCGGGTGTGGTGGGCTGGGGTCATGGAGTTCACCTCGGAGGAGGGCGAGCAGAAGTACGCCGCCCTGGTCCGAGCCGCCGCGGAGACGGTGGTCGGGCTGGACTTCGACGGCACCCTGGCGCCGATCGTGGAGGACCCCGAGCAGGCCCACATCCACCCCGACGCGGGGCCGGTCCTCGTCGAGCTGGCCCAGCAGGTGCTCGCCGTCGCGGTGGTCACCGGTCGTCCGGCCCGGCAGGCCCTGGACCTCGGCGGGCTGGAGGCGGTCGGCAACGCCGTGGGCG
>CAZEPK010000026.1:0-1238 GCA_964514085.1 uncultured Nocardioides sp.
CCGGCGATCTCAGCCTTCTTCTCGACGTTGACTGGCTCGGGGACGTACAACCTGGTGGCGAGCGGCTTGCCCTTGGTGAACTTCCCGCGGGCGGCGTGGCGCAGGTACCACTACACGACCCGCCAGTTGCGCTTGCCGCCCATGCCGGGCGACCAGGTCGCGAGGTCGGCTTCTTGCCACAGGTAGTGCAGAACCGCGCGGAGGGTCAACCGGTTCGGGACCGCGGCCACGGAGTCGGACACTTCCCCGCCACCGGCACCGGTCGGGTCTGCCCGCTCGACCTTGGACATTCGGAACCCGAGCTTGATGGCGGTCAGGCCGTTGTCGGCTTCCTCCGTGATCGCACTGCCGAGGACCTGCCCGAGCCCGGAGAGCTCTTCGGGCGGCAGGTAGGAGGCGCAGCGGTGCGCGTGCTCGAGACCGGAGTCGGGCATCCGCTTGATGACGTACTTCTCGGGTCCGACTTTGGCGACGTACATGGCGACGCCGTCGGTGCGGCACATGCACAGGGGCCGGACCCGCTCGGTGTGCGCAGCCGCGAGGAGCTGCTGCCCATCGGGACTGTTGATGTGGGTGATCCGGTGTCCGTAGAGCTCGAAGGTCTGCCGGTCACACGCATGCTCGCCGGTCGGGTCTGCCCGGCCCGGGGCTGGGCTCTGTGTAGTGGTCATGCCCGGAAAGGCAACGAGCCACCGCGCGGATCGGACGCCTCGCGCACGTGTGGTGGGTTGCGTTCCCAAATTTTCTCGCCGGGGTGTCCGATCCGCGACCCCGGTGGGTGCGTTTCGTGGTGAGGGCGGGGGTGAGCCGTGGGGTGGTGCTACGGCCGACGTCCCCACCAAAGGGTTGGAGGTGCCAGGCGTTGCGCGACGGCGTGCGAGTGTTGACGACTCAGATCAGCTGGCGCTGTGGTCCGTCCAGGTGTACCGGTTATGTCACCGAGTCGAACTTCGACACCTACCTGTGGCAGACGGTGGAGCGGACGGCGGAGTTCATTCTGCGCAGCTGCTGTCCACCGGTTCGGGAGTGCCGGGTGCACTGTGCTCGCCTGTTCTGTTCACTGGGTAGCGGGGGTCCAGCCTGGTGCCGACCTCTCTCGAAAGGACACACGTGATGGCTGTTCCCACCACTGCTCGTTCTGGTGACGTGTACGACGCGGCCCCGGACTTCGTCTATGCGGTCTCGCTGCTCGCCGCGCTCGAGGACGCGACCGGACAGGACGAGCACTCCACGGTGCT
>CAZEPK010000026.1:1248-23416 GCA_964514085.1 uncultured Nocardioides sp.
CCGAACTCACCGACTTCGGCCAACGCCGACCCGCTGGCTACGTCGCCGTGCAAGTCGGCGACCTGCGGTCCGGGCTGGCCGACCTCGAGCGGCGCCTCACTGCCCTGCTTGACACGTCGGAGGTGCTCCAGCACAGCCTCCGCCTCGACTCGGCGCGCAGGCTGCTACGTCGCGGGGTCGCCGCGGCCGGCCCCTGACTGGAAAGCAATGAAACGACTAGTATGCATTGAAATGCCGGCTCCATCCTGTTTTAGGAAGTAATGAAACGACTAGTAGGTGTTGAAACATGACGAGTGACCGCGGGCCGAATCCGTTCCGTCCCGGGTTCGGCAGCAGTCCTCCGAAGCTGGTGGAGAGTGACCACCACCTTGAGCTGTTCGGTGAGGCTCTGGACTCCGGCCCGGGCGCCTACGGGCGGATCCTGCTGCTGGTCGGTCAGCGCGGCACGGGGAAGACCGTGACGTTGAACGCGTTGGAGGACATCGCCGGCCCGAAGGGGTGGTTGGTGATCTCGGAGACCGCGACGAAGGGCCTCGTCGACCGGATCGCCAACGACAGGCTGCCGCGTTTGCTACGTGATCACGACCCTCGACCGACCACGTCTCACGTCACCAACCTCGACCTCCCGCTGTCGGCGGGCGGCGTTGGCCGTGAGGTCAGCGACAAGCACACCCCTGTGCCGACGCTGCGATCCCAGCTGGAGGATCTGACAGACATCTTGCGCGACACCGGCGGCGGAGTCCTGATCACGTTGGACGAGATCCACAAGGGGGTCTACGACGAGCTCGAGGCGGTGACGACGACGCTGCAGCACGCGGTGCGGGAGCGGCGCCAGGTCGCGTTCGCGGCAGCCGGTCTCCCAGGCAGCATGACCGCGCTGCTCCAGGTCGAGGATGAGAAGGACCCTTCCCCGTTGACCTTCTTGCGCCGCTCCGTGCGGGTCGACCTGGGCAGCTTGTCGGACGCTGATACCGCGCGTGCGTTTCGTGACCCGATTGACGCCACGTGGGCGATCTCCGACGACGCGCTGGCACTGGCGGTGGTTGAGTCGCACGGATACCCGTACATGGTCCAGTTGGTCGGCTACCACACGTGGCGTCACGCGGACGCCGGGGCTCGGAGGCTGGAGGTCGTCGACGTGCAGGCAGGACTCGACGAAGCCCTCCGCGATCTGCGACGGCAGGTCCTCGATGAGGCGATGAAACCGCTAAGTGCCAACGACCGGCGGTATCTGGCTGCGATGGCCCAAGACCACGATGAGGTGAGTTCGACCCGGGAGGTGGCGCAGCGGTTAGAGGTAGCGCCCGACTACGCCAACAAGTACCGCGAGCGCCTCATCGATCGCGCCTTGATCAGCGGCGAAACCCGCGGCGTGGTGGAGTGGGCGATTCCCATGCTCGCCGACTATGTCCGCGACCTCACCAGGGATCCAGCGGCTGGCGAACATTGGATCCGGACGGGCCGCACTACGGACCTCTCCTCGCCCCCCGCACGCGTTGCCGACGACGTCGGCAACCTGGGAGCGAAGATCAACGAGCTCCGGGCGAGGCGCGGCCAGGCCGGGGACTGAAGAGGAGCACCGCTCGCGTGGTGTCCGAAATGCCGCCGCGGCGGTTGCTTCTCCGGGCATGGCAACGACTTGTCCAGACCGGCGACCGGCTGGTGAGCTGCGATGACGGTCAAGACCTATGGCGAGCACGCTGAGAACGCGGCGCAGGCGCTCAACGCCCTGATCTGCGTCGACGTCATCCCCGCCGCCGAGCAGGCGGTGGACCAGATGCTGCAGTGCCGCGAGACCGTAGTCGACGCGCTGCGTCAGCGGCTCTACGACGTCGGACAGGACGGCTGGTACCCGCCGCCGGACCATCTGCCGGCCCGCACGCCGAAGCCGGTGCTGGCTGGGCTGGACGAGAAGCTCGCGACCCTGGTGGACAACGTTGCCTTCGCCTTGCCCACGCTCCCTTTCGACGAGCGCCGCACCCACGCTGGCTACCTCACGTCGGCTTCGGATGATCCGACGGTGGAGTTGTGGCGGGCTGCGGCGATCGAGCTGCTGTCGGCCTCCCACGCCCTGTCGGCGGCCGAGGACCAGCCGTGGCGCACCGATGCGGGTGCTTGCTGGTGGGTGATGCGCGACGTGGCGGTCGCACTGGAGGCGGTTCTGGTGCTCGACTCCCGACTCGACGAGGTCGGGCTGCTGATCGATCACCAGCGACCGGAGTACGCGATGGGCCTGGACGAGAAGCGCATGGTGCTCTCCCAGACCGCCCGGGTGGCGACCTGGCATGCCACAAGCGCCAGCCCCGAGGAGGCCATCCCGCGACTTCGGCAGGTTGCCCCGTCGACGGTCGTCGAGCCGGTGTCGATGGTCTCCACACCGAACGACCTCGCGTCCGCGCAGCAGAGGCTCGCCCGGTTCCTCCGGCCAATGATGGCCAGTGACGCGTTCTACGCCGATGAGCCGGAGATCACCGCCGACTCCGCACGTCAGGTCACCGCCAGCCAGCTCTACCTGTGCCGGGCGTTCGCGAAGGCAGCCGGCCAGTCGGCCAAGACCAGCGTGTTCGCGGCGTTCTTCGAGGAGCGTGCCGAGGTGCTGGAGTCGTTACAGCCCCAGATCAGTCATCTGGCCGACGTCAGGGCCGCCCAGGAGCCCAACATGCGCCGCTTCTGGCAGCAGAGCGAGCTCACGACCGCGGTGGCCCGGATGGAAGACCACGGCGTAGCAATTCGTTTGCAAGCGACCCAGATGGCGGAGCTGGCCAACGCGACCCACGAGGTGACCCGCAACCTGGGCAGGGCTCTGCGCCGCGAACTGCTGCGCGGCAACAGCAACCTGATCGACGCCCACCCGCGCCACCGCGACGGCCCGGTCAGGGTCGGCCGGCGCTCGCGACTGGAGACCACGCTGACCGACCTGGTCAACATGCCCACCCCCAACGAGCCGGTGGCCCGATTCAGCAACCCGCTCCAGCGGGCAGCCCTCCAACGGGCCCTGAACCTGACCCCCACCTCGTCGGCCCGGCCACCGACGCCGTTCCCCGCCGCGCGCAGCACCACCTATGGCGCTCCGGCCCTCTGACAACTTCAAAGCTTGCCCGGCCCCGTCAGCGCGGTCGGTGGCCGCCAAGGGCACCTAGAATCCCTGTCCTCCGAGTCGCTCGGAGCGCGTTCTCAGTCGGCGGCCGGTCCGAACGCCTCAAGGGCCTCGATCAGCTCGCGGAATCGCTTGCGGTCCACGATGTAGGTGCGGTCCCCGCCGCGGACCAGTACGCCGGTCTCGAGGAGCGCGCGGGTGTTGAGCGAGACCACGGCCCGCTCAGCACCGAGAGCACCGACCGCGTCGACCTGTCTGGCGCCCGGGTTGGACGCATAGAAATGGATCAGGTGAACTCGAAGCTCGCTGCCGAAGGCTTGGGTCGCCGCGTACACGCTCACTGGCGTGGGGACCGCGATCGGCAGTCGTTTCGGCACGCGAGCATTCTGCCGGTCGCCGAGACGGCCATCGAGGACGCCCTCTCTCTCAGGCGTTGACAATTCTCGATTGACAATCGAGGATCATAGTGTGTTCCCAGCAGCCGGCGATGGCCAGGCCCGTTCACCGGGACCGGCCATTCATGTGTCTCGGAGCCCCGGATCGCACCACCCCGTGCGGGGTGGGCCCAGGCTCGGTTCGCCCTCTCCCACGTGGCTTCGTCGCCCCTTTCGACCGACGCGCCCTAGTCGCGCCGCCAACAATTTCCATCCGTGGTGTCCGATCCGGATCGCCCCCGGTTGCCTTCACCAAATAGAAGGCACCGAACAGACAGGGAGCACTCCATGCGCGCGGACCGAGTCGCCGGATTGTCGACGGGCGAGCGTCGGCTCGTCGCCGACGCAACCGATGACAAGTCACCCTCGTCAAATGGGTCAGACGAGAACATAATCGAACTCGACTCCCGGACGTTCTTGTCTCGCAAGGAAGTCCCAGTCAAAACACGAGCCCTCTCGGGAAGGGATCGCTGATGCGCATCCGCAGCTACCGACGCCACAGCGCCGCAGCCTTGGCCTTGGCCGGTCTGGTTTTGACCGCCGCCGGATGCAACGGCGACTCCAACGCGGGACCCGAGCCGCTCCCCTCTTCCAGCAGCACGAGCCCGAGCAGCCCCGCCACCTCACCGACTCCCGCCCCCACCGGCTGGGAGTCCGAGTTCACCGACGACCAGCTCGCCCAGTACCAAGAGGCTCTCGGCCACTGGGAAGACTACGAACGCGAGGCCGCACCCCTCTGGGCCGACCCCAAACCCAGCCCAGAGACGCTCAAGTTCTTCACCAGCTTCTTCTACAACGAGGACCTCATCCAGAACCGGCTCGAGCAGTACGCGCAGGCCGAGGTGGTCATCGAGGGCCTGCCCAACGTTCTCTGGTCCAAGGCCCTGTCGATCAGCGGCATGAGCGTCACGATCCGGCAATGCGTCGACCCAGCCACCGTCCGGGTGACCCAGCACGGCCAAGTCATCCCGAACAGCGACACGCCGATCCTTCGCGAAATCGACCTCAGCATCCCCGAGGGACAAGCGGACTACCTGATCCAGCAGATCCATGACCCGTCGTGGGGGAGGAAGGAGCAGCCATGCGCGGCCTAGCGATTCGTGCAGCTCTGGTCTGCGCCCTGGCGTTTTCGGGGATGGCGTCGCTAGCCCCCGAGCGCGCGGCCGCCGATGGGTGTCCGGCCGGTCAGGTCCCGCAACCCAGCCCGTACGGAGGAACGATCTGCATCCCAGTCGAGGATCCGGGTGATCCTGGTGGCTCCATCCCTGGGACCGAGACAACAGGGACAGCGACCTGCACGTTCCAGGGCAACAAGATCCCGTGCGTGACAGACCAGGGCATCTGGTTCTCGTCACGACAGTGCTATGCGAAGCCGGCCGACCCTCAGCCGGGACCTGATGACGCGGTGTGGGGCGGCAACGACCCGACCAAGGGAAAGATGTGGTACTGCACGAACTACCAAGGGCCGGGCACGGGTGGCTATTGGTTCTATGTCTCAGATGGGAGTACCCCGGCGCTAGTGGACCCGGGCGAGGTCGCGCAGAACGCCCTGGATGAGATGCCGCTGCAGCAGCCGGAAGTGCACCTGGCGCCGGCGCCGCCGTTGGCGACCTATGTGAGCCTGGCGACGTGGCTGTGGATGACGCCGGGTCAGTACCGCCCGATCGCGATGACGGTGACCGCGGGAGGCACCTCGGTGCGCGTGCAGGCGGTGCCGGTCCGGGTCGAATGGGAGATGGGCGACGGGTCCATCGAGACGTGTCACTCCGCGGGACGTCCTTGGGCGCGTGGCATGCCGGAGGCGGTGCAGACCACCTGCTCGCACACGTACGAGACCACGTCTGAGTCCGGGCCCGGCGGGAAGTTCGACATCGCCGCCACGATCTTCTACCAGGTCGACTGGACGTGCACCGGGGCGTGCCTAAGCACCGCCGGCACATTGGGTGAGGTCCCGGGCTTGCCTGGCACCTCGGCGATCGCGGTTGGCGAGCGTCAGTCGGTCGTCATCAACTAGGGAAGGCGGTTCTCGGGTGAGCACGGTGGCGAGGAACAGCGACACCCCGCGCAAGCCGCGCGGCCAGCGGGCTCCGGACACGGGACTGCTGAGCGGTGACCGGCGACCGGCGACGGGACGCCAGGCTCCCCGGACCCGGTCGTGGGGGTTGGTCGTCTTGGCGGCGCTGCTGGTCGTGGGCACCGGGCTGGCGGTGGCGGCCTGGGGCCTGCGCGTGGGCGACAAGGAGTCGGTTCTCGCGGTGGGGCAGCCGGTTGCGAAGGGTCAGGTGATCGACCGAGATGATCTGGTGTCCACCTCGGTCGCCGGCTTCGACGCCGCGATCCCGGTGGCCGAGCTCGATTCGGTGGTGGGAAAGACGGCCTCCGTGGACCTGGTGCAAGGACAGGTCCTGACCTCCGACATGTTCACCAGCTCACCGGTGCCGGCAGCCGGCGAGTCGGTGATCGGGCTGGCGCTGGACCCGACCCGGGTACCCGGCGCGGGGCTCGACCCCGGCGATGTGGTGGACGTGGTCGCGGTCCCCGGCGGTGACGGCGCGCAAGCCGATCCCGCTGCTCTGGATGCTCCCGAGGTCCTCGCTGCCGCGGCGGAGGTCTACGAGGTTGGTGGAGCGTCCACGGCTGGCGGCCAGGTCCTGGTGACGTTGGTCGTCGAGGCCGAGGACGCTGCCCGGATTGCGGCGTACAGCGCTCAGAACCGGGTCGCCGTGGTCGAGACCGCCCCCACTGGCGGCGACGCCGCCGAGAAGTCGGGGGAGTAAGTCGTGCTGATCGCGTTGGCGTCGGTCAAGGGGTCGCCCGGGGTCACCTCGACGGCCCTCGCGCTCGCCGCCATGTGGCCGCGGCCGGTGGTGCTCCTCGAGGCCGACCCTGCCGGCGGCGACCTCGCGTATCGCTGCCGCGCTGCCCACGGTGGAACCGTCTCGGCGAACAGGGGCCTGCTCAGGCTGGCCGCCGCGGTCCGCGGAGGCACCCCCAGCCGCGACGTGGTGTTCGACGAGTCCCAGCTCCTCGCGTGCGGGGTGAACCTCATCCAAGGTGTCACCTCGTCTGCGCAGGCCCGGGGCCTGGCCGCGCTGTGGCAGACGATCGGGCAGGCCTGCACCACCGCCGAGGTCGACGTCGTAGCAGACCTCGGCCGGCTCGACCGGGCCAGCGTGGTGATGCCCCTGGCGCAGGCCGCCCACCGCCTGCTGCCGGTGGCCTCGACCTCCCTGGAGTTGGTGATGCACCTGACCGAGGGGCTCAATGACATCGCCGGCGGCATCGCCACGCACGGGACGGTGAACATCAGCCCGATCCTGGTCGGACCAGATACCCACGCGGCGCGGGACTGCGCGGACCTCGACGACCTCCTGACCCGAGCCGGGCTTCCGATCACACCGACCCAGCCGATGCCCTACGACCCAAAGGCCTTGCAGCGGCTCGAGCAGGGCGAACGGGCGGTCGGGCGCCTGGGCCGGACCTTGCTGCTGCGGGCCGCACGGGCGGTCGTCGGCTCCATGGTCACCGTCGACGTCGAGAACGGGGTGCCGGCATGAGGGTCGACGCGGATCTGCTCCGCAGCGTGCACCGTGAGGTTGGCGATCGGCTGCACCGCGAGCAGCAGCGGCGGGCCCAGACGGGGCTGGGCGAGCTCGTGAGTCTGGGTGAGCAGCAGTACGCCCGCAAGCTGATCGGTGACGTGGTTCGGGAGCACGCAGAGCAGTTGCTCGGTGTCGGCCAGTCGCCTTTGGACCCCGAGACCGAGCAGGAGCTCGCCGAGGGCGTGTTCGCCCGCATGTTCGGGGCCGGGCGGCTCCAGTCGCTGCTCAACGACGACGACATCGAGAACATCGACATCAACGGCTGCGACGGGGTCTGGGTGACCAGGGCCGGCCAGGCCACCCACGAACCAGTCGACCCCGTCGCCACCAGCGACGAGGAGCTGATAGAGCTGATCCAGAGCCTCGCGGCCTACGCGGGCCTGAACTCCAGGCCCTGGGACGCCGCCAACCCCGAGCTGGACCTCCAACTGCCCGACGGATCTCGGCTGTCGGCGGCGATGGGTGTCACGCCGAGGCCGTCGGTCTCGATCCGACTGCATCGGTTCCAGAAGGTCGAGCTCGTCGACCTGGTCGGCAACGACACCCTCACCGAGGAGGCCGCCGACTTCCTCCGAGCGCTGGTTCATGCGCGCTTCAACATCATGGTCGCCGGGGCGACCAGAGCAGGGAAGACCACCTTGCTGCGGGCGATGGCGGCCGAGATCGGTCCGGATGAGCGGATCATCACAGTGGAGCGGGCGCTCGAGCTCGGGCTGCGCAAGGACGTCGCCCGGCACCCCAACTGCGTGGAGTTCGAGGAGCGGATCGCCAACAGCGAGGGGCATGGTGCGGTCTCGATGCAGCGCCTGGTGCGCCGGACTCTGCGACAGAACCCCGACCGGGTCATCGTCGGCGAGGTCCTCGGCCCGGAGGTCATCGACATGCTCAACGCGATGGGCCAAGGCAACGACGGATCGATGTCGACCATCCACGCCCGGTCCGCCCGGGACGTGTTCAACCGCATCGCCACGTATGCCATCCAGAGCCAGGAGCAGCTGCCTCACGCGGCGAGCTTCCAGCTGATCGCCGGCGGCCTGGACTACGTCGTGTTCATCAGCCGGCACCCCAAGACAGGCAAGCGGCGGCTGGACTCCGTCCTTGAGGTCAACGGCTTCGACGACACCGTGCAGGCCTCCGAGATCTTCGCCGCCGGCCAGGTCGGATCGGCTACCTGGACCGGCACCATGCCCTCGCACATCGACCGGCTGGCAGCAGCCGGCTGGCAACCCCCCGGCCAGGGAGGGTGGTGAGGGAGGTATGTCCCTGACTGAGACGACCGGACTCCTCCTGGGTCTCGCCCTGGGTGGAAGCCTGCTGCTGCTGCTGGTGGCGGCCTCGATGGGTTGGAAACCTCGACCCAAGCACACGGCTCCGCACACAGGGGGAGTGCTGTGGGGCAGCGAGGCCCGGCGGCGCGCGCTCGTGGCGGCCGCGGTCGGGCTGGTGGTGGCGGCGGTCACCAGGTGGCCGGTTGCCGCAGGAGCGGCAATGGCGGTGATCTACCTGTGGCCCACGATGTTCGGCGGTGCGCGCGCGGCCGCGGGGCAGGTGGAGCGGGTCGAGGCGCTGGCCACCTGGACCGAGTCGCTGCGCGACTCCATCGCAGGGTCGATCGGCCTGGAGGAGGCGATCAGGCACTCGCTGTACGCGGCGCCCCCGGTCCTCAAGCCGGCGTTGCAGCGGTTGGAAGGCCGGCTCCGGGTACAGATCCCGCTCCCGCACGCGCTGGCCGCCTACGCCGAGGAGTTCGAGGACTCATCGGCTGATCTCGTGGTCGCGGCCCTGATCCTCAACTCCAAGCTCCGCGGGCCGGGTCTCGTGGCCACTTTGTCGGCCCTGGCCACGGCGGCGCGCGAGGAGATCGACATGCGCAGGCGGATCGAGGAAGGGCGCAAGAGCCTGCGGCGCACCGCGATGATCATCGTCTGTGTCACCGCGCTGTTCGCCGGCGGGCTGACGGTGCTCTCCCGCGACTACGTCGCCCCGTACTCGACGCCGTTCGGCCAGGTGATGCTCGCGATCGTGCTCTCGGTCTTCGCCGGCGGCCTGATGTGGATCCGCTCGGCTGCGAATATTCGCCCGCCCGAGCGGTTCCTCGTCGGCGTCGACCAGATCGACGCCGCCCTGCAAACCGCACCGAACATGCTGGCGGGCAGGGATGGTGCCCGGTGACCGCCGGACTGCTGCTCGGCTGCGCGTTCGGCGCCGCCCTGTGCCTCCTCCTCCTCGCCCTGGTCCCGCCCCGGCCGGCGCTGGCAAGCGTGGTCGGCCGATGGGAACGCCAACGTGCCCGGCAGACCGCGGCCGCGTCCCTGGCCGGCGCGGCTGACAGCTGGCAGGGGCACCTGGGCCGGTTTCTGGTCGCCAAGCTCGCTCGGCACGGCATCACCCTGGGCAAGCTGCGCACAAACCTCGAGCTGACCGATCACACACTCGAGGGTCACCTGGTCCGCAAGTGCTCCTACGGGCTGCTCGGGCTGCTGCTTCCCTCGGCTCTGGCCCTGCTGATGTTGTCGGTCGGCGTCACCCCACCGCTGTCACTGCCCGCGATCGGTGGCCTGGCCCTGGGCGCGTTGTTCTTCTGGGTCCCCGACCTGTCGGTCGTCCAGGCCGCCGAACAGCGCCGGCATGAACTGCGACGGGCGCTCTCGTGCTATCTCGACCTGGTCGCCATGTCGCTGGCCGGCGGCCGCGGCATCCCCGAGTCTCTGCCCGCGTGCGCCCGCATCGGGCAGGGCTGGGCCTTCGAGCTGCTGCAAGACACGATCGACCGCGCCCGCCGCGTCGGTGACACTCCGTGGGCCGCGCTGGCCCACCTCGGGGAGCGCACCGGCATGCAAGAGCTCCAGGACCTCGGCGGCGCGCTCCTGCTGGTGGCCGACGACGGAGCCAAGGTGCGTGCGTCGCTGACCGCGCGGGCCTCCACCCAGCGGCGCCGGCAGCTCGCCGAGGCCGAGGGGGCAGCCTCCAAGGCCGACCAGACCATCCAGATGGCTCAGGTGGTCTTGGCCGCCGGGTTCTTCCTGTTCCTGGGCTACCCCGCAGTCGTCGCCGTGATGGGCGTCTGAGTCACCGAGATAACCGACAGTAGAGAGAGGAGTGAGCCAATGTTCGACTTCACCGAAGTGCAGATGATGCGGGCCTGGGTGGTCACGTCAATCGCACGCGTCCGTTCCGAGCGCGACGAACGGGGCGAGATCGCCCAGACCGTGATCATCGTGGCCATCCTGGCCGCAGCGGCGATCGTTATCGCCACGATCATCGCCACGAAGTTCAAGGACAAGGCCAACAACATCCCGACCGAGTGAGAACTCGGACAGGTTGGTTGGAGGAAACCATGGTCCGGTCCAAGTCTCGGATCCGTGACGAGCGCGGCGCCAGTTCGGTGGCCGAGGTGGTGCTTGTTGCTCCTGCGCTCCTGTTCGCGCTGATGCTGATCGTGCAGTTCGGGCTCATGTTCCATGCCCGCAATGTCGCCGAGCAGGCCGCTCAGGAAGGGGCCGCCACGGCGCGACAGTTCGACGGCACCGAGGCCGGCGCGAAGACCAGGACGCTGGAGTACCTGTCCGCGCTGGGCCCCGACACCCTGCAGGACCGCGGCGTCACGGTACGCCGCACCGCGCGGACCGCGACCGTGGAAGTCACCGGCACGGTGATCTCGGTCGTGCCAGGGCTGCACCTGCACGTCTCGGAGTCGGCGTCCGGGCCGGTCGAGCGGTATGTCCCACCGGAGGGTGACTAGTGATCTTGCGGTTGGTTGGGCGGCGCCGAGCTCGAGGCGAGCGGGGGACGGCTGCGATCGAACTCGTGCTGATCGCGCCGGTGCTCATGGTGATCTTGCTGTTCGTCGTGGGGCTGGGCCGGATGGCGCACGCCCGCCAGCAGTTGGAGAGCGTCGCCGCCGACTCCGCTCGAGCGGCCTCGCTCGAGCGCAACACCCACCAGTCCGCAGCCGCCGCGAGGACCGCCGCCCAGCAGTCCCTCGGTGAGGCCGGGGTCAGCTGCACCGGCCTCAACGTCGACGTCGACCTCGCAAGCTACGAGCCCGGCGGCCAGGTCAGGGTCACTGTGTCCTGCAAGACAAAGCTCAGCGACGTCGGCCTGGCCGGGTTCCCAGGGAGCAGGACGTTCACCGCGACCTCGACCGTCCCCATCGAGACGTACCGGAGCAAGTGATGCGGCGGCCAATGATGCGGCAACGTGACCAACGAGGTGCCTCGACCATGATCGTGGTGCTGTTCGCGGTGGCGCTACTGGCGGTCGGCGGGCTGGTCATCGACGGCGGATACGCGCTGGGGGCCAAGCGGGAGGCGATGAACAGCGCCGAACAGGCTGCTCGGGTCGGCGCCGACGCTCTCGACCAAGGCTCGCTGCGCGACGGCGAAACCAAGGTCGACCCCGGCCGGGCGGTCGCCGCCGCCGAGGGCTACCTGCACTCCGTCGACGCCCAAGGGACGGTCAGCGTCAACGGCGGCGAGGTGAGCGTGACGGTCACCGCTCACCAGGACACCAAGATCCTCACCGTGGTCGGCGTCGGCAGCATCGCGGTCAAGGCGACCGCGACCGCCACGTCGATCGACGAGGACGACTGAACCGACAGGGATATGCCAGGCGCAGGTGTCACACGCTGCAACCAGAGGGCACTTGTCCTAGACGAGGCGGCATGTTCGATGAGAGGACGGGACAGATGCGAGTGACCAAGGCACTGGGCGCGATGATCGTGATGGCCGCGGTGGTGGCGGGCCCGCCCTGGGCGCTCGTCCGGTTCATCGGCAACCCATGGCCGGAGGAGGGTGTCTCTCTGTCGGCGCCGCTCACCGACGGGGCGATCATCGGACTGCTCGCGGCTGTGGTGTGGGTGCTGTGGGCCCAGGTGGTGGCTTGCCTCGCTGTCGAGGCGGTCGCCGCCCTGACCGATGACCGGATCCAGCTGCGGGTGCCGTTCACACTGGCGGTCCAACAACACTTCGCCCGTCGACTGATCACGGCCCTTGTGTTGGTGGCCGTGTCAGCCCCCGTGGCCGCGGCCGCGCCTGCCTCAGCGCCTGAGAAGGCGACGCCGGCGACCTCGCTGAGCCTCGCCGTGGTCCATCATCAACCCGGGCAGCAGACCGGACGGGACGCAGGCGAGACGGCGGACGCCGCGGAGGCACATGCCGACGCTGGGCGGAGACTCCCCACCGTCACGGTGATGCGTCTGGACTCGTTGTGGTCGATCGCGGAGCGGGTTTTGGGCGATGGAGACAGATGGCCGGAGATCGCCGCCCTCAATGAGGGCCGGACGATGAGCGACGGCACCAAGTTCATCTCGGCCGACCGCATCAAGCCCGGCTGGGGACTGCGGGTGCCACCCGGTGCTCAGGTCGACCAAGACCACCGAGTCGTCGGGCACGAGGTCGTTGAGCATCAGGTCGTCGTCGAGGAGGGCGACACCCTCTCGCAGATCGCGCTCGAGGAGCTGGGCGACGCCGACGCCTATCCGCGGATCTTCGAAGCCAGCAAGGACATCGCTCAGCCTGGCGGCCGCCACCTAGTCGACCCCGATGTCATCGACGTCGGCTGGACCGTTGCGATCCCTGGGCAGGACGCGCCCGTTGACCACGAGCCCGAGCCGAGCCCCGACACGGTCTCCGACCTCGGCGCACCGCCCACCGACCAACTGCCCGACGATCACACGGCGCCGACGGCGGTCACCCCGACGTCACCGGTAACCGAAGCCCCGAGCACTCCGGACGCACAAGCGGCCGACGACGCTCAGCCGGACACCTCCGTCATGGCCGACCGCGCCGAACAGAACGGGGACACCGACGGCGGAATCACCGCATTGCGGTCTCTGCTGGCTACTGCGGTGTGCCTTTCGGTGGGCGCCTTGGGGCTGGTGGCTGCTAACCGGCGCCGCCAGTTCCGGCGCCGTCGGATCGGGCGAACGATCGCCTCGACGCCGCCGGAGCTCGCCGAGGTGGAGCAGGCGATCGTCGAGTACGGCTCGAAGGCTCAGGAGGACGTCGAGTTCCTAGACCGAGCGTTGCGGCACGTGGCCGCATGCTGCAAGGCCGCCGGCAACCCGCTTCCCCAGCTCGGTGCTGCCGTGCTCGGCGGCGATGATCTGACGCTCCTGTTCACCCACCCCGCCGCCGGCGAGGTGCCGGTGGGGTGGGCCGCCACCGACGACGGCCGGGCCTGGATGTTGCCGCGCTGGACCTTCATGGAGCAGGACCTGGAGACCCAGCCGGCGCCGTATCCCGCGCTGGTGACGATCGGACAGGATGAGGGCGGCCGCACCTGGCTGCTCGACCTGGAAACCCTGGGCGTGTGCGGGATCGGGGGCGAGCCGGAGCAGGTGGCGGACGTAGCCCGGTTCCTGGTCGCTGAGCTCGCCGTCAATGCCTGGTCGGAGGGCAGCGAGGTGCTGCTGGTCGATCAGTTCGGTTCGGAGACGATCGGGCTCAACCCCGCGCGGCTGCGGCACGTCGATCCAAGCGATGCTCTCGCGCGCGCCGCGGTGCTGACGGGTGAGATGGGAGAGGTTGAGCAGAACCTGGACGCAGATGTGCTGACCCGGCGCCGCGACGGGCTGCTGCTGGACACGACCAACCCCGTGGTGGTCGTGGTGGCCTCCCGGCCCGAAGACCAGTTCGTCGCCGACCTCGACGACCGGGGACGATCCCGCGTTGTGATCGTGCACGGCGACGGGGACTATGCGGAGTCCCCGGCTGTCGAACTGGCCGATGACGGGATGGCGTTCCTGCCCATGTGGGGGATCAGTGTCAAGGCCTTCACCTTGCCGACCTCGGAGGCCGAGGCGATGGCTGCGCTGCTGGCCTCGACCCGCAACCTCGAGGACGGGCCGGTACCCGCAACTGAGTCCGACGACGGACCGCTGGGCAAGTACGCCCGAGCCGACGGGACGCTGCGCGAGGAGTACACCGAGCCGCGGCACAGCGAGGGCAACGACCCGTCCTCACTGCTACCCGATGCAGACGAGCTGTACCTGGCCACCGCGGCCACGACCGCCGAGGACCTGGCGGCGGCCGCCCCGAGTGTCCCGGAGGAGACCCGAGCAGCGATCGAGGCGCTCGACCCGATGCTGGAGCAGGACGTCGCGGACTGGTTCGACGAGTCCTCGCCCCGGCCCAAGGTGCACCTGTTGGGACCGGTCGAGGTGACCTCCCTCAATGGAGGCGACCCCACGGCGATCGACAACGCGGGCGGAACGATCTCCTTCATCGCCTATCTGGCTTGTCAGGACCGCGGCGTGACCGGGGAGCGGGCAGCGGCTGCCTGCGGGTGGAAGACCCAGAAGACGGTTCAGAACCGCGCCACCAACGCCCGATATCTGTTGGGCACCCGACCTGACGGCAGCGACTGGCTGCCGGACGCGAGCATGAGCGATGGGGCCCGCCGGGGCACCAGCCCGACTTACGAGCTCGACCGAGGGATCGGTGGAGTGCTCAACAGCGCCGACCTGTTCGTACGGCTGAGGCTGCGGGCCCAGAAGCGGGGCGACAACGGCTGCGAGGAGGACCTGGCGACCGCGCTGTCGCTGGTCACCGGCGCGCCGTTCGAGGCGGTCACGGAGCACCGGTTCAAGTGGCTCTTCAAGCCGGGGCAGCAGCGGCACGACGAGATCCTGGTCGGGGCCATCCACGACGCGGCCCACGTCTTGGCCACTCGGGCGGTCGCGGAGGGTCGCACCGACCTGGTCCGGCTGGCCTGCGATGCGGCGCGTAAGGCCAGTCCGCACAGTGACGTCGCGTGGCTGGATCTGGCCGCGGCCACCGAGGCCGAGTCCGGTCGCGCGGCCGCCGACGAGCTGGTCCGGGAGCAGGTCCTCGACCGCTTCGATGAGGACCTCCCGCCGCGCACCGAGGCCGTCTTGGACCGGCGCGACTGGGCGGCCGGCTAGGCCCCCAGCTGAGGGTTCCTGACAACGCTTTCGGCCCCGTCTCACCGCAAGGTGAGGCGGGGCCGGACCCCGCTGTGGGTCGCTGCAAGCCCCACTCACCGGACTTTCTTCGTCGTTTTCTGAGCCTGCCTGTGAGCGGTCGCACCGGCTCTGACCTGCTGCTTCGGCCTTTGGTGAGCGGTTTGGTGAGCGAGCACTGCGCCTGTACGGGGAGTGGTGAGCGCTCTGGTGAGCGCGGTGGTGAGGGGTCGGTTCTGCAGTAGGCGCGTCCTGATCGCCTCTGCTCTCGGAGAACCGCCATGTCCGCAAGCACCCACGTAGCAACCAACCCGCACTTCGACGCCGGCGACAAGATCGTTCCGGGCTTGTCCTGGAGCGACGGCCAGCACAAGCGACGCAAGGCCCAGAGCGCCTTGGCCACCTCGGTCATCAACACCCTGGAGCGGTCCGGGAAGTGGGCTGAGTGGCAGAGGGTCGAACCCCGGCTGGCCGGATTCGCGAGCCTCGAGGAGGCGCGTGAGGGATGGCGTCGCCGCGACGAGCGCTGCTACCAGGTCGTGGCCGGCCTGACCGCGCTCGGAGCACGGCGCGGGAGCGACGACGACGACGCCGCCCTCGCCGTAGCCGTACTCCTCGAGGACGGCGTGAACCGGGTCGCGATGACCCTGACCGACGTGTGCGAGATCGACGACGTCAACGCCACCGTGTGGGAGGAGGTCAAGGCTGCCGAGCCGGAGCTGGGCAGCCACGCCGCCCGCTACCTGCTGCGCCGGACCCGACAGCGACTCAGCCGCCCGGCCGCCGGAATGGTCTCCAGAGTGGCGGCAACCTCACTGGAGGCCCGCATCCAGAGAACCAACGCATTGACCGCCGGCATTCACACCGACGGCGCCGGACGTCAGGATCAGGACCGCGACTTGATCATCGCCGTGCCTGATGTCGAGGACCCGGTCGAGGACCTGGCCGAGCTGCTGGCCTGGGCGCGGGAGGTCGGCGTGATTGCCAGCGAGGAGATCGACCTGCTCGTCGAGCTCCTGTCCGCGGAGAACCAGGGCATGGCCCGCGAGGAGGCCCAGCGAGTCGTCGGCGAGCGCCACGGCGTGGCCATGCGAACCATCCGCCGTCGCCGCGACCGCACCGCCGCACGGCTGCGGGATGCGGCCCCGAAGTACCTGGCCGCCGTCGCTTGACGTTCTCCCTGGGCTGACGCCCGAGTACACCTAGAAGTTGCGCCAGGCCTGATCGAGACCCCAGTTCCAGACGAACCGCGCGTGCGCGCGCGCGACGGCTTAGTAGGTCCTCGAGCTGAGGGGCCGTCGGAACGAGCCGGTAGGCGCCCCTGCTCGAGCCGTCGACACCACCTCCGCTACTCCGCGTGAGGATGCGACTGGGCGTGCGCGCGCTGGACCACGTGAGCGCGCGCTGGACCACGTGAGCGCGCGCTGGACCACGTCAGCTCGGATCTTGAGGTTTCGGACACCTCGCTGTCCGATTCGGGTGGCGGTTGGTTGCTATCCCAGACATGAGCGAACACTGCGCAGTCGCTGGCTCCGTGCCCACCCCTGAGGTCGTCGCGCAGCTGCTGGACGTGGTGGCCGATCACAGTGTCGACCACGCACTGTCCGACATGGAGCAGGTGATTGCGCGCCTGCGGGCCGATGCCATGGAGGCCGCGGAGGCACGCGAGTTACTCCGCAACACCCCGGTCGCGGTTCTGCGTGAGGCACTGCGGCTGCGGGCCGCCCAGATCGAGGCAGTCCGATGAGCAGCGGCACCGCGCCGCGGTACTCGACGCGCGAGCTCCAGGCCGCGGCGGCCGCGCTGGCGGCCGGCCGGTTCTCCACAACGACCGCTCGTACGAAGACCCCGTCGGCGATCGCGGACCTTAATGCGCGCCCGGTCAGCGACTCCATCGACAGCAGCTCCGCCGCCACCGACGGGGCCGGCGACCGTCACGAGAGCGACACCGTCGTGGGGACACGGCGCCCGATCGCAACATCGACTGTGTCGACTGGGTCGGCACCGCTGGTGCGTGTATGGGCCGGCAATGCCGGTGCGGGCGCCTCGACGATCGCCCTAGCGCTCGCCGACGTCGCCGATGTCGCGGGTATCCGGACGAGGGTGCTGGACGCGGCGGCACCGGCTTGGTCAGGACTCCTGGGGGCCACCGTCACCGAGCTCGGCGCCGCCGAGGGCTGGCGCCGCGGCCGCCGCGGCGACAGGGTGCTGATCGACCGCGTCGAGCAGTCGGTACGGGTCCCCGCCGAGGTGCCCAGTCCCCGATCGGTCGACGGCGTCGACCTGACGGTGCTGGACGCCGGCTGGTCGCTGCGTGAGCTCGCCGCCTCTCCCGGCGGGGTGTGGGTCGCCACCACCTCCGCGGACGTCGAGGTCCTGGTGACTCGGCCGAACGGGCTGGCGCTGAGCCAGTCAGAGTCCGCACTCGCCGATCTCGAGGATCAGCTCGCCGCCGACCAGGTCGTGGTGGTCGTCGTGGGCGCCGGCCGCTGGAGCGACCGCGAGTTCGCCACCGCGGGCCGGCTGCTGCGCACAGCCCACCGACAGGAGGCCGTGCTGTTCGCGCCGCTCCTGCCCGCCAAGGCCCTTCCGGGCCTTGGGCCGGACCCGTTGCCCAAGCAGCTCACGAACCCCTCCCAGCGCCTGCTGGAGCGGATCACCTCCATCACCGGCCCGCTGACGGCGAACCGGAACTGAAAGGAAAGAGGAGAGACACGATGTTCATCGAAGTCGTCTCCGAGGTCGCCACCCAGATCGTGGCCTCGGTAACCATCAAGGCGTAGGGAGTCGGCGACGGGTGTGGGTCGGCGCCATCCGGTGTCGCGCGGTACGTTAGCGACGTTCTCGGCTGGGTCAAGTACGGCGTCATCGCCATCATCATCGGCGCCGGGTTCGCCTCGTGCGGTGCGTTGATCGTGGGCAAGTTCGGCCAGATGGGCCGTGCCGCGCAGCTCGGTGCATCGGGCCTGTTCTGGACGGTGATCGGGGCGATCGCGTTCGTCACGATCTACGCCATCCTCAATGGGATCGTCGGGAACGGCTGCTGACATGTTCAACCGGACCCGGCGCGTCTACCAGACCAGGTTGGCTGACCCCGATACCGAGTGGACCCGCGTGCGGCTTCAGGCCCTGATGGGTGTCGCGGTGGTCGTGGTCCTCGCGTTGATGGCGGGCGGCGTGTGGTCGGTGGTCAGCATGCTCACCGGCTCCTCGCCCAACCACGATGCCGGGTCCACTTCGGCACAGTCCCCGCAGGACCAGCTCGCCGACAAGCAACTACCCGAGGCGCCGCTGGAGGCCGCGCAGCCCGGCTCCCTGTCCTCCGGCGAGACCGGCACGCTCGAGATGCCGGTGCCCATGGAGGTGGGGGAGGTCGGGGTTGCGACCGGGTACCCACACACGCCGGAAGGTGCCCTGGCACAGCTGGCCGCGATCGACACGACTGCCCTGTCCTCGGCCTCGGTTCGGGTAGCCCAGGACGTCATCACCCACTGGGCCGCACCCGGGGGTCCGACGGCCGAGAGCTGGTCGGGGGTTCAGGGGCTGGCCGCGCTCTTGGAGTCGGCCGGGATGCCTTCGGACGCCCAGAACACGATCACGATCGCCGTCGACCCGGCGATGGGGTTCATCAAGGGCACGGTCGGCGACGACTTCGTCGTCCCGTGCATCGACTTCATCATCACTGCCACCACCGCGACGGGACAGCCGCAGGAGGTCGCGGCGGCTGACTGCCAGCGCATGGTGTGGCGGGAAGACCGCTGGGTGATAGGCGATGGCGATGAGCCGGCACCGGCTCCGTCGCTGTGGCCCGGGTCCCAGGCTTCCTTCGACGCTGGCTACCAGTGGCTGGAGGTGCCGCAGGGATGAGCGCACAGACCATCGCGGGCATCGTCCCGATGATCGATCTCAACCCGCTGCATTGGCTGGGCGACGAGGCCAAGGAGGGCCTGGCCGACGGGTTCGCGTCGATGATGCTGGGCGTCTGGTCGGCCGGCGTGTGGCTACTCAGAACAGGCTTCGGCCTGATCGACAACTTCACTCCCAGCGTCGAGGACCCCGATCTGGCCAAGCTGTACTCGGTCACCTTGTGGATCGGGCTGGCGATCGCGCTGGTAGTGGCGTTCGGCCAGATCGGCCTAGCGGTTCTCCGGCAAGACGGCCGCGCGTTCGGCACCCTTGCAGCCGGAGTGGTCCAGTACGGCGTCGTCCTGGCCTGCTGGATCACCGTGTGCGCCGGACTCATCACTGCCGCCTCCGCGCTGACCGACGGCATCTTGGACTCCCTGCTCGGAGTCGACAGCTTCTCCGGCTACGCGGCCGGAGACGACTTCGTCGACCAGGTCAGCGGAACCGTCCAGGCGGCCACGCTGGGGATCTGTTCCTTGTTCATCCTGATCCCGGCGGCCTTCGGACACATGGTGATCATGATGGTGCGTTCGGCAGCGCTGCTGGTCCTGGTCGCCACCATGCCGATAGCTGCGGCGGGGGCGCTGTCGGAGGGCACGAAGTCGTGGATGTGGAAGTCCATCCGCTGGTTCTTGGCGTGCGTGCTGATGGAGCCGCTGCTGGCGCTGGTGGTGGGGATGGGCACGCAGTTCGCGTGGGCGGGCATGCCTGACGGTGAGGAGAAGGGCATCGGAGACAGTCCGCTGCACTTCGCCTCAACCTCGGAGAACATCGGCATGTCCGTGGTCGGGTCGATCATCATGCTGGTGGCCTGCTTCATGCCGATGGCGCTGTTCCGGCTGCTGGCCTTCGTCGACCCCGGCACCGCCTCGGGTGCCTCGTTCCGATCGACAATGAGCGCCAACGGTGGCGTCTCCGGCCTGTTGAAGGGCAACGGTGCCGACGGCGCGGCGGCCGGATCTGGTGCGGCCAGCGAGACCGCCTCCGATGGGCGCACCACCTCCGAGAACGGTGCTGAGGCTGAGACCGCGAACCGGTGGCAGTCCTCCAAGATCGGGAAGCTCGGCGGCAAGATCGGCGGAGTCGTCGGCGGCGCGATGGAGAAGACCGGGAAGGTCGCCCAGGCCGGCGCCTCGATCGGCGTCGACGCGCTCGGCCAGTCCGGCATCGGCAACCAGGGCTACTACCCGACCGAGCACGACCCCAAGCAGAAGAAGCAGAAGCACACGCAGCGGCCGTTCCACGACACCAACGGCGACGGTGTCGCCAACGACATTCCCCCCGAGGCCCAGGCCGCAGTTGAGGACGGAGCTTTCATCGCATGAGCGTCTACGGAGCATCGGCTACTCGAGACCGGCAGGCCTGGCTCTTCGGGCTCAGCGGCCCGCAGTTCTTCTTGGTGCTCGCCTCCGGGTTCCCGACATGGATGGCGATCGCCGTCGGGCAATGGATCGCGCTGCTCGCGCTGGTTCCGCTGTGGGGCTTGGTCGGGCTACTGATCTGTCTGCCGATCCGGGGCCACTCGACCTTCCAGTGGATCGGGGTCCTGTTCCGACACCTGGCCGGGGCAGCGTTCGGCTGGTCGCGGTTCCAGTCCAAGGCCGCGGCCGGCGACCTCGACCTCGGCGACGGGGAGACCGACGAGGACGACGGCGCCGCGGGAGAGGCGGACCTGCCCGGGATCCTGGCCAGCATCGAGATCCACGACGGCCCGCCCATGACTGGGCAGACCGCCCGGCCCGCCATCATCAAGAACAAGGCGAACCGCACCTGGGCAGCCACCGCGCGGGTCGTCCATCCCGGCATCGGGATGAGCGACGACGCGGACCGGTTCCGCATGGGTGCCGGGCTGACCGAGATGCTGGAGGCGGCGACGGCGGGCAACCAGATCGACCTGCTCGTGATGCAGGTACGCACTGTTCCCGACGACGGCACCGAGCGCGACGAGTGGGTGCGTCGCAACGCCCGCCCCGACGAGCCGGAGGTCTCGGCCAGGGTCAACACCCAGTTGGAGGCGATGACCGCCGGCGCCGCGGTGCGTCGTGAGGCGTTCGTGACCGTGGTGGTTCGCGAGGACGTCATCAACAAGGACGCCAAGCGCGCCGGACGAGGTGTGATCGGCCGAGCTCGGATCCTGTACTCGGTGCTGGCCGAGGTCGAGGCCCGGCTGATCGGCTCGATCGGCTGCACCGGGGTGACCTGGCTCGATAGTTCCGAGCTTGCCATGGCGATCCGCACCGGGTTCGAGCCGGGCGATGCTCCCGCTCTCGCGGACGCAGCCATCCACCACCGCGACGACCCGTCGATCGCTGCCGGTGTCCCGATCGCGGCGGCGGGTCCGACCAACGCGTCCACAGCGTTGCGTTCCTACCGGCATGGGGAGTGGGAGTCGATCTCCTCCACGATCCTGCTTCCCCGCAAGGGGGCGCGGATGGGTGCGCTGGCGCGGGTGCTGGTGCCCTCGCAGCCCGGCGAGCGGCGCGCAATGACGGTGTTCTACCGGCCGGTCTCACAGCGGGCCGCCGATCGTGCCACCGGCCGCGCGCAGATGTCCGCCGTGATGGCCGGGACGCTGCGCGAGAAGGCCGGCAAGGTCGAGCGCGCCAAGGACCGCCAGTCGGTCGGCAAGCTGCACGAACGCGACGAGAAGCTGGAGACGGGCCGCTCGCTGGTCAAGGTGTCCTCCGCGGTCTCGATCACGGTTCCAGCCGGCTGGAACGTCCAGGACTTCGGCCGCCGTCTCGACGCGTCGATCCGCATCAGCGGCTTCACACCGCTCCCCCTCGACGGGGCACACGACGCGGCCTTCGCCGTCTCCGCGATCCCGCTGGGCGCAGGCCTGCCGAAGAAGCGCCGCTGAACCCGAGAAGCGCCGCAGCCCGCTCGGCCCGAAAACAGCCCGGCCGCCAGATGTCCGATCTGGCGGCCGGGCTGTTGCTTCTCCGGACATGGACCACCACACCGACCAGTTGAAGCGATCGCCTGTGATGCGAGCGAGGAACCGCTCGGGCACGAGCCAACGGCCTCCGCTGGTCGGCCGCCTGCACGAAATGGCGACCAGCCCAGTCCCTCCGGCGGCGCCGGTGTGGTGGCAGCGACCTCACCAGCGCGACCAGGCGCGGAACCCGGACCCGCAGATGCTGGTGCGCGAGCAACTCCGTCGTGCCAACAGCACCGCGCCGGTCCCCCACACGGGAGGCAGCAG
>CAZEPK010000027.1:0-23338 GCA_964514085.1 uncultured Nocardioides sp.
CGCGACCGGCAGCACCGCCCAGCAGCCCGGCGCCTCGCCCGCCCTGCCCCGCGTCCTGGCCGCCGCGCTGGACCTGGCGCAGTCGATGAAGGACGAGTACGTCGCCTCCGAGCACCTGCTCATCGCGCTGGACGGCGTGGCCAGCCCGGCCCAGCAGCTGCTCAAGGACGCGGGCCTGACCGAGTCCGGGCTGCGCGACCAGCTGACCGCCGTACGCGGCAACCGGCGGGTCACCAGCCAGGACGCCGAGTCGACCTACGAGGCGCTGGAGAAGTACAGCGTCGACCTCACCGAGGCGGCCGAGGACGGCAAGCTCGACCCGGTGATCGGCCGGGACGCCGAGATCCGCCGCGTCATCCAGGTGCTGTCGCGCCGCACCAAGAACAACCCCGTCCTGATCGGCGAGCCCGGCGTGGGCAAGACCGCCGTGGTCGAGGGGCTGGCCCAGCGCGTGGTGGCCGGCGACGTGCCCGACTCCCTCAAGGGTCGCCGGGTGCTCTCCCTCGACCTGGCCGCCATGGTGGCCGGAGCGAAGTACCGCGGCGAGTTCGAGGAGCGGCTCAAGGCCGTGCTCGAGGAGATCAAGGACGCCGGCGGCCAGGTCATCACCTTCATCGACGAGCTGCACACGGTCGTGGGGGCCGGCGCCGGCGGTGACTCCGCCATGGACGCCGGCAACATGCTCAAGCCCATGCTGGCCCGCGGCGAGCTGCACATGATCGGCGCGACCACGCTCGACGAGTACCGCGAGCGCATCGAGAAGGACCCGGCGCTGGAGCGCCGCTTCCAGCAGGTGTTCGTGGGGGAGCCGACCGTCGAGGACACCATCCAGATCCTGCGCGGCATCCAGGAGAAGTACGAGGCGCACCACGGCGTCCGCATCACCGACGCCGCCCTGGTGGCCGCGGCCACGCTCTCCGACCGCTACATCACCGGCCGGCAGCTGCCCGACAAGGCCATCGACCTCATCGACGAGGCCGCCTCCCGCCTGCGCATGGAGATCGAGTCCTCCCCGGAGGAGATCGACCAGCTCCGCCGACAGGTCGACCGGCTCAAGATGGAGGAGTACGCGCTGGCCAAGGAGACCGACGACGCGTCGGTCGAGCGGCTCGCCGCGCTGCGCCAGGACCTCGCCGACAAGGAGGAGGAGCTGCGCGGGCTCGACGCCCGCTGGGAGCGCGAGAAGACCTCGCTCGAGGGCGAGGGCGAGCTGCGCCGCCAGCTCGACCAGCTGCGCATCGAGGCCGACAAGCTGGCCCGCGAGGGCAACCTGGAGTCGGCCAGCGAGATCCTCTACGGCCGGATCCCGACCCTCGAGGCGCAGATCGCCGCGGTCGAGGCGACCGAGGCGTCCGGTCTCGAGCCGCTGGTCGGCGAGGAGGTCGGCGCCGAGCAGGTGGCCGACGTGGTCGAGGCCTGGACCGGCATCCCCACCGGGCGGCTGCTCGAGGGCGAGACCGCCAAGCTGCTCCGGATGGAGGAGGTCATCGGCGAGCGGCTGATCGGCCAGAAGGACGCCGTGCGCGCGGTGAGCGACGCCGTACGCCGCTCGCGGGCCGGCATCGCCGACCCCAACCGGCCCACGGGCTCCTTCCTCTTCCTCGGGCCCACCGGCACGGGCAAGACCGAGCTGGCCAAGTCGCTGGCCGATTTCCTCTTCGACGACGAGCGGGCGATCGTCCGCATCGACATGAGCGAGTACTCCGAGAAGCACTCGGTCTCGCGCCTGGTCGGTGCGCCTCCCGGCTACGTCGGCTACGACGAGGGCGGCCAGCTGACCGAGGCCGTGCGCCGGCGGCCCTACAGCGTGGTGCTCCTCGACGAGGTCGAGAAGGCGCACCCGGAGGTCTTCGACATCCTGCTGCAGGTCCTCGACGACGGCCGGCTGACCGACGGCCAGGGCCGCACGGTCGACTTCCGCAACACGCTGCTGGTGCTGACCAGCAACCTCGGCTCGGCCTACCTGGTCGACCCGGCGCTGGACGCGGAGAAGAAGAAGGGGTCGGTGCTGGCCACGGTGCGGGCCTCCTTCAAGCCGGAGTTCCTCAACCGCCTCGACGAGATCGTCATCTTCGACGCCCTGGCCCGCGAGGAGCTGGCCCGGATCGTCGACCTCCAGCTGGCCCTGCTCGAGAAGCGGCTGGCGGTGCGCCGGATCACGATCCGGGTCACCGACGCCGCGCGCGCCTGGCTGGCCGAGGCGGGCTACGACCCGGCCTACGGCGCCCGTCCGCTGCGCCGGCTGATCCAGTCGGCGATCGGCGACCCGCTCTCGCGGATGCTGATCGGCGGCGAGGTCGGCGACGGCGGCTCGGTCAGCGTCGACCGCGCCCCCGAGGGCTCCGGCGACGGCCTGGTGCTCACCGCCGGCTGACCGGCGGCCCGGGGCGGGAACCATCGGGTACCCGGTGGATCCCGCGCTCCCCCGCTGCACCTTCTGCGGGGGAGCGCGGGAATCTGCGGGGCAGGCCCGTCACACTGGAGCCCATGAGCGAGTCGAAGCCTGCGCGCCCGCCCCAGGTCGCCATCGCCGGGTGGCTGGTGGTCGCGGGCTCGGTGATCGTGGTGCTGATGGCGTTCAGCCGGGTGGCCGACCTGCGGTCCCTCGAGACCAAGGAGGCCATCGAGGCCTACCTCGCCTCACCGCCCGGTGACTCGCTCGGGCTCACCGTCTCGGGCGCGCAGACCATCCTGCGGATCGCCTCGATGGTGGCCGCCGCGTGTGCGGCGACGACCGCCATCCTCGGCTGGCAGGTGCTCCAGCGCTCCAAGGGCGCCCGGCTCGCGCTGTCCCTGCTGGCCGCGCCGCTGTTCGTGACCGGCTTCGTCGGGGGCGGCTTCGCCTCGGCGGTGGTGACCGCCGCGATCGTCATGCTGTGGTTCCAGCCGGCGCGCGACTGGTTCGACGGGATCACCCGCGCGGCGCCGGAGCGTCCCGCGCCCCGGTCCTGGCCGCCTGAGCCCTCCGCGACGTCCACGCCCGGCTCGACGGGGTCGCCGGCTGGGCACAGCCCGCTGCTCGACCTGCCGCCGCCGTCCGGGCCGCCGCTCTACGCCGCGCCGTACGCCGCGGGGTCGACCCGCTCCACGGCCGACCGGCCGGTCCCGGTGGTCTGGGCCTGCGCGATCGTCTGGGCCTCGACGGCCGTGGTGTTCCTGATGTTCTCCGCGGTGCTGGTCGAGCTGCTGGTGGCGCCGGAGACCCTGCGCGAGGAGATGCGCCGCCAGAACCCCGACCTGACCATGTCCGACAGCGACCTCACCCGCCTGCTGGTCGTGGTGTCGGTGGTCCTCGTGGTCTGGTCCGCCGTCGCCGCGGTCCTCACCCTGCTGGTCTGGCGCCGGGTGGCCTGGGCCGCCCTGGCCCTCTCGGTCTCCGCCGCCCTGGCCTGTCTCGCGCTGGTCCCGATCGTGGCCGGCATCGCCACCGTGGTCCTGCTCCAGCGCCCCGACTCGCGGGCCTGGCTCTCCGCCCCCCGCCGCCGCCTGTAACTCCGTGTTGCGACCACTACCCACGGGTCCTGACCCCGACCTAGTGGTCCGGACACGGAGTTACATGTGCAGGTCGGCGCGGGCCAGCCGGGCCGCGCCCTCCGCGATCACCTCGCGGCTCTTGCAGAAGGCGAAGCGCACCAGGTCCCGCCCGCCGGCGGGATCGGCCTGGTCGTCGTAGAAGACCTGGGTCGGGATGGCCACCACGCCGGCCCGCTCCGGCAGCGCGCGGCAGAAGGCCAGCCCGTCGGGCCAGCCGAGCCCGCTGACCGACGCGGTCGCGAAGTACGCGCCCTCCGGGACGTACGCCGTGAGCCCGGCCGCCCGGAGCCCGTCCAGCAGGAGGTCGCGGCGCTCGCCGAGGTCGCGGGCCAGCGCCAGCGGGAAGTCGGGCTCCTCGTCGAGGGCCAGCGCCACCGCCGGCTGCAGGGGCGAGCCCGAGGTGAACGTCAGCCACTGCTTGGCCGCCAGCACGGCGCCGACCAGCTCGGCCGGCCCGGTGGCCCAGCCCACCTTCCACCCGGTGAAGGAGTAGGACTTCCCGGCGCTCGACAGCGTCAGGGTCCGCTCAGCCATCCCGGGCAGCGTGGCGATCGGCACGTGGGCGGCGCCGTCGTAGGTGAGGTGCTCGTAGACCTCGTCGGTGATGACCACGAGGTCGTGCTCGACGGCCAGGTCGGCCACCGCCTGCAGCTCCTCGCGGGTGAGCACCGTCCCGGTCGGGTTGTGCGGGCTGTTGAGCAGGACGAACCTCGTGGCCGGCGTGACCGCCGCCCGCAGCTCGTCGAGGTCGAGGCGGAAGTCCGGGGCCCGCAGCGTGACGGGCCGGCGTACGCCGCCCGCCATCTGGAGCATCGCGACGTAGGAGTCGTAGTACGGCTCCAGCACCACCACCTCGTCGCCCGGGTCCACCAGCCCCAGCAGCGCCGCCGCGACGGCCTCGGTGCAGCCGGTGGTCACCACCACCTCGCGGTCGGGGTTCAGGACCAGTCCGTAGTGACGCTCCTGGTGGCGCGCGATCGCCTGGCGCAGCTCGGGCCGCCCGGGACCGGGCGCGTACTGGTTGCCGCCGTGCTCGAGGGCGCGGACCGCCTCGGCGATCACCGCCGGCGGCCCGTCCTGGTCGGGGAAGCCCTGCCCGAGGTTGACCGAGCCGGTCCGGACGGCCAGCGCCGACATCTCGGTGAAGATCGTCGGCGCGATGCCCTGGAGCCGGGTGGCGAGCGAGGTCACCTCCGGCACGTTACTGAGCCGTGCGCCCCGTGGGGCGGTGGGCCTGCACCCGTCCTCCACAGGTGGGCGGTGTCCAGGCACCCGTTCTCCACGGGGACGACCGTGGCCCAGCCACCGCCGCCCGGGGCGCAAGCCATCGTGTTGGATGGCCCCGTGAGCTCAGACCAGGCGCTGGCCGCCGACGTGGACGCCGCCTGCCGGCTGTCCGGCACCTTCACGCTCCGCTCGGGGCAGGTGTCGCACGAGTACTTCGACAAGTACCTCTTCGAGACGACGCCCGCCCTGCTGGCCAGGGTCGCGGACGCGATGGTCGAGCTGGTGCCCGAGGGGACCGACCTCCTCGGCGGCCTGGAGATGGGAGGCATCCCGATCGCCACCGTGCTCAGCGCCCGCACCGACCTCCCGGCCCTCTTCGTGCGCAAGCAGGCCAAGGAGTACGGCACCTGCAAGCTGGCCGAGGGACCCGACGTCGCGGGCCGCCGGGTCACGCTGGTCGAGGACGTCATCACCACCGGCGGGGCCGTGCGCGACGCCACCACCGCCCTGCGCGCGCTGGGCGCCACCGTCGAGGTGGTCGTCTGCGCGATCGACCGGAGCCCGGCGGGCGAGAACCCGCTCGCCGACGTGGGCCTGGAGGTGCGCCCGGTGCTGACCAAGGCGGACCTCGACGCCGCGCGCGCCGAAGCGGGCTGAGACCCGGAGCTCAGTCGCAGGCCGGGAAGGGGATCAGACCGACCCGTCGGCCGCGGGGCGCTCGACCGGCTCGATCGGGTCGACCGGGTCGTGGCCACGGTCCTCGTCCCGGTCCTGGCGGTGCCGGAGCCACTCCCAGGCCAGCGGGACGACGGTGAAGGCCAGGATCGCGACCGTGACGTAGTCGATGTTCTCGCCCAGCCAGGGGAACGCCGCCCCCAGGAAGTAGCCGAGCAGCGTGACCGAGACGACCCAGAGCACCGCACCCACGGCGCTCCAGGCGAAGAACCGGCGCCGGTCCATCATCGTGATGCCGGCGACCAGGGTGATGTAGGTCCGCACGAACGGCACGAACCTCCCGATGACCAGGGCCTTGTTGCCGTGCTTGTCGAAGAAGGCGCTGGTGTTGTCGAGGTACTTCCGCTTGAGGATCCGCCCGTCCCGCTCGTAGAGCGGTGGCCCGACCCGTCGCCCGATCTCGTAGCCGGCGACGTTGCCCGCGAAGGCCGCCACGGTCAGCAGCACCACCGCGATCACCAGCTCCACGGGTTCGCTGGCGACGCCGACCACCGTGTAGCCGGTCGCGTTGCTGCCGGCGATGAAGAGCCCCAGGGCGAAGAGCAGCGTGTCGCCGGGCAGGAATGGGAAGAAGAGCCCGCACTCGACGAAGACGATCAGCAGGGCGATCCAGATGAACGCCGAGCCGTACTCGTGCTGCAGCCACTCCGGGTCCAGCCACTTGATCCCGAGGAGCAGGGGCTGCACGACCGGGCCGAGGTCCGGGAGCACGGTCACGGCGCCAATGCTACGTGCCTCGCCCGCACCTCTCCTGCAGGTCCGCCGTCTGTCTACTGTCTGAGCGTGGAGCCCGACGAGCGCGCGCCGTACGACCCCGTGCCGCACGGGCCTGCCGAGGTCGGGGTCGGGCCCTGGGCGGGACCCTGGCCGACGGGGGAGGAGTACGACGCGACGCTGCTGGCCGAGGGCGACCGGCGCAACGTCGTGGACCGCTACCGCTACTGGTCCATGGCCGCGATCGTGGCCGACCTCGACGCCCGCCGGCACGACTTCCACGTGGCGATCGAGAACTGGCAGCACGACTTCAACATCGGCACCATCGTCCGCTCCGCGAACGCCTTCTTGGCCCGCGAGGTCCACATCGTCGGCAACCGGCGCTGGAACCGGCGGGGGGCCATGGTCACCGACCGATACCAGCACGTCGTGCACCACCCGGACGTGCCGGCCCTGGCCGCCCACCTGGCGCAGGCGGAGGGTGGGCCGGTGGCGCTGTGGGGCATCGACAACCTGCCGGGCTCGCTGCACCTGGAGACCACCGAGGTGCCGCGCCGGGTCTGCTTCCTGCTGGGCCAGGAGGGGCCGGGCCTCTCCGAGGGGGCGCGGGAGGCCTGCGACGCGACGTTCTCGATCGCGCAGTTCGGCTCCACCCGCTCCATCAACGCCTCGGCGGCCGCGGCCATCGCCATGCACGCCTGGGTGCGGGCGCACGCCGACCTGTCGGACGACGGTCCGGCCTGGCGCGGCTGACCCCCGGCTCAGAGAGCCGGCCCGGCTGCGCTCAGGCGGCCGGGCCGAGCTCGGCCAGCAGCGCGCGGTGGGCGAGCTCGACCACCGCCTCGCGCGCAGGCAGGTCGGCCAGCATGTACAGCTGCCCGGCCAGCCCGTTCGGCTCGAAGGTGATGCTCTGGCGCACGGTGCACCGCGCCGGCCCGTCGGCCACCACCTCGGTCTCCATGAGGACGCGTCCGGGGGCACGCACGTCGGCCTCGAGCTCCAGGCTGTGCGCCCGGGACCGGGTCACCCGCCAGAAGCCGGCGGTGTCCCCGGCCCGCAGCACGTCGGTGCCGGGCACCGGCCAGCGCCGGCCCTCACCGCCGAGCGCCCGGTCGAGGGCGCCGCGGACCACGAAGGGGAGCGCGTCGACGTACCAGTGCCGCCCGGCGTCCGCGCCGGCCACCACGGACCACACCGCGTCGGCGTCCTGGTCCACGGTCGAGGCGCGGGTCGAGCGGTGCAGCTTCACGACTCTGTCCACCCTTCGAGAGTAGGCACGCCCCGGCACTAGGCTTTCTCCCATGCCCATCGCGACCCACGAGAAGTACGCCGAGATGCTGGACGCCGCCCAGAAGGGCAACTACGCGTTCCCCGCCATCAACGTGTCGTCCTCGCAGACCCTCAACGCCGCCCTGCAGGGCTTCGCCGAGGCCGGCTCCGACGGGATCGTGCAGGTCTCCACCGGCGGCGCGGACTACCTCTCGGGGCCGAACGTGAAGAACATGGTGAGCGGCTCGGTCGCGCTCGCGGCCTACGCCCACGAGGTGGCCAAGAACTACCCCGTCACCATCGCGCTGCACACCGACCACTGCCCTAAGGACAAGCTCGACGGCTTCGTCAGGCCGCTGCTCGACATCTCGGTCGAGCGGGTCGCGCGCGGGGAGCAGCCGCTGTTCCAGTCGCACATGTGGGACGGCTCGGCGGTGCCCCTGGAGGAGAACCTGCAGATCGCCGAGGAGCTGCTGGAGACCTGCCGCAAGGCCAACATCGTCCTGGAGATCGAGGTCGGCGTGGTCGGCGGCGAGGAGGACGGCGTCGAGGGCGCCATCGACGAGAAGCTCTACTCCACGCCCGAGGACGCCCTGGCCACGGTGGCCGCGCTCGGCACCGGCGAGAAGGGTCGCTACCTGACCGCCCTCACGTTCGGCAACGTCCACGGCGTCTACAAGCCGGGCAACGTCAAGCTGCGCCCCGAGATCCTGAAGAACGCCCAGGAGGCGGTCATCAAGCAGCTCGGGCTCCCCGAGGGCTCCCGGCCGCTGGACCTGGTCTTCCACGGCGGCTCCGGCTCGACCGCCGAGGAGATCAGCGCGGCCGTCGACTACGGCGTGGTCAAGATGAACGTCGACACCGACACGCAGTACGCCTTCACGCGGCCGGTCGCGGGGCACATGTTCAGCAACTACGAGGGCGTGCTCAAGGTCGACGGCGAGGTCGGGAGCAAGAAGCTCTACGACCCGCGAGCCTGGGGCAAGGCCGCCGAGGCCGGCATGGCGGCGCGGGTGCTCGAGGCCTGCCAGCACCTGCGCTCGGCGGGTCACGCGCTGTCCTGATCCCACCCTTCGTGACATACCCCTAAGGGTCTTTTTCCCGAAGTGCCCAGAAGTTCGCCAGTTCTCCTGCGGAGCCGCTCCGGGGCGTGTAGAACTCAGAGGGTGACGACCCCAAGCCGTCACACCATCTCGGGGGCCGTTGCCGCCTGCCTTCTGGCTGCGACGACGGCATTCGGGACGGTGCAGGCGGCGGCTGAGACGAGGACGGCGACGAGCGCAGCGCTCGCCGGCGCTGACGCCTGCCCGCCGAGCTGGCCCGCCCTCCGCGCCGCGCCGCACTCCGAGACCTACGACGGCAACGTCTCGGTCCTGGTGGGCGGGAACCTCCAGGTCGCCGGCGCCGCCGGCGGGGCCGAGGGCACCGTGGTCGCGCTGGGCAACGCGACGTTCGCGCGCGACCTGCCCGGCTCCTACGAGGTCGGTGCCACGCTGCTCGGCTCGCAGGTCACGCCGTACGCCGGCAGCGACATGCTGGTGGTCGGCGGCAACCTCTCGACCGCCCTGGGCACGCACGTCGACGTCGGCCAGGGCCTCGGCGGCGACTTGGTGGTCGGCGGGAGCGCCACCGGGGTGGACCTCGACGGCCACGGCGGCACCGTGGACGAGGGCATCGCCGACGCGACCTCGCCCTACCTCGACCTGGCCAGCCAGCTCGGCCCCATGTCCGCGGCGTACGCCGCCCTCCCCGCGACCGGCACCGTCGAGGTGACGGACGCGGCGATCACGCTGACCGGCGACGGCCTGTCGACCACGCAGGTCTTCGAGGTCGACGGAGCCACCCTCGGCACCGCCGGCCCGCTCGGCCGCACCCTGCAGCTGGTGGGGGTGCCGGCCGGCGCCGACGTCGTGGTCAACCTCAGCGGCCCGGTCGTCGACCTCGACGTGGACGCGCTGCTGGGCGCCGACGGGTCGGTGGTCGACCCGCTGGCCGACCCCGCCTTCGCCGACCTGGCCACCCACCTGCTGTGGAACGCGCCGGCCGCCGCCTCGGTCGCCGTCGGCGGCCTGGCCCAGCTGCCCGGCTCGCTGCTGGTCCCCAGCACCCCGAGCACCACCACGCTCGCGGGCGTGGGCACCAACGGCCGCATCCTGGTCGGGGGCGACCTGGTGCACACCGGCCTCGGTGAGCTGCACGCCTACCCGTTCCTGCAGAACCCGCAGCTGTCCTGCGCGGCCGACCCCGTGCACCTGACGACCCTCTCGCTGGACGTCGAGCTGGTGGACCCCGACCACGTGGTCGACCGCAACCGCTACTTCGAGGGCCGCTTCGAGTGCACGCTCGACGGGGTCGACGTGACACCCGCCGACAACACCTGGAAGCTGCGCGCCTCGGCCGAGCCGCGGGTGCTCTCGGACGCGCTCCCCGCCGGCGCCAGCTGCACGGTCACCGAGCGCCTCGACGCCCCGCCGGCGCCGCTGCGCTCCTGGGTCGCGCCGACCGTCTCCCCGGAGCTGGTGGTCGTGGCCAAGCGGCGCACCCTCGGCGCCACGGTCACCAACAAGGTGCGCGAGCTCCCGCCGGTCGTCCAGCCGACCTCCACCCCCACGCCGACGCCCACCTCGGCGCCGACCGACCCCGCCACCGAGGGGACCTCGGAGCCACCGCCGCCGCCTCCGACGCCGTCGGAGACCTCGACGGCCGGCACCGCGGTCGAGCCGACCGGGGGGCCGGACCTGCCCACCCCGTCGACGCTGCCGACGGCGGAGCCGCAGCCGACGAGCGAGGCCACCGACGAGGCCGACGCACCTCAGGCCGACGCGCCGCGCGAGTCGGGCACCGCCGCGCCCCTCATCGCCACCACGCCGCTCAACCTCCGCGGGGCCTTCGTGTGGGGCCCGCTGCTGATGCTCAGCCTGCTGACGCTGCTGCTGCGGGTCCGGCGTCGGCCGAAGCGCCTGCACTAGGGCGGCCCGAGGCCTCGGCGTACCCGGCGTGCCGCGGCTGCTCGAAGAAGATGGCGGCCACCAGGCCGATGAGCACCACCCCGGTCGGGAGCAGGAGCGCCTGCTGCATCGCGTCGCTGAACGGGCCGAGCACCTGCGCGGGCAGCTTGCCGCCGGCGTTCCCCTCGGCCGGGTCGAGCTGCAGCCCCACGGCGGCCAGCCGCGCGTCCATGAACACCGCGATGGCGGCCGAGCCCAGCACCGCGCCGACCTGGCGGGTGGCGTTGTAGACGCCCGCGCCGGCGCCCGCCTGCTGCACCGGGAGGTTGCGGGTGGCGGTGGCGGAGTTGGGCGCCCAGATCATCGCGCTGGCGATGCCGAGCAGCGCCATGGGCAGCAGGATCTCCAGCGTCGAGGAGTCGGGCGTCATCTCGTAGGAGGTCCAGAGGTAGGACACGAACAGCAGGCTGAAGCCGACGGTGAGGATCAGCCGCGGGTGGATGCGGTCGGTCAGCGAGCCGATCGGGCGGGCCAGCAGGAGCGACATGAGCGCCATCGGCACCAGCAGCAGCGCCGCCCGGGTGGGGCTGAGGCCGCGGACCAGCTGGGCGTAGAGCATGAACGGGAAGAGGATCGCGGTGACCGTGAAGCCCATGACCGTGATGGCGACGTTGGCCAGCGAGAAGTTGCGGTCGCGGAAGATGCCGAGCGGCACCAGAGGCTCGGCCCGGTTGCGGGCCTGCCAGACCACGAAGGCCACCATGATCAGGACGCCGCCGACGATCATGGCGATGATCCACCCGGCCCAGTCCTTCTGCTTGCCCTCCTGCAGCCCGAAGACGATCAGGAACATGCCCACGCCGCTGAGCGCGACGCCGAGCCAGTCGAAGCGGTGGTTGTTGGTGGGCAGCGACGGCACCAGCCGGAGGGCCAGGACGATGCCCAGCACGCCGACCGGCACGTTGATGAAGAAGATCCACTCCCAGCCCAGGCCGTCGACCAGGACGCCGCCCAGGATCGGCCCGACCAGCGTGGCCACGCCCGCGGTCGCGCCCCACAGCGCCATCGCAGCGCCGCGGCGGGCCGGCGGGAAGATGCGGGTGATGATCGCCATCGTCTGCGGGGTGATCATCGAGGCGCCCACGCCTTGGACCACGCGGGCCAGGATCAGCATCTCGATGGAGCCGGTCAGCCCGCACCACAGCGACGCGAGCGTGAAGACCGCCAGGCCGGCGACGTAGAGGTTCTTGGGCCCGTAGCGGTCGCCGAGGCGGCCGGTGATCAGCACCGGGACGGCGTAGGCCAGCAGGTAGGCGCTGGTCACCCACACCACGTCGTTCACGCTGGCGCCGAGGTCGTCGATGATGGCCGGCGTCGCGACCGAGACGATGGTGGTGTCGACCAGGATCATGAAGAACCCGAGGCAGAGCGCGAAGAGCGCGGGCCAGGGGTCCTTCTCCTCGACGGGCGCGGTCGACGTCGCGGGGGAGGCGGGCTGGGTCATGACAGCAGCCAACACCGGCGCGCCGACAGTTCATCCCGGCCGCTGACCGCCCTCCACCGGCGACCCTCGGGCCCGACCGGGGACAATGCCTGCGTGACCACCCCCTTTGGCCAGGACCTCATGGCCGGCCCCCCGCCCACCGAGCTGCCCCGCGACCCCGCCCAGGACGACCTGGACGCCGGGATGGCGCCGGGCGACGTCGTACGCCGCCACCCCGCCTCGCCCGTCGCCTGGCTGGCGGTGGCCTCGCTGGCCGCGGCCGAGGAGGCCGACCCGCTCACGGTCTACGCCTACTCGCGCGTCGGCTACCACCGCAGCCTGGACCTCCTGCGCCGCAACGGCTGGAAGGGCCACGGCCCGGTCCCGTGGGAGCACGAGCCCAACCGCGGCTTCCTCGGCTGCCTGGCCCTGCTGTCCCAGTCGGCCAAGGTCATCGGCGAGACCGGCGAGTACGAGCGCTGCCGCGACTTCCTGCGCGACTCCAGCCCCACGGCGTACGACGTCCTGTTCGCCGGCCAGTGATCTCGGGGTAACTCACCGTTCGGTCGGCTTCCATGGTGTTCGAACGCTGCAGAAGCAGACCGAACGGTGAGTTACCTGCACGCCTGGCCGACGCCCGGCCGGGACCGACCGGCAGGTGGGTCAGGCTCCGCGCAGGCGCCGCGGACCGAGCCTGGCCCGCAGCTCGCGGGCGTTGCGTGCGAGGTGCTCGGGCAGCTCGGAGCCGAAGCGCTCGACCGTGTCGGCGTACTCCGCGCGCATCCGCCTGAGCACGCTGGCGCGGTCAGGGTTCCAGTAGTCCTCCCACAGGATCGAGGACGTGCCGAGACCCTCCCGGTGCAGCAGTCGCTCGCGCTTCTTCTCCTCCCACACGACCTCGGCGATCGGACGGTCCGCGACGCCGCCCATCGCCGTGGGCAGGTACTTGACCTTGCCGTGCGCCTCGAAGATGTGGCGGCCGACGCGCAGGTCACCCCAGACCACGCGACCGCCGTCCAGGGCGACCGGGAACTGCGGGTCGACGACGCCTATCGCGAGCGCCTCGACCAGGAGCCGGCCGAGGGTCTCCAGCATGCTCTCCGCGTGCGGGCTGGCGAAGGCGACCGCCTCGCGCGCTCGTCGTGAGTACGGCCAATAGGTCATCGGCGCCACGGCCAGTCGAGCGCCGCTCGGGTGACGCCGTGACGCATGGCCGAGTCGCACGCGATCTCGCCGTACGGCGTCCCGTGCTCGCGTGCGACGTCGACCGCCGCCCTGGCCATGTCGTGGACGCGGAGGCCGTCGACCTCGACCACCTGGTCGTCGCTGAACGCCGCTAGGTGGTGCTTCACGCCGAACTTGGTCCACGCCCCTGTCGTGCCCGGCCTGGTGATGTGGACGTGCGGGTCCGGTGGCGTGAGGACCCGTAGTCCGAGCTCGTGCGCCGCGGAGTCGTGGCTGACCACCCACGCGCGGCGCATGGTGGCCAGCGCGGCACGGGTCTCGAGCCGCGGGCGCCCGACGTCCTCGTCGAGCGCCGCCCACACCTCGGCGTCCGCGTAGACCCCTCGCCTGACGAGCACGAGTCGGCCGGAGCGCAACAGGAACCGGATGTCGGCGCTGGTCAGCCCGGCGTCCAGCGCCTGCGGGCGGGTGATCAGGCCGTGGTTGGCGCTCAGCACCGCCTGTGCCTTGACGTTCATGCCCGTCCCTGCCCGGCGGCGCGGTCGTCGTACCGCGGCTCCGGGCATCTGTGGACGAGCCCGGGCCGGCCCAGCTATTTCGGGCAACTCACCGTTCGGTCGGCTTCCATGGCGTTCGAACGCTGCAGAAGCAGCACGAACGGTGAGTTACCCCTACGGGGGCGGGGCGGCGGCGGGCGGGGTCAGGAGGGCCCGCACGGTGTCGGCACCGAGGGCGACGAAGAGGGTGGGCAGGCGGGGGCCGCGGTCGGCGTCGACCAGGAGGTTGTAGAGCAGCTTGAAGAAGGCCTTCTGGTCGGCCTTGACCTGGTCGGTCGGGTCGTCGTCGAGGCCCAGGCCGCGGGCCAGCTTGGGGACGCCGTAGACCAGCGAGGTGGTCGCGTCGAGGTCGAGCTCGTCGGGGAGCCGGTCGAGGAGCTGGGCCAGCCAGAGCTGCTCGTCCTCGTCCAACGACTCCAGCCGCGAGACGTCGGGCGTGGTGCGGACGGTGGTGCGGTCGGAGGCCGGCACGTAGTCGCGGGTCCAGGTCATCGCCCGGGAGAGCCGCGGCTCGAGGTCGGCGACCGAGGCGTGCGGGTGGCCGACGTTGGCCACCACCTGCGAGATGAGGTCGGCCGAGCCGGCGGTCACGTCGGCGACCGAGGACAGCAGGCGGAACGGTACGACGACCGCGGGCGTGGGCAGCGGGCCCGCCGAAGCGGTGGCCGAGGCGCGCTCGAAGGCCAGCACCTGTGCGTCCCGGCGCTCGGGGTCGGCGGCCTTGCGGCCCAGGGCGTCCCACTCGTCGTAGAGGCGCACCACCTCGGGCCCGAAGTCGATGTTGAAGGTCTGGCGCGGGTTGCGGCGCACGTAGAGCCACCGCAGGATCGGTGCCTCCAGGATCTGCAGCGCGTCCGCGGCGGTCGGGGCGCCGCCCGCCGACGACGACATCTTCTGGACCCCGGCGAAGCCGACGAAGCCGTAGCCGAACCACGCCGGCCGCGGCATGCCGAAGACGTCCTCGACCAGCGTGTGGCCGACGGTGAACGACGAGCCCGGCGTGGCGTGGTCCATGCCGGCGGGCTCGAAGTCGACGTGCTCGAATGCCCACCGCATCGGCCAGTCGACCTTCCACACCAGCTTGCCCTCGAACTGCGAGGACAGCACGGTGCTGCCCTCGTAGCCGTTGACCTCGCAGGTGTAGGTCAGCTCGGTCGACTCGTCGTCGTAGGAGGTGAGCGTGACGGTGTCGCGGCCGCAGTCGCGGCAGTAGGGCTTGTAGGGGAAGCGGGCCAGGTCGCCGGTGCCGACCGGTTCGTCGTCCTCCGCCGCGACCGACTCGGCCAGGGCGGCGGCCTCCTGCTCGTTCTCCGGCTCGGGCGGAGCGGCCGCCTTGGTGCGGTGGCGGGCCAGCACGGCCTCGATGGCGTCGCGGGCGGCGACCGCCTGCAGCACGGCGTCGCGGTAGTGGCCGGCCTCGTAGCGCTCGGTCTGCGAGACCTCGTCCATCTCCACGCCCATGGCGTGCAGCGCGTCGCGCAGCGGCTGCTTGAAGTGCTCGGCCCACGACGCGTGGCAGCCCTCGGGGTCGGGCACCTTCGACAGCGGCCGGCCGATGTGCTCGCTCCACGACGGGTCCACCCCGGCCGGCACCTTGCGGAACCGGTCGTAGTCGTCCCAGACGTGGAGGTGCCGGGTGGGCAGGCCGCGACGGCGGAGCTCCTCGGCCACGAAGTGCACGGTGAGGAACTCGCGCAGGTTGCCCAGGTGCACGCGCCCCGACGGGCTGGCGCCCGACGAGACGGTCACCAGAGAGGCGTCGGGTCCGGCGTGCCGGACGGCCTCGTCGGCGGCGCGCGTCACCCAGTCCTGGGGGTCACCGGATGCCTTCGCCACGGGCGGCAACGCTACCGGGGCACGACCAGGGAGTACGCCGCGGGCTCGACGTGCCAGGACCGGTGCCGCTCGGGGCCGTAGATCTCCCCGTCGGCGCTGCACCAGAACGCCTCGCCGCTCACCGTCACCGTGGTCCCGCGGGTGTAGATCACGTCGTCGCGCTCGGGGTGCTTGCCCGAGACCAGCGCGACGCCGTACCCGACGCGCGCGAAGGGCCCGATCGACCGCGACACCATCACGTCGATCTTGCCGTCGCCGGGGTCGGCGTGGGGAGTCAGCTCGGTGCCGCCGCCGACGTTGGCGCCGTTGCCGACCGCCACCATCAGGATCGGCTCGTCCATGTCGACGAGGACCTTGCCGTCGACCTCCACCAGGACCCGGATGAACGGCGGCTTCACCGCCGCCTGCAGGGCGCCGATCGGGTAGCCCAGCTTGCCGAGGTTGAGCTTGCCCACACCGAGGGCGTGGAGCCGCTCCTTCCACTTGGCGCCGCGACGGCCCGCCTGGGCCCCGGCGCCCGCGTGGACGTTGTTGACCACGATCTCGCCGACCTCGTCGACGATGAGGTCCATGGGCCGGGGCGCGCCGTCCACCAGGACCTGGGCGGCCTCGACCACGTCGAGCGGGATGTCGTTGGTCCGGGCGAAGTCGTTGCCGGTGCCGAGCGGCAGGATCCCGAGCACGGCGTTCTTCAGGTCGTTGCGCCGGTAGAGGGTGGTCACCACCGCGTGCAGGCTGCCGTCGCCGCCGGCCACCACGATGCGGCGCGACCCGGCCCGGTGCAGGGCGCTGTTGAGCTCGCCGGGGTCGGAGGTCGCCTGCACCTCCACCGAGGTGTGGGCGCGCAGCACGGCCAGCGCCTGCTCCAACGACTCCTCGTCGTCGGCGCCGGCGTCGCTGTTGGTGATCACGAGGAGCGGGTCCATCGCCGGTGACCCTATCCTTACTGGCTGGCCCCGACCCCTCTTCGAAGGAGCCGCACCCAATGCCAGCGATCGCCATCATCGGCGCCCAGTGGGGCGACGAGGGCAAGGGCAAGGCGACCGACGTGCTCGGCAGCCGCGTCGACTACGTCGTGAAGTTCAACGGCGGCAACAACGCCGGCCACACCGTCGTGATCCGCACGGGGGAGACCGAGGAGAAGTACGCCCTCCACCTCCTGCCCAGCGGGATCCTCACCCCGGGCTGCACGCCCGTCATCGGCAACGGCGTGGTGGTCGACCTCGGCGTCCTGTTCGAGGAGATCGACGGGCTGGAGCGGCGCGGGGTGGACACCTCGCTGCTCAAGGTCTCCGCCAGCGCCCACGTCATCGCCAGCTACAACAAGACCCTCGACAAGGTCACCGAGCGCTTCCTCGGCACCCGCCGCCTCGGCACCACCGGGCGCGGCATCGGCCCGACCTACGCCGACAAGATGAACCGCATCGGGATCCGGGTCCAGGACCTCTTCGACGAGAAGATCCTGCGCGCCAAGGTCGAGGGGGTGCTGGAGCTCAAGGGCCAGATCCTCACCAAGGTCTACAACCGGCGCGCCCCCGAGGTCGACGAGATCGTCGACGAGCTGGCCTCCTTCGCCGACCGCCTCGCGCCGTACGTCGTGGACAGCGGGCTGCTGCTCAACCAGGCGCTGGACCGCGGCCAGACCGTCCTGCTCGAGGCCGGGCAGGCCACGCTGCTCGACGTCGACCACGGGACCTACCCCTTCGTGACCTCGTCCTCGGCCACCGCCGGCGGCGCCTGCACCGGCTCGGGCATCCCCCCGACCCGGCTGGACCGCGTGATCGGCATCGTGAAGGCCTACACGACCCGCGTCGGCGAGGGACCGTTCCCCACCGAGCTCCACGACGACTTCGGCGAGCACCTGCGCAAGGTGGGCGCGGAGTACGGCACCACGACCGGCCGGCCCCGCCGCTGCGGGTGGTACGACACGGTGATCGCCCGGTACGCCGCGCGGGTCAACGGCGTGACCGACTTCGTGCTCACCAAGCTCGACGTCCTCACCGGGCTGGACCAGGTGCCGGTCTGCGTGGCCTACGACGTCGACGGCACCCGCCACGACGAGATGCCGGTCAACCAGTCCGACTTCCACCACGCCGTGCCGGTCTACGAGCAGCTCCCGGGCTGGTGGGAGGACATCTCGGCCTGCCGCACGGTGGCCGAGCTGCCCGCCAACGCGCAGGCCTACGTGCGCCGTGTCGAGGAGCTCTCGGGGGCGCGCATCTCCGCGATCGGGGTGGGTCCGCAGCGCGACGCGACGATCGTGGTGCACGACCTGCTCTGATCCCCCGTCACCCCAAAGGGTTGCCGATGCGGTGGACTGGACCGCGCCGCCCTACGGTGCGCAGGCGCCCGGGCTCTCCGGGCGCATCATCACGGGGAGAAACATCTTGAAGCTCACGCATGCCGTCCCGGCCGCGCTCCTGGCGCTCGGCCTCGTCGCCGCCGCCTCGCCGGCCCAGGCCGTCACCGTCAAGCAGGTGCGCAAGGCCGACTTCGTCACCGCCCTCAGCGACACCCGGGCGACCGGCCACTACGACTTCCTCGCCGAGGGGGTCCGCCTCTACACCGAGGGTGCGACCAGCACCGACAAGGTGGCCGAGTACATCGCCCTGACCGGCGAGCTGCCCACCTCGGTCTCCTACCAGTGGTACGGCACGGTCGCCCAGCCCGGCGCCCAGGTCGTCTTCGACAAGGACGCGACCACCGGCAACGGCAACGACTACAACGTCCTCGTCGGCGAGCAGGTCTACTCGACGAACCAGCCGGGCCAGCCGCTCACCGAGTGGTGGTACACCGGCGGCAGCGCCAAGGCCGCGACCAACGGCATCACCTGCCCGGTCGTCGGCGGCGGCTTCGGCTCCGACTGCCACGGCACGCTGGCCCAGTGGGGTGCGGCGCTGACCACGGAGCGCGTCTACGCCGGCGGCTTCTCGCTCGGCAGCGGCGTCAAGGGTGACGGCGTCCTGCGCTCGCTGACCTACAACGACACCGAGTACGTCTTCACCGACACCCCGGCCACCCCGGCCGTCGTGACCAAGGACGTCACGGGCACCGTCTCCGCGACGGTGAAGAAGAACCGCGTCGCCAAGCTGGCCCTCACCACGGACGCGCTGCCCGCGGGCACCACCCAGGGCAAGGCTCTCAGCTGGAGGGTCGTCGTGGACGGCGCCACCGTCGCGACCTTCGAGCAGGACGCCGCCAAGGTCTCCAAGCTGGTCTACGCGTTCAAGAAGAACACCGGCACCCACAAGGTCGTCGTGTTCGCGAACGACGCGAAGGTCGCCACCGTCAAGGTGCGCACCAACCAGGCCTGACCTGCCGCTCGGCACCTCGGTCGTGCCCCGGTCCGCTCGTCGGTCCGGGGCACGGCTGCGTCCGGCTGGCCCTAGGTTGAGGCGCGTGCTGAGTCCCGAACGAGCCGTCGACCGCGTGCGCGCGGCGTTCGGGGGGCCTGCGGGGCACCGCGCGCTGCACGCCAAGGGCCGGTTCTGGACCGGCACCTTCGCCGCCACGCCCGAGGCCACCGCGCTGTGCCGGGCGGGCCACCTCGACGGCGGGCGGCACGAGGTGCTGGTGCGCTGGTCGAACGCCGGGGGCGACGCGAGCGTGCCCGACGCCAAGCCCGACGTGCGAGGGATGGCGGTGAAGTTCCGCCTGCCCGACGGGTCGTCCACCGACCTGCTGGGCCAGACCTCGCCCCGCTTCCCGACCGACGACCCCGCCGTCTTCGTGGCCATGACCGAGGCCGCCGCGAAGCCGGCCCTGGCGCCTCTCCGGCTGCCGCTCTTCCTGGCCCGCCACCCCGGGACGGCCGGCGCCCTGGTGGCCGGGCTCCGCGCGCACGCCGTGGGCACGCCCACCAGCTTCGCCGAGGTCACCTTCTACCCGATCCACGCCTACGGCTGGCTGGACGCCGGGGGGACCCGGACCTGGGTGCGCTACGTCTTCCGCCCGGTCGCCACCACGGCCGACCGGCTCCCGGAGGAGCACCGCGGCCCCGACCGGCTCTCCGAGGAGATGGCGGCCCGCCTGGCCCGCGGGCCGGTGACCCACGAGCTGTGGGTGCAGATGGCCGGCCCGGGGCACGACCCGCACAGCGCCACGTCGGTGTGGACCGGCGCCCGCGAGCTGCTGGCCGGCCGGATCGAGGTCACGGCGGCGGTGCCCGACCCCGAGGGTGGTCTGATGACCAGGACGCCGACGGTCTTCGACCCGACCCGGGTGGTCGACGGCCTCGAGCTCTCCGACGACCCGATCCTGCGCTACCGGGCGGGCGCCTACACCGCGTCGGTCTCGCGGCGCACGAACTCATAGCCTGTCCGCCGTGAAGACCCTCGTCATCGGCCCCGGCGGTCGCGAGCACGCCCTGGCCCTGGCCCTGGCCCGCGACCCCGGGGTGAGCGAGGTGCACGTCGCGCCCGGCAACCCGGGGATGGCCGCGGTCGCCACGCTGCACCACGTCGACCCCCTGGACGGCCCCGCGGTGGCGGCGCTGGCCGCCTCGCTGGGGGTCGACCTGGTCGTGGTGGGTCCTGAGGCGCCGCTGGTCGCCGGGGTGGCCGACGCGGTGCGGGCGGCGGGCATCGCGGCCTTCGGGCCGAGCGCCGAGGCGGCCCGCCTGGAGGGCTCGAAGGCCTTCGCCAAGGAGGTCATGGACGCCGCCGGCGTCCCGACGGCCCGGGCCTTCGTGTGCCGCACCCCCGCCGAGGCGGAGGCCGCGCTCGACGAGCTCGGTCCGCCGTACGTCGTGAAGGACGACGGCCTGGCCGCCGGCAAGGGCGTCGTGGTCACCGAGGACCGGGCCGAGGCCCTGGCCCACGCCGCGGGGTGCGAGCGGGTGGTGATCGAGGACTACCTCGACGGTCCGGAGGTCTCGCTCTTCGCGGTGTGCGGCTGGGACGAGGTCCACGGCGCCACCGTCCGCCCGCTGCAGCCGGCCCAGGACTTCAAGAGGATCGGCGACGGCGACACCGGCCCCAACACCGGCGGCATGGGCGCCTACACGCCGCTGCCCTGGGCGCCGCCCGGCCTGGTCGAGGAGGTGCTGGCCTCGGTCCTGCAGCCGACCGTCGACGAGCTGGCCCACCGCGGCACGCCGTTCAGCGGGCTGCTGTACGCCGGGCTGGCCCTCACCTCGCGCGGCGTGAAGGTGGTGGAGTTCAACGTGCGGTTCGGCGACCCGGAGACCCAGCCCCTCCTGGCGCTGCTCGAGTCCCCGCTGGGCGAGCTGCTCATGGCCGCCGCCACCGGGAGGCTGGCCGAGGTGGACCCGCCCACCTTCGCCGACGGTGCCGCGGTCGGCGTGGTGCTGGCCAGCGGGGGCTACCCGGTCTCCTCCTCGTCGGGTGACGTGATCACCGGCCTGGAGGCCGCCGACGCCCTGCCCGGCGTGCACGTGGTCCACGCCGGCACCGCCCTGCGCGACGGGGACCTCGTCACCGCCGGCGGCCGGGTGCTGGCGGTGGTCGGGACCGGCCCCGACCTCGACGCCGCGCGCACCGCGGCGTACGCCGGCGTGGCCGAGATCTCCTTCGAGGGGGCCCAGCACCGCACCGACATCGCCGCGGCCACCGGGTGAGCTTCGCGGCAGGGGAGACCCTCACCGTCCGTGAGGTCTGGGGCGGCCAGGTCTGGTTGCACTTCCCCGAGCTGGTCGTGGCCGACGACGAGGTGCTGGCGAGCCTCCAGCGCCACGGCACCCCGCTCACCTTCCCCGACCACCCCGGCGGGCCGCACCCGTGGTCGCACCAGACCCACTGGTTGGGCACCACCGTGCTGAAACTGCGGCGGCCGGGGGAGTGGTACTCGGTGTGGAAGTTCTTCGACGCCGAGGGCACCTTCACGGGCTGGTACGTCAACTTCGAGCGGCCCTACGTGCGCCGGGCGGACGGCATCGACGTCGACGACCTCGAGCTGGACCTGGTGGTCCACCCCGACGGGCGGCGGGAGTGGAAGGACGTGGAGGACCTGCACGCGCGGCTGGGCCAGGGCCGGTTCGCCGTCGACGACCTGCTGCGGGTGCTGGCCGCCGCGCCCGAGGTGGTGGGCCTGCTGGACCGCGACGAGCGCTGGTGGTCGCCGTGGGACGACTGGCGCCCCTGATCGGCGACAATGGCCCCGTGACCGTCCCCAACGTCCTCGCGACCCGCTACGCCGGGGCCGACCTGGCCGAGATCTGGTCGCCCGAGCACAAGATCGTGCTGGAGCGACGGCTGTGGATCGCGGTGCTCCGGGCCCAGCGCGACCTGGGGATCGACGTGCCGGACGGTGTGGTCGAGGCCTACGAGGACGTGGTCGACAAGGTCGACCTCGAGTCCATCGCCGCCCGCGAGCGGGTCACCCGCCACGACGTGAAGGCGCGCATCGAGGAGTTCGGCGCGCTGGCCGGCCACGAGCACATCCACAAGGGCATGACCAGCCGCGACCTGACCGAGAACGTCGAGCAGCTCCAGGTCCGCCAGTCCCTCGAGCTGCTCCGCGACCGGACCGTCGCGGCGCTGGCCCGGATGGCGCGGCTGGCCACCGAGCACGAGGCCCTGGTGATGGCCGGCCGGAGCCACAACGTGGCCGCGCAGGCCACCACGCTGGGCAAGCGCTTCGCAACCATCGCCGACGAGCTGCTCCTGGGCCTGCAGCGCGTCGAGGAGCTGCTGGCGCGCTACCCGCTGCGGGGCATCAAGGGCCCGATGGGCACCAGCCAGGACATGCTCGACCTCCTCGACGGCGACGACGACCGGCTGGAGCAGCTCGAGGCGCGGGTGGCCTCCCACCTGGGCTTCGAGCGGGTGCTCACCAGCGTGGGTCAGGTCTATCCCCGCTCCCTGGACCTCGACGTGGTGTCCGCGCTGGTGCAGCTGGTCTCGGCGCCCTCCAACCTGGCCACCACCATCCGGCTGATGGCCGGCCAGGAGCTGGTCACCGAGGGGTTCGCCGAGGGCCAGGTCGGCTCGTCGGCGATGCCCCACAAGATGAACACCCGCTCCTGCGAGCGGGTCAACGGGCTCGCGGTGGTCCTGCGCGGCCACCTCTCGATGGTGAGCGAGCTGGCCGGCGACCAGTGGAACGAGGGCGACGTCTCCGACTCCGTCGTACGACGCGTCGCGCTGCCCGACGCCTTCTTCGCCGCCGACGGCCTGTTCCAGACCTTCCTCACCGTGCTCGACGAGTTCGGGGTCTTCCCGGCCGTGGTGCAGCGCGAGCTGGACCGCTACCTGCCCTTCCTGGCCACCACCAAGGTGCTGATGGCCGCGGTGCGCAACGGCGTGGGCCGCGAAGTCGCCCACGAGGCGATCAAGGAGGCGGCCGTCGGGGTGGCCCTCGACATGCGCCGGGGCGCCGCGGGCAACGACGTGCTGACCCGGCTGGCCGCCGACCCGCGCCTGGGGCTGACGGCCGAGCAGCTGGCCGGCCTCCTCGCCGCACCCATCGACTTCACCGGCGCCGCGGTGGCGCAGACCCGCGAGGTCGTGCGGCGGGTCGCCGAGGTCACGGCCCGCTTCCCCGACGCCGCGGCCTACGTGCCCGGCGCGATCCTCTAGGAGCGGCCGTCGTCGGAGCTCGCCTGCAACGGTCCGGCGGCTGCCGGACAGGTGAGTGACGTGGCCCTCTCCCTCGACGACCGCGAGCGGGCCTTCCGCGAGCTGTACGCCGCGCACTTCGACGCGATCCTCGGCTTCGCGCTGCGCCGGGTGGACCGGCCCGAGGACGCGGGTGACGTCACCGCCGACACGTTCCTCGTCGCGTGGCGGAGGCTGGCGCACGCGCCGCAGGGTCCTGAGCTGCGGCCCTGGCTGTACGGCGTGGCTCGCCGCGTGCTGGCCAACCACCGGCGCGGCGAGCGGCGCCGTACG
>CAZEPK010000028.1:0-23313 GCA_964514085.1 uncultured Nocardioides sp.
CTGGGGTTCATCGGCTACAAGAAGCTCCGGCAGGTCGGCCCGCCGGAGAAGGCGATCGAGCAGGGTCGCGGCATCCCGCGGGCGCTGCGGGGCAAGCACTAACCGCCCAGCACCAGCCCAGCACCAGCCCAGCACCAGCCCGGCTCTACCCCGCGCAGCCCTCGGTCGAGCGCTCGCTGTCGCTGGTGATGCCCTCGTCGGCGGCGTCCCTGACCTGGTCGGCGGTGAGGGCGTAGCCGGTGTCGTCGTCGGTCACCGACGCCGCGAACACCACGCCGACCACCTCGCCCGCCGAGTCGACCAGCGGCCCGCCGGAGTTGCCCGGCCGGACCAGCCCGCGGATGGAGTAGACGTCGCGGATCACCGCCCCGTCGCCGTAGATGTCGGGTGAGCGCAGCGTCTGCTTGGCCCGGATCCGGCCGCTCTCGATGTCGAAGGGCCCGTCCTGCGGGTAGCCCAGGATGGCCACGGCGTCCTTGGGCTGGGCCGGCGCCTCGGGCGTGGTGAAGGGCAGCACGGGGATCGCACCGCTGTCGAAGTTCAGGACCGCCACGTCGAGGTGGGAGTCGTAGAAGACCACCTGGGCGTCCAGGGTGTCGTCGCCGACCACCACCTGCGGGTCGCTGACGCCGGCCACGACGTGGGCGTTGGTCATCAGCCGGTCCTGGGCGAACACGAAGCCCGACCCCTCGATGCCGCGGCCGCAGGAGTTGGTGCCCCGCACCTTGAGCACGCTGCTGCCCGCCCGCGTCACGTCGGGGTCGCGCTTCATCCGCGCGTCACCGGGCTTGACCTCGACGATCCGCTCGGGCGAGAACGGCTCGAGGTAGCGCGGGAAGAAGCTGGTGCCGACCACGTTGTTGAAGGCCTGGAGCAGCCCGCCGGCCCGCTCCGGCAGCACCTTGTTGACCTTGGCCAGCACCGCCGAGCTCTGCACCAGCGGCGTGACCCCGTCGATCTTGGTGCCGGAGACCGCGACCCCGAGCGCCCAGGCCACGATCAGCACCGCGCAGGCGCTCAGCGCGGCGCCGCCGACGGCGTCGATGGCGCGCACCGGCTGCCAGGTGATCCGGTCGCGGATCTTGGCCCCACCCCACTGCAGCAGGCCCTGACCCAGCGAGGCGGCCAGGATGACGATGAAGAGCGCACCCAGCGAGACCAGCAGCGAGGGGCTGGCGTCGCCGAGCGCCACCGGCGCCAGCCACACCCCGAAGAGCCCTCCCAGCAGCAGGCCGGCCGTGGCGAAGGCGCCGGTCACGAAGCCCTGCCAGTAGCCCGAGACGGCGTAGGCCAGCACCAGCACGACCAGCAGCCAGTCGAGGACGTTCATCCGCGGCGCCGCTCCTCGAACTCGGTGTTGGGCTGCACGTCGGCGTTCAGCCGCCTGCCCACGAGCATGTACGCCGGCAGCTCCTGCTCCGGGGCGTCGGGGCGGTCCTCGGTCCAGCCGAGGTACTCGAAGAGCCGCAGGATCACGCCTGCGGTGAAGCCCCAGCAGATGACGTCGCGGTCCTCACCGATGAGGAAGCCGGGGTTGCGCCACCCGCCCGGCATCGTGACCGTGATGCGGTGCGCGGGGTCGCTGAGCTCGCTGATCGGCACGCGGTAGACGGCGTGCACCTCCTCGGTCGACACGGCGTGCACCGCCGACGGCTCGCGCCACCACGCCAGGACCGGGGTCACCGCGAAGTTGCTGGGCGGCAGCCACAGCTGGGGCAGCTCGGCGAAGACCTCCACGCCGGCCGGCTCCAGCCCGATCTCCTCCTCCGCCTCCCGGAGCGCGGTCTCCTGAGGCGTCTCACCCGGGTCGACCGAGCCGCCGGGGAAGGAGACCTGGCCGGGGTGGGAGCGCATGGTGTGGCTGCGCTCGGTGAGCAGGAGGTCGGGTCCGTCCGGGCCCTCGCCGAACAGCATCAGCACCGCGCTCTCGCGGGGCTGCTCGTCCTCCGGCGGCATGAACCGGGTGAGCTCGTGGACGGTGATCGAGCGGGCGGCCTCCTCGACCGGGCGCAGCCAGTCGGGGAGGTCGCTGGTCACAGGTCGACCCCGAGGTGCTGGCGCACCAGGTCGCGCAGGTCGTCCAGCGAGTCGATGACGCCGATCTTGGTGTAGGCCACCTCGCCGTCGGCGTCGACGAAGATCGTGTCGGGGTAGCCCGGGATCCGGGGGAACCCCTTCTCCCCCATCAGGTCGCCGCCGGGGTCGGCCACCAGCGGGTAGGTCACCCCGCCGTCCTGGGCCAGCTCGAGCGCCGATCCGGGGAAGGTGTCGGCCATGTCGAGCCCCAGTAGGGGCACCGTGTCGGCGTACTGCTCGTGGAACTCCTGGAGCACGGGCATCTCGACCCGGCACTCGTCGCACGCCGACTGCCACACGTTGATGAGCATCGGGCCCCGGAGGGTGGAGAGGTCGACCGACGCGCCGCCGCCGAGGCAGGGCAACGTCAGCGCGGGCAGGCCGCCGCCTCCCGGGCCGGGCCGGCACGGCTCGATGCCGGCGTCCGCCTTCAGCGCGCGGAGGTCGGGGGTGTCGACGTCGACCTGGGCCGGTCCGGGCCCCGGCGCCGGGTTGGGCCCCGGTACGAAGTCGTGGCCGCTGCTGCAGCCGGCCAGCCCCGCGGCCAGCACCAGCGCGACGGCGGCCGCCGCCGCCCGCGCTCGGCCACGCCTCACGCGCGGCCCTCGGTGCGGAGCAGCTTCGCGGCCACCTCGGGATCGGTCGGCCCCTCGCCGTACGACGGGCACCAGCGCGCCACCGGACAGGCACCGCAGGCCGGCTTCTGCGCATGGCAGCACCGGCGGCCGTGCCAGATCAGGTGGTGGCTGAGCATCACCCAGTCCTTGCGCGGGAACAGCGCGCCCACGGCGTGCTCGGCCTTGACGGGGTCGGTCTCCTCGGTCCAGCCGAACCGGCGCGACAGCCGACCGAAGTGGGTGTCGACCGTGATGCCGGGGATGCCGAAGGCGTTGCCCAGGACGACGTTGGCCGTCTTGCGGCCCACGCCCGGCAGGTCGACCAGGTCCTTCAGCCGGGGCGGCACCTCGCCGCCGTGCCGCTCGACCAGGGCGGCGCTCAGCTTGAGCAGCGACTCGGTCTTGGCGCGGAAGAAGCCGAGTGGCCCGATGATCGCCTCGAGGTCCTCGCGCTGGGCCGCGGCCATCGTGGGAGCGTCGGGGTAGGCGGCGAACAGGGTGGGACGGACGGCGTTGACCCGCTTGTCGGTGGTCGGGGCGCTGAGCACGGTGACGACCAGCAGCTCGAAGGCGTTGTCGAAGTCGAGCTCGCACCTCGCGTCGGGGTAGGTCTCCCCCAGGACGCGGTCGATCTTGCGGGCGCGCCGGACCAGGCTGGTGCGGCTCTCGCCGGCGGCGGAGGCCTGGGGGTCGGGCACCGGTCCAGAATAGGTGCGACCACCCCCGCCCCCGACTCCGGCGACCGCTCTGCGGCGACAGGTCCACCCGGGTCGGTAGTTCCTGTGATCCATCCCACTGGATAGGATTCGGGCGCGCTCTGAACCGAAGGAGCCTGAGGCGGAGGAACCAGTGGACAACGACGTGCTTCGTCAGGCGCCGCTCTTCAGCGCACTCGACGACGAGGCGGCGACCGCGCTGCGTTCGTCGATGGGCGAGACGCGACTGCGACGCGGCGACGTCCTCTTCCACGAGGGCGACTCGGGCGACAAGCTCTACGTCGTCCTCGACGGCAAGGTGAAGCTGGGCCGCACCTCCTCCGACGGCCGGGAGAACCTGCTGGCCATCCTGGGCCCGGGCCAGATGTTCGGCGAGCTCTCGCTCTTCGACCCCGGTCCCCGCTCCGCGACGGTCACCGCGGTCACCGACACGACCTTCGCCTCGCTGTCCCACGAGGACCTGCTCCGCTGGCTCGAGGGCCGTCCGGTCGTGGCACGCGGCCTGCTCACCCAGCTGGCCGGCCGGCTCCGCAAGGCCAACGACGTGGTCGCCGACCTGGTCTTCTCCGACGTGCCCGGCCGCGTGGCCAAGGCGCTCCTCGACCTGGCCGACCGGTTCGGCCGCACCGCCGACGACGGCGTGCACGTCCACCACGACCTCACCCAGGAGGAGCTGGCCCAGCTGGTCGGCGCCTCCCGCGAGACCGTCAACAAAGCCTTGGCCGACTTCGCCTCGCGCGGCTGGCTGCGGCTCGAGCCCCGCTCGGTCGTGATCATGGACGTCGAGCGGCTGGCCCGTCGGGCCCGCTAGCTCTGCTTCGGCGCCGCTGCCTGCGGTCCCCGCTCGGCCCATTTCAGCGCAAAGGCGCGGGATGGGACCCGTTTCACGCGTGCAACCGGACCGATTCAGCGCAAAGGCGCTGATTCGGTTCACCGCCTCATCGCCCGGAGCAGGAACTGCTCAGGCGGCGAAGTGACCTCGCCAGGAGTCCTTGAGGCTCGGCACGTCGCGCATGCCGCGAAGGACCAGGTGTCGCCGGATCCGCTCCAAGGTGGCCTGCGGAGTGACGTAGATGTTCTCGGCCTCGAAGGCCAGGATGAAGTAGCCCTCGGGCGCCAGCTCCTGCGCGCGCACTCGATCGCTGGCACTCTGCTCCGCTTCGCGATGGTGCCGCCCGTTGTACTCGACGACCAGCTTGATCTTGGGATAGCACAGGTCGAACCGGCGTCGCCACGAGCCGTCTTCGTGCACCAGGACGACATTGACCACCGGCTCGGGCAGGCCGGCGAGGACGATGAGCATCCGCAGGCGGGTCTCCATCGGAGAGTCGACGCCCTTCCGCACGTACAGCGCTGCGCGGAGGGCCGCTGCCGCGTAGTAGTCGGTGCTCTTCCTGGCCGCCTCGACGAGGCGGCTCGGCGCGATGCGCTTCTGGCGGACGATCGCGTCGCCCAGCACCACCAGCTCCACGAGCGAGAGGTGGCCGGCCATCTGCAGGAACGTGGTGATCGGGTCCGTCACAGGCACACCGCGTACGACGACGACCCCGCGCTTGCGGATGGTGACGTGCGCCTTGAGCCACGGTCGGAACCGTCGGTCCTCCTTCTTCCGCACGGTCACGTGCTCGAACGGGTTGTCAGGGACGGGCAGCCGCAGGACCCGAGCTGCGCTCCAGTGGCTAGCGAACGCCCCCTCGGGGTGCACCATCAGCGCCGCCCGCACCCGGGCGTCACTGTCCGCCTGGTCGACCTCGATGAAGATGGACTTCACGATCTCCAGGTAGCGGGCGCCGCGAAGAGCACCCCGACCTCCGCCCGCGGCCAGGAACTCGGCCCTCGTGAACGGCCGGTCGAACGCCACGAGTTTGGGCTTCGCTCTCCTCACGCCGACGTTCTGCCCGCGAGAAGGTGCAGTCAGCAGTTGTCCACAGGGGCAGTTTCAGCGCAAAGGCGCCGGGCCTGCTCGGTTCCACGCGTGAAACAGTGCCGAACCGGCGCGATTGCGCTGAAAGTGACCGGGAGCGGCGGCGCTACCGCAGGGCCAGGTAGGCCAGCTGGGCGCGGACCGACCACTCGGCCGCGCCCCAGAGCGACTCGTCGACGTCGCGGTAGACGATCTCGACCACCTGGCGCGGCAGCGCCTCGTCGTCAGGGTCTGGGACGGCCACACCCAGTGCACGCAGGGCGTCCTCGACCTGGGCCAGCCGCTGGCGACGGTGGACCAGGTAGTGCTCGAGCGTGCCCAGGGCGTCGTCGAGGACCGGGCCGTGGGCCGGCCAGATCCGCTCGACCTCGCCCGAGGCGGCCAGGGACCGCATCCGCTCGATCGACTCGAAGTACGGCGCCAGCTGGCCGTCCGGGTAGGCCACGACCGTGGTGCCGCGGCCGAGCACCATGTCGCCGGAGAGCAGCGCCTTCTCCGCCGGGAGCACCAGCGAGATGGAGTCGGCGGTGTGGCCGGGCGTGGCGACGACCCGCAGCCGCAGCCCGTCGACGTCGATCAGCTCGTCGTCGACCAGCGGGTCGCCGTCGAAGCAGAACGCCGGGTCCAGCGCGCGGACCGGGCAGCCCTTGCGGGTGGCCAGGTCGACGGCGGTCTCGGAGTGGTCGAAGTGGTGGTGGGTGAGCAGGACCAGGGCGACGTCACCGGTCTGCTCGTCCAGCGCGTCGACGTGCCCGTCCTCGACGGGGCCAGGATCGACCACCACCGACCGGGTCGAGCCGGGCTCGGACAGGACCCAGCTGTTGGTGCCGTCGAGCGTCATCATCCCGGGGTTGGGCGCGAGCAGGCAGCGTGCGCGCTCCCCGAAGGAGCCCCCGGCCCAGGTCTCGCTCATCGGCCGACGTGCCCGGCCAGGACCGCGCGCAGGTGGTCGGGGATCGACAGCGTCCAGCCCTCGTCCAAGGGCTCGAGGTCGGGCGTGTGCATCTCGAGGACCCGACCGTGCGCGGCCCCGACCACCTCGGCCGGGGTGGCGTAGCCGGAGACCTCGAGCGAGGTGAGGTACGTCGGGGGCAGCATCAGCATCTCGCCGCGCTCGGCCATCGTCACGGCGTCCGCGGCCGGCAGCCAGGTCACCTCGGACGACTCGGTGGAGACGTCGCGGGTCCGCTGGCCCTCGGGCAGCAGGGCCACGAAGAACCACGTGCGGTAGCGCTTCGGCTCGAAGACCGGCGTCAGCCAGGCGCCCCACGCGCCGAGGAGGTCGGTGCGCAGCACCAGCCCCCGGCGGGTCAGCAGCTCGGTCAAGGCCAGCTCGCGCGACTCCAGGGCGGCCCGGTCGGCCTCCCACTCCTCGCCCGTGGTGTCGGCGACCACCTCGTCGGCGTGCGGCCCGGCCAGCAGCACGCCGGACTCCTCGAAGGTCTCGCGGACGGCCGCGCACACCAGCGCGCGGGCGAGCTCCTCGTCGCAGCCCAGCCGCTCGGCCCACTCCGCCGGCGACGGGCCGTCCCAGCCCACTTCGGCGTCGAAGTCGCGGCGGTCGACCCCGCCACCGGGGTAGACGCACATCCCGCCGGCGAACTCCATCGAGACCTGCCGGCGCAGGTAGTAGACCTCCGGGCCGTCCGCGGACGGGCGCAGCAGGATCACCGTCGCGGCGTCGCGCGGCTCGACCGGCTCGCGCCCTCCGTCGGCGTACTCCCGGGCGACCTCGACCAGGTGGTCCGGCAGCGGGACCGGCGGGATCGGGATCTCCATCGCCACCGGGTCAGCTCGTCGGGGTGGTCACAGCTCGACGACGACCTCGACCTCGACCGGCGCGTCCAGCGGCAGCACCGCGACGCCGACCGCGGACCGGGCGTGCACGCCGGCGTCGCCGAAGACGGTGCCGAAGAGCTCCGAGGCGCCGTTGGCCACCCGCGGCTGCGCGGTGAAGTCGGGCGAGGAGGCCACGAAGACGACGACCTTCACGATGCGCTTGACCAGGGCCAGGTCGCCGACCTCGGCCTTGACGGCGGCGATCGCGTTGAGGGCGCACTGCTGGGCGCAGGCGTAGGCCTCCTCCTCGCTCACCTGGGTGCCGACCTTGCCGGTGGCCATCAGCTCACCCGACCGCATCGGCAGCTGGCCGGAGGTGAAGACTTGCTGGCCGCTGCGCACCGCCGGGACGTACGCCGCGACCGGCTTGGCCACCTCGGGGACGGCCAGGCCGAGCTCGGCCAGCCGCTCCTCGGGGGTGCTCACGCCTGCACCGGGCGCTTGAAGTAGCCGACCAGGTTCTCGGGGTTCATGCCCGGCGCGATCTGCACGAGCTCCCACCCGTCGGCCCCGAAGTTGTCCAGGATCTGCTTGGCCGCGTGCGTCAGGATCGGCGCCGTCAGGTACTCCCACTTGGTCATGCTCGGCACCCTACTCGGCGCCCCGGGCGCCTACCGGTCGGGCGTGAAGGCGCAGAACTCGTTGCCCTCCGGGTCGGCCAGCACGGTCCACGCGATCTGCTCGTCACGCTCCCGGAGCACGGTCGCGCCGCGGTCGAGCAGCGGCTGCAGGTCGTCGACGTCGACGTCCCAGTGGATGCGGTTCTTGACCGTCTTCGGCTCGGGCACCCCGCCGAAGACCATCTCGAAGGGCATCCCGGGCGCGTCCTCGAACCACGAGAAGGGCTCCTCGTTGTCGGCGTCCGCCACGTGGTCCTGGACCGCGGCCCCGAGGACCTCCGCCCACCACGAGGCGATCGCGTGCGGGTCGCGCGAGTCGACCACGACCTCGTAGAGCTTGTACGCCGGGACCTCCTCGCGCCTGAACACGCACAGCTCGCCACCCTCGGGGTCGAGGAGCACGTCCCAGCTCAGCCGGCCGACGTCGTGGGGGGTCGCACCGCGCGCCAGCACCTCGTCGGTGGACCCGGCGTGCACGTCGAGGTGCACCCGCTGCTTCACGGTCAGCGGCTCGGGCACGGTGTTGACCCAGATCCGGTGCTGCAGGGTCGGGCCGTCGAGCCGCAGGTCGCCGTCGTCGAGCGCGGTCACCTCCAGCCCCAGCGTCTCGGCCCAGAAGGTGCCGAGCACCCGGGCGTCGACCGCGTCGATGCAGAGGTCCTTCCACGTAGCGATCGCCATCCCACCAACCTAGGTCGGCCCGCCGACAGCCGCGACACCGCCGGCGGGTGGACGATGCCGCCATGTGGAACGCCATGTTCGACCTGCACGTGTCGCTCGGCGAGAAGGTCGTCCGGGCCGTCGCCGTCTACCTCTTCCTCGTGGTCGCCCTCCGGCTGGTGGGCAAGCGCGAGCTGAGCCAGCTCAACACCCTCGACTTCGTGGTCCTCCTCGCCGTGGCCAACGCGGTCCAGAACGGGCTGATCGGCGCCGACAACACGGTGACCGGCGCGGTCGTCGGCGCGGTCGTGCTGTTCGGTGTCAACAGCGCCCTGGCCTGGGTCCTGTTCCGCAACAGCCGGCTGCAGCGGCTCGTCGAGGGCACGCCGACCGAGCTGATCCGCGACGGCCACATCCTCCAGGACGCCCTCGACCGGGAGGAGCTCACGCCCGAGGACCTCCTGGTCGAGATCCAGTCGGCCGGCGCTGACACCTTCGACGACGTGCAGAGCGCCCAGCTGCTGCCGAACGGCAAGGTGATCGTGGTGCAGAAGGTGTCGAACCAGTCCTCGGTCCAGTACGACGACCTCAAGGCGCGGCTGGACCACCTGACCCGGCTGGTCGAGGGCCTGCCGACCGGCAGGTGAGCCCTAGGAGAGCTCGGGCTCGGTCTTCTCGCGCACCTCGTCCTCGGTGACCCCGGGGGCCAGCTCGACGAGCCTCAGCCCGCCGCCCTCGGCGGCGGGGGTGATGTCGATGACGCACAGGTCGGTGATGATCCGCTGGACCACGCCGCGGCCGGTGAAGGGCAGCGAGCACTCGTTGACGATCTTGTAGGTGCCGTCCTTGGCGGTGTGCTCCATCAGCACGATGACCCGCTTGGCGCCGTGGACCAGGTCCATGGCCCCGCCCATGCCCTTGACCATCTTCCCGGGGATCATCCAGTTCGCGATGTCACCGGCCGCCGAGACCTGCATGGCGCCGAGGATGGCCGCGTCGATCTTGCCGCCGCGGATCATCCCGAAGCTGGTCGCGGAGTCGAAGAACGACGCCCCGCGGCGCAGCGTGACGGTCTCCTTGCCGGCGTTGATCAGGTCGGCGTCCTCCTCGCCCTCGACGGGGTAGGCGCCCACGCCCAGGATGCCGTTCTCCGACTGCAGCACCAGCTCCACGTCGTCGGCCACGTAGTTGGGCACCAGCGTGGGCAGCCCGATGCCGAGGTTGACGTAGGAGCCGTCGGTCAGCTCCGAGGCCGCCCGCGCCGCCATCTCCTCGCGCGTCCACCCGTGCTCGGCCACCTCAGACCTCCGTCCCGGCCGCGGAGCCGGCCGCCGCAGCGTCGGGGCGCGGACGCACCGTCCGCTTCTCGATCCGCTTGTCCGCGGCCTGCTCGGGGGTCAGCGCGACCACCCGCTGCACGAACGCACCCGGCGTGTGCACCTGGTTGGGGTCGAGCTCACCGGGCTCGACCAGCTCCTCGACCTCGGCGATGGTGACCCGCCCGCACATCGCGGCCAACGGGTTGAAGTTCCGAGCCGAGTCCCGGAACACCAGGTTGCCGTGCCGGTCGCCCCGCCAGGCCCGCACCAGCCCGAAGTCCGCCACGATCGCGTGCTCCAGGACGAACTCCTTCTCGCCCTCGGCCGTCTCGAACCGCTGCGTCTGCTTGGGCGGGGAGGACACCGTCACGTTGCCCTCGGCGTCATAACGCCACGGCAGCCCGCCGTCCGCCACCTGGGTGCCGACACCGGTCGCGGTGAAGAACGCCGGGATGCCCGAGCCGCCCGCGCGCATCCGCTCGGCCAGCGTCCCCTGCGGGGTCAGCTCGACCTCCAGCTCACCGGAGAGGTACTGGCGCGCGAACTCCTTGTTCTCGCCGACGTACGACGCCACCATCCGTCGGAGCCGACCCTGCTCGAGCAGCAGGCCCAGCCCCCAGCCGTCCACGCCGGCGTTGTTGGAGAACGCCTCGAGGTCCTTGGTGCCGGCCTCCAGCAGTGCCGCGATCAGCACCGACGGGATCCCGCACAACCCGAACCCACCGACCGCGACCCTCGACCCGTCCGCGATGTCGGCCACCGCGTCGGCCGCCGACGCCACCACCTTGTCCATAGCCCGATCCAACCACTCCCCTGCGCCACCGCGAGCGCCTAGCCTCGCCGGGTGAAGACACTCGTCGCCGCTCTGGCCGTCACGGCCACCCTGCTGACCCCCCTGTCGGCCGAGGCGCAGCAGGCGCCGGTGCTGACCGCGTCGTACACGCGGGACCCGTCCCTGCCCCGGCTGGTCACGCTCAACGGCGACACCACATTGTTCTCGTTCGCGGTCACGACCACGGAGGCGACCACGGTGACCGTGACCGGCGCCGGACCGGGGCTGACCACGCTGGCGGGGTCAGCTCAACCGGTCAGCGGCTCGGCGTCGCTCGGTGTGTACGTCGCGGCCACGACGCCGGGGAGCCACACGCTGTCCGTGACCTTCTCCGCCCCGAGCGCGGCTCCGGTCGTGGTCGACGTGCCCTACGTCGTCGCCACCCGGTCCCCGCTGGCGCCGAGCACCGGGTCGCTGGCGGGCCGGTCCTACGGCTGGATGGGCTACGAGAACGTCATGGAGAGCTCCACGCGTGACTCGAGCATGCTGACCTTCGTCAACGCGACCTACGCCTACGTCGGGCTGCCGCCCGCGGGCGCGCCGAAGTGCACCAAGGCCGGCAAGGGCTGCGAGCCCTACTCCTACGACAGCACCACCGGCTTCGTGCAGGTCGGTGGCTACATCGTGGGCAAGGTGCTCGGGGACGGCCTCTACACCGACGGGTGGATCCCGGCGGACGAGGAGGACGGCGAGCTGTTCTCGACCTACGTCGCGAAGGAGCCGCTCACCTTCGCCCCCAAGGGCACCCGCCTCGGGGGCCGGTGGCACTTCAAGGCCAAGTACTACCCCGCCGGCATCTGGGCCCAGTCGGTGACCTTCCGCAAGAACGGCACCTACCAGCTCTACTACCAGGTCGGCGCCCAGGGCGAGCGGCACAGCTTCTCGGGGACCTACGCCGTCACCAAGCCCGGTCGGATCGTGTTCAAGGCCCGCGGCCGCGTCGTCCAGGTCGGCACCCTGGCGCTGGCGGGCTCCGCGATCGGGAAGCCGGAGCCGCGCACGCTCGGGCTGTGGCTGGTGCTCAGCGGCCCGAAGGGCAAGCACGGCGACGGCAACCTCCTGAAGCCCGTGAGGTAGCCGCAACTAGGGTTGCCACGTGAGTGACTGGCCCCGCGTGCGGCTGCACGTGGTGACCGGCAAGGGCGGCACCGGCAAGTCCACCGTGGCCGCCTCCCTGGCCCTGGCGCTGGCCTCCCACGGCAAGGACGTCCTGCTCTGCGAGGTCGAGGGACGGCAGGGCATCGCCCGGATGTTCGACGTCGACCCGCTGCCCTACGAGGAGCGCCGGATCGCCACCGGCCTCAGGTCGGGGGACCAGGCCCCCGGCGTGGTGCACGCCCTCCACATCGACCCCGAGGCCGCGCTGCCGGAGTACCTCGCCATGTACTACAAGCTCGGCCGGGCCGGCCGAGCGCTCGACCGCTTCGGGGTGACCGAGTTCGCGACCACCATCGCGCCGGGGCTGCGCGACGTGCTGCTGACCGGCAAGGTCTTCGAGGTGGTGCAGCGCAACAGCCGCAACAAGGGCGCCCGCCAGTACGACGCCGTGGTGCTCGACGCCCCGCCCACGGGCCGGATCGTGCAGTTCCTCAACGTCAGCGACGAGCTCTCCGGGCTGGCCAAGGCCGGTCCGATCAAGCACCAGGCCGACACGATGATGACGCTGTTCCGCTCGCCGCGCACCGCCGTGCACCTGGTCACCGTGCTCGAGGAGATGCCGGTGCAGGAGACGGCCGACGGGATCGCCCAGCTGCACGACGTGGGTCTCCCGGTCGGGGGCGTGGTGGTGAACCTGGTCCGCCCCCGCGACCTGCGGGTCAAGGACCTCGCGGCCGCCCGCAACGGCGGCCTCGACCCCGCCGCCGTCGAGGCCGACCTGGTGGGCGCGGGGATCAGCGTCGAGGCCGGGCTGGTCGAGGGCCTGCTGTCAGAGGCGCGCGACCACGCCGTACGGCGGGCGCTGGAGGACGGTCAGCGCGCCCTGGTCAAGAAGCTGGACGTCCCCACCTACGAGCTGCCCCGGCTGGCCCAGGGCGTCGACCTCGGCTCCCTCTACGAGCTGGCCGCCCTGCTCAAGGACGGGGGGATGGCCTGATGGCCAAGCCCCGCACCCGGGTCGGGCCGCTGGCCTCCCACGCCGGCCCTGCGCCGGTCCTCGACGTGGACGCGCTGCTCGACGACCGGAGCATCGGCATCATCGTCTGCTGCGGCTCCGGCGGCGTCGGCAAGACCACCACCTCCGCCGCCCTGGCCCTGCGCGCCGCCGAGCGCGGCCGCACCGTCGTGGTGCTGACCATCGACCCGGCCCGCCGGCTGGCCCAGTCGATGGGGATCGAGGAGCTCGACAACACCCCCCGCCCGGTGGCCGGGGTCGACGACGCCGGCGGCGGCAGCCTCGAGGCGATGATGCTGGACATGAAGCGCACCTTCGACGAGGTGGTCGAGAGCCAGGCCAGCCCCGAGAAGGCCCGCCAGATCCTGGAGAACCCGTTCTACCTCGCGATGTCGAGCTCCTTCGCCGGCACCCAGGAGTACATGGCGATGGAGAAGCTCGGCCAGGTCCACCACCAGGGCACCTACGACCTGATCGTCGTGGACACCCCGCCCTCGCGCTCGGCGCTCGACTTCCTCGACGCCCCCGAGCGGCTCTCGAGCTTCCTCGACGGGCGGCTGATCCGGCTGCTCCTCGCGCCGGCGCGCGGGCCGGCCCGCCTCATGTCGGTGGGCGTCAACCTGGTCACCGGCACCCTGGCCCGGATCCTGGGCGGGCAGTTCCTCAGCGACGTGCAGACCTTCGTGGCTGCCCTCGACACCGTGTTCGGCGGGTTCCGCGCCCGGGCCCAGCAGACCTACGCCCTGCTGCAGGCGCCCGGTACGGCGTTCGTGGTGGTCGCGGCCCCGGAGAACGACGCGCTGCGCGAGGCGGCGTACTTCGTGGAGCGCCTCAGCGAGGAGCGGATGCCGCTGGCCGGGCTGGTGGTCAACCGGGCCAGCCCCGCCGCGCTCGGCTCGCTGTCCGCCGACGAGGCCATGGCCGGGGCCGCACGGCTGCGCCGCGAGCCGCCCTCGGAGACCGCTCCCCTCACCGCCGGCCTCCTCCGGCTGCACGCCGACCGCGAGCGGATGGTGGAGCGGGAGGCCGTGCTGCGGGCCAGGTTCGCCGCGGCCCACCCCTCGGTGGCGACCGCCGTCGTGCCGGCGCTGGCCGGCGACGTCCACGACCTCGTGGGGCTGCGCCAGGTGGGCGACCTGCTGGCTGACCAGGACCCGCGGGCCTGAGCCGAGCCCCCGACCGGTTGCCCCGACTGACCGCCGGACTTGCCGGGAGTTGCCCGCTGGGCGCGGCCCTAGGGTCCCTCCCTGGGGTCGGCCCAGGTCGGTCCGGATCGAGCAGCGCTCCTCCGCCGGGCGCAACCGCGACACGCCCACGAGGGCGCTCCAGCGGGGCCGATCCAGGCGTACGGCGCGCTCGCCGTCCTCATTTCGGCCCCCTCCCAAGGGGCCGATGGCCCGGAATGACTAGTCATTTATGACTATGGAGGACGAATCGTTCACCTGTACTGCCACCTGCCCTTGAATTCGTAACTTCTTCCTCACGGGGAGGGAACGCTCGGGCCCCCGGGACAAGCGCCTCGCACTCAGCGTGGCAACACGAAATCTTTCTCGGAGATGGCAGGGCAGAGACATGTGGATCGAGGACTGGACCCCCAGTGCGGCGTGCCGAGTGGCACAGCCCGACGAGCTCTTCGTCCGCGGGGCCGAGCAGAACAAGGCCAAGCAGCTGTGCACCAGCTGCCCGGTGCGCACCGAGTGCCTGGCCGAGGCGCTCGACAACCAGATCGAGTGGGGCGTCTGGGGCGGGATGACCGAGCGGGAGCGCCGCGCGCTGCTCCGCCGTCGCCCGAACGCCTCCTGGCGCGCCGTGCTCGAGGCCGCCCGCACCAAGGCCGAGCTCGAGACCCAGACCCAGGTCTCCGCCTGACCCCAGCTCCACCCCAGCAACATCCCCTGAACCACCCCCAGCACCACCGCAACCCCACAGCACGTCCCCCGACACAACTGAAAACCCCCACAGCTCCTGACTCGCGTCAGGACACGCTCGCGGCCGGTTGACGCCCTTCCCTGAGGGCCTTCAGCCGGCCGCCAGCGGTATGTATGGGCTCGCTCCGCTTCGCCTGCTCGGCGCGCTCGCCACGAACGGTCTCGGCCGGCGCTTTTCCACGCCGCGGCCTCGCCCCGTGGCCCGGTCGCGTCGGGCGTGGAAAAGGCACCGTCCGAGCTCGTTCGGCGCGCCGAGCCCCAGCTTGGGGCCGCAGGCGCACCGCGCATCGCCGCCTCGGCGGACGCGACAACTTAGCGACTTCTCAGTGCGTCCGTATCCTGTGATCGTGTCCATGCCCCGCCACGAGCGGCTCCCGGCGTACCGCGTGCTGTCCCACCTGATGGTGATGGCGGCTGTCGCGGCGGTCCTGGGGATCGTGGTGGCCGGGCTGGCGATCCCGTTCGCCGGCATCGCCGGCATCGGGGCACGCAACGTCGCACGGACGATGGACAGCCTGCCCGAGGAGCTGCAGACCGACGACCTGGCGCAGCGGACCACGATCCTCGACGCCAACGGCAACCGGCTGGCCTCGCTCTACGACGAGAACCGGATCACCGTCCCGCTCAAGGGCATCTCGCGCAACATGGTCAAGGCCATCGTGGCGATCGAGGACTACCGCTTCTACGAGCACGGCGCCCTCGACCTCAAGGGCACGCTGCGTGCACTGGTCACCAACCAGGCCAACTCCGGCGTGGTCCAGGGTGGCTCGTCGATCACCCAGCAGCTGGTGAAGCTGACCCTGCTCAGCCAGGCCAAGACCAAGGCGGAGAAGAAGGCCGCCACCGACGACACCTACGCCCGCAAGCTCAAGGAGCTGCGCTACGCGATCGCCTTGGAGCAGACCCACTCCAAGGACTGGATCCTCGAGCGCTACCTCAACACCGCGTACTTCGGTGACGGGGCGTACGGCGTGCAGGCCGCCGCCAAGCACTACTTCAACGTCAACGCCCGCGAGCTCAACCTGCGCCAGTCCGCGCTCCTGGCCGGGTTGGTCAAGAATCCCTACGGCTACGACCCGACCAAGTTCCCCGAGCGCGCGACCACGCGGCGCGACGTCGTCCTCGACCGGATGGCCCAGCTCAACGTGGTGCCGCAGGAGAAGGTCGACAAGAACAAGCAGAAGGACCTCGGCCTCGACGTCCAGGAGGTCGACAACGGCTGCGTGAACTCGCGGGCGCCGTTCTTCTGCGACTACGTCCTCGCCTACCTCCTGCAGGACCCGCAGCTGGGCGCCACGGTCAAGGAGCGCAAGAACGTCCTCTACAACGGTGGCCTGACCATCAAGACCACCATCGACATGGACGCCCAGGAGTCCGCCGACAACGCCGTGGCCGCCCACGTCAACCCGACCGACGGCGCGATCGGTGCGCTGGCCATCGAGAAGCCCGGCACCGGCGACGTGCTGGCCCTGGCCCAGTCGCGGCCGATGGGCAACCGCAAGAAGCTGGGCCAGACCTACGTCAACTTCACGGTGCCCAAGGAGTACGGCGGCGCCAACGGCTTCCAGCCCGGCTCGACGTTCAAGGCCTTCACGCTGGCCACCGCGCTGGAGCAGGGGCTCCCGCTCACCACCCAGTTCAACTCGCCGTCGCCGATGATGTTCGACCAGGCCGACTTCTCCAACTGCCCGGGCGAGGGCTTCTTCGGCGGGCCCTACGAGGCCCGCAACTCCACCGGCACCGGCTACTTCAACATGTACTCCGGCACCCGGAACTCCGTGAACACCTACTACCTCCAGCTCGAGGAGCTGACCGGCGTCTGCGCGCCGTTCCAGCTGGCCACGGAGATGGGGGTGCGGCTCACCGACCCCAAGGTGGAGCGGTTCCCCGCGTTCACCCTGGGCATCGCCGACGCCTCACCGCTGGAGATGGCCGAGGCCTACGCCACCTTCGCGGCCCGCGGCCTGCACTGCTCCTCGCGCCCGGTCACGCAGATCCTCGACTCCGGCGGCAACGTCCTCAAGGACTACGACCCGCAGTGCACCCAGGTGATGCCGCAGAACGTCGCCGACGCGGTCAGCGACGTGCTGCGCGGGGTCATCGAGGGCGGCTTCGCCTCCAACGAGGCACTGTCCACCGCGGCGGCCGGCAAGACCGGGACCACGACGGCGCAGAAGGCGGTGTGGTTCTGCGGCTACACCACGGAGTACGCCGCCGCCGCGACCATCGCCGGCATCAACGCCGAGGGCCAGCCCGAGTCGCTGGTCGGCAAGACGGTCGACGGCAGCACCATCTACGAGGCGACGGGCTCCGGCTTCGCCGCGCCCATCTGGGGTGACGCGCTCAAGCCGCTCACGGCCGGCCAGCCCTACGTGGACTTCGTCTACCCCGAGGGCATCGAGGGCGTCGGCGTCACGGCCGCGAGCCCGCCCAAGCCGCCCAAGGGCCCGCGGGGCGGCGGCCACGGCGGCGGCGGGGGCCACGGCGGCGGTCGCTAGCCCAAGCCCCGCACGGTGGCGGACGGGCGTTCTGCGCCTGCGCTCGACGGTGGTTGAGGAGGGCGTTCTGCGCCCGTCTCGAAACCCCTCGCTCCGGGGCTGGTCCGCGAGCACCGTCCAACGCCGGTTCCAGCACCAGCTCACGCGGTTTCGAGACGGTTGCTGCGCAACCTCCTCAACCACCGTCGGGGCTGGTCGCGGGTACCGTCGTACGCCGGTTCCAGCAGCGGCCTACGAGGTTTCGAGACGGTCGCAGCGCCAACCTCCCGACCACCGTCGTGAGCGCGTGGGCCTCAGCCCAGCTGGCGGCGTACCTCGGCGGCGACGACGCCTCCGTCGGCCCGGCCCTTGACCTGGGCCTGCACCACGCCCATCACCTTGCCCATCGCCCGCATGCCCTCGCCCGCGGCGCCGGTCTGCTCGACGGCGGCGGTGACGATCGCGACGATCTCCTCGCTGGTGAGCTGCTCGGGCAGGTAGTCCGCGATCACCGCGGCCTCGGCCCGCTCCTTGTCGGCCATCTCGGCCCGGCCGCCGTCGTCGAAGGCGGTGGCCGCCTCGCGGCGCTTCTTGCCCTCGCTGGACAGGACGCCGATGACCTCCTCGTCGCTGAGCTCGCGGGCCTCCTTGCCGGCCACCTCGGCGTTGGTGATGGCGGTGAGCACCATCCGGAGCGTGGAGGACCGGATCTCGTCACGGGACTTGATCGCGGCAGTGAGGTCGGAGCGGAGCCGCTCCTTGAGCAGGGCCATGACCGAGATTGTGGCAGCCTTGGCCCATGGGTCTCCTGCGAGTGGTCGGCGGCGTGGTCGGCGCCGGCGCGTCCGCAGGGGCCGCGCTGACGGCGTACGCCGCCTGGGAGGCCCGCCAGTACACCCTGCGTCGGGTCGAGGTGCCCCTGCTGCCCGCCGGCGCGCGGCCGGTGCGGGTGCTGCACCTCAGCGACATCCACATGACCCCGGGGCAGCGCCGCAAGCAGGAGTGGCTGGCGGGCCTGGCCACCCTGCGGCCGGACCTGGTGGTCGACACCGGCGACAACCTGGCGCACGCGGCGGCGGTCCCGGTGGTCCGCGACACCCTGGGCCCGCTGCTCGACGTCCCCGGCGTCTTCGTCTTCGGCTCCAACGACTACTTCGCGCCGACCCTGCGCAACCCGCTCCGCTACCTGCTGCCCGACGACGGCAAGCGCAACACCTTCTCCCCCCGGCTGCCGTGGCCCGACCTGCGCGACGCCTTCACGGCGTCCGGGTGGGTCGACCTGACCAACCGGCGGGAGACCGTCAAGGTCGGCGAGCTGGCCTTCGCCTTCGCCGGCGTAGACGACCCGCACCTGCGCTACGACCGGCTGGCCGAGGTGGCCGGCCCCGCCGACACCAGCGCCGACGTCCGGCTGGGGGTGGCCCACGCGCCGTACCTGCGGGTGCTCGACCAGTACGCCGCCGACGGTTACGACGCGATCGTGGCGGGGCACACCCACGGCGGTCAGGTCTGCCTGCCGGGCGTGGGTGCGCTGACCACCAACTGCGACCTCGAGCCGGCCCGGGCCAAGGGCCTGCACCGCCACCCGGCGTCCTCGCAGGACGGCGACCCCGGCTCGGCCTGGCTGCACGTCTCCGCCGGGATCGGGACCTCGCCCTACGCACGGATCCGGGTGGCCTGCCGCCCGGAGGCCACCCTGCTCACCCTCGTCGCCCGGCCCCGCTGAACCGATTGGGGAACGGCCCATCTGCTCCGGTATGCTCCGGACCTTGTGAGCCCTGCTCACGTTCGGGCTGTGGCGCAGCTTGGTAGCGCGCCTCGTTCGGGACGAGGAGGCCGCAGGTTCAAATCCTGTCAGCCCGACTCCTCACGTGATGGCTCCCGGTCGCTCCGCGACCGGGAGCCTTCGGCGTCTCCGGCGGCGCGCGCCTGCGTGGCGTACGGCGCCGGGACGGCCACACTGGGCCGCGTGGAGATGACGCTCGCGGACATCGTCGTGGACCAGCTGGTCTTCGTGCTGGGGGCCTCGGAGGAGGTCCTCGACCCCGACGCCGCGATCGAGCTGCTGGAGCGCGGCGTCAGCGCGCTGGCCGGCCTGTCACCGGACGACCTGGCCGCCGTGCGCCGGGTGGCCGAGGGCCGCGCGAGCGTGGGCAGCGTGCCCGAGGGCTCGGGCGACGCCGCCCGGGAGCTGGTGCTGCTCCTGGACGAGATCCAGGCCGGCTGACCCACGTCGACGGGACGGCCGCTCGGCTCAGACGGGCGCCTGGGCGTCGGTCGTGCCGACGGGCTCGATCGTCTCCACCTCGATCGTCTCCACCTCGATCGTCTCCACCTTGGGCGGCTCCACCACGCGGCTGAACCGCTCCCAGGCCGCCTGGCGGGAGACGCCCAGCGCCTTGCCGATCTCGGCGTAGGACAGGTGGCGCTCGCGGATCCGGCCCACCCAGGCCCGCAGGTAGCGGTCGACCTGACCGCCCGTGGCCGCGACCAGCGGCAGCCGGGCCAGCATCTCGGCGTCGGTCATGGTCTCGTCGGACCACCCGATGACCCGGACGTCGGCGTTGTCGGGCGCGGCGAAGGCCACGCTGAAGGACTCCAGGCAGTCGGTGCACATGAGGGCGCCGAGACCCCCCGCGAAGCGCGTGTCATCGCTACCACGCGTCCCGCAGAACGAGCATGACCAGGTGGCCGTCTCGAAGTTCATCAAAGCCCCCCTTGGACGAACTCAGCGATGGCCAACATAGCCAACTCACCTGCCGATGCCCCATCGGGCATGCGTGCGTGGACACTGGTCCAGTCCGCAGTCATGGCGCCATTGGCAGCCCGGAATCCCCACCCCTGTCTGCGAGACTGCGCCCATGGCCGAGGACCGCGAGAAGGACGCCCCTTCGCTGGAGCCCCCGTCGCTGTTCGGGCGGAAGCGGAAGAAGCGGGCGGCGCCGGCCCCACCGGAGCCGGAGCAGGCGGCCCCGCCGCTTCCCGAGCCGGTGATCCCGTCGGCGCCCGAGCAGGTGGCTCCGCCCGTGCCGGTCGAGGTCGCGCGTCCTGCGGTCGCGCGCGACGACAGCCCCACCACGATCTTCGACGACACCAGCGAGCCCACCGTGGTCAGCGCGCCGGCGCCGGTCGCCACCGCCACCTCGCCGCTCAGCCCGCCGCCCGCGCCTCCCGAGGAGCCGCGCGGACCGCGGAAGCCCTGGCTGCCCGGCCGCGCGGCCGCCGCCGTCACCGGGCTCCTGGTCGGAGGGCTCGTCGTCGCGGCCACCTCCGGCTCCCTGCGCCTGTGCACCGAGGTCAAGGGCACGTCCTCGTGCGGGGGTCCCGGCTTCTTCCTGCTCCTGGCGATCCTGGTCGTCGCGGTGCTGCTCGGGACGGCGCTGCTGCGCGCCGCTCAGGTCCCGGAGCCGGGCAGCACCAGCTTCCTCGCGGTCGGGCTGCTGAGCGTGGTGACGCTGCTGTTCCTCGTCGGCTCGATCTTCGAGTGGTGGATGGCGGTGGTCATCCCGCTGGTGTCGGTCGCGATGTTCCTGGTCTCGCACTGGGTGACGACGACCTACATCGACCCCAGCGACGACCGCTGAGGCCCGCTCCGGAGGGGCTCAGCGCGAGGCGGCGACGACCAGCTCGGCGATCTGGATGGTGTTGAGGGCCGCACCCTTGCGCAGGTTGTCGCCGGAGACGAACAGCGCGAGCCCGCGGTCGTCCGGGACGCCCGGGTCCTGACGGATCCGCCCGACGTACGACGGGTCGCGGCCGGCGGCCTGGAGCGGCGTCGGGATGTCGGAGAGCTCCACGCCGGGGGCGGCGGCCAGGAGCTCGCGCGCCCGGGCCGGGGTCAGGGGCCGCTCGAACTCGGCATTGATGGCCAGCGAGTGGCCGGTGAACACGGGGACCCGCACGCAGATGCCGGAGACCAGGAGGTCGGGCAGGCCCAGGATCTTGCGGGACTCGTGCCGGAGCTTCTGCTCCTCGTCGGTCTCCTCGAGCCCGTCGTCGACGATGGACCCGGCCAGCGGCAGCACGTTGAAGGCGATGGTGCGGGCGTACTTCACCGGCTCCGGGAAGGCGACGGCCTCGCCGTCGTAGGCCAGCTCCTTGGCCTTGTCGCCCGCGGCGGCGACCTGCGAGGCCAGCTCCTCGACCCCGGCCACGCCCGAGCCGGAGACCGCTTGGTAGGTCGAGGCGATCAGCCGCACCAGCCCGGCCTCGTCGTGCAGCGCCTTGAGCACCGGCATCGCGGCCATGGTCGTGCAGTTCGGGTTGGCGATGATGCCCCGGCCCGCGGCGATCACCTCGGCCGCCGCCTCGGGGTTGACCTCCGAGACGACGAGCGGGATCGCGGGGTCCTTGCGGAAGGCGCTGGAGTTGTCGACCACGATGACGCCGGCGTCGGCGAACCTCTGCGCCAGCGCCCGCGAGGTGGTGGCCCCCGCCGAGAACAGCGCGATGTCGAGGCCCGTGGGGTCCGCGGTGGAGGCGTCCTCGACGGTGACGTCGCGGCGGCCGTCGGGGCCGTCGTAGGGCAGCACGGTGCCGGCCGAGCGGGCAGAGGCGAAGAAGCGCACCTCGCCGACCGGGAAGCCGCGCTCGGCCAGGATCTGGCGCATCGCCACCCCGACCTGGCCGGTCGCACCGACGATGCCGACGTTGAAGGTCTTCTCGCTCATCGCCCGGTGCCTCCGTAGACGACGGCCTCCACCTCGTCGGCGTCGAGGTCGAAGGCCGAGTGGGTGGCCCGCACGGCGTCGTCGACCTGGGTCTCGTCCACGATCACCGAGATGCGGATCTCGGAGGTGGAGATCATCTCGATGTTGACCCCGGCCGAGGCCAGCGCGGCGAAGAACCTGGCGGTGATGCCCGGGTGCGAGCGCATCCCGGCGCCGATGAGGGAGACCTTGCCGATGCGGTCGTCGTAGATGAGCTTGTCGAAGCCGACCTCGTCCTGGATCTTGGCCAGGGCGCTCACCGCGGTGTTGCCGTCGGCGCGCGGCAGGGTGAAGGAGATGTCGGTGAGGCCGGTGGCGGCCGCCGAGACGTTCTGGACGACCATGTCGAGGTTGACCTCGACCGAGGCCAGCGCCTCGAAGATCCGTGCGGCCTCGCCCACCTTGTCGGGGACGCCGACCACGGTGATCTTGGCCTCGCTGCGGTCATGGGCGACGCCGGCGATGATGGCCTGTTCCACGGGCTCTGCTCCCTCCTCGGTGGGAATGTTCCAGGTGCCCTCCTTGTGCGAGAAGGAGGAGCGGACGTGGACCGGCATGGCGTAGCGCCGCGCGTACTCCACGCAGCGCAGGTGCAGGATCTTGGCCCCGCACGCCGCCATCTCGAGCATCTCCTCGGTGGAGACGCGGTCCAGCTTGCGGGCCGTCTTGACGATCCGCGGGTCGGCGGTGAAGACGCCGTCGACGTCGCTGTAGATCTCGCACACGTCGGCGCCCAGCGCGGCGGCCAGCGCCACGGCGGTGGTGTCGGAGGCGCCGCGCCCGAGCGTGGTGATGTCCTTGGTGTCCTGGGAGACGCCCTGGAACCCCGCGACGATCGCGATGGCGCCCTCGGCGATGGCCTGCTCGATCCGGCCGGGCGTGATGTCGATGATCTTGGCCTTGCCGTGCGCCGAGTCGGTGATGACCCCGGCCTGCGAGCCGGTGAACGACTTCGCCGTGTGGCCCAGCGCCGCGATGGCCATGGCCACCAGGGCCATCGAGATCCGCTCGCCGCTCGTCAGGAGCATGTCCAGCTCCCGCGGCGGAGGCATCGGCGTCACCTGCTCCGCGAGGTCGCGCAGCTCGTCGGTGGTGTCACCCATCGCCGAGACGACCACGACGACGTCGTGACCCGCCTTGCGCGTGCCGACGATGCGCTGAGCCACGCGCTTGATGCCCGCGGCATCAGCGACGGACGAGCCACCGTACTTCTGGACGACGATTCCCACCCGCCCGAGTTTAGGCGGGTGCGCTCACCCCGGCCGAGACCTTTCGCCCCCGTGGACACCGGCCCACGCCGGACCCAAGCACACGTGCGAGCGAAGCGAGGTGGCGAGCGGAGCGAAAAGGCCTGCCCGCTGGTTGGCGGTGTGCCGGGAGCGAGCGCAGCGAGGCGGGCGAGCGGAGCGAGCGCTCCCCGCGATCGGCCTCGCGGCCACGACGGACCGGCGAAGCCCCGCGAAGCGGGCGAGCGGAGCGAGCT
>CAZEPK010000029.1:0-23187 GCA_964514085.1 uncultured Nocardioides sp.
TCTCGGTCATCTTCATCAGCCACAAGCTCGACGAGGTCCTGTCGGTGGCCGACGAGATCACCGTGATCCGCCGCGGCACGACCGTGCGCAGCGTCCTGCCCTCGGAGGTCACCGCCCGCCAGCTCGCCGAGCTCATGGTCGGCTCGGAGCTGCCCTCGCCCTCGACCGAGAGCTCCACGGTCACCGAGACCGTCCTGCTCTCCGTCCAGCACCTCAGCCTGCCGCAGCCCACGGGCCGGCCGCTGCTCGACGACATCTCCTTCGACATCCACAAGGGCGAGGTGCTCGGCATCGCGGGCGTCGAGGGCAACGGCCAGGCCGAGCTCGTCGAGTCGATCATGGCCATGCGCCCGGGCGTCACCGGCACAGTGGAGCTCAGCGGCAAGGACCTCTCCAGCGAGAACACCCGCGAGCGCCGCGAGTCGGGCATCGGCTACATCCCCGAGGACCGCCACCGGCACGGCCTGCTGCTCGACGCGCCGCTGTGGGAGAACCGCATCCTCGGCCACGAGGGCCACCCGCCGACCACCAAGGGCCCGCTCATCGACAAGCGCGGCGCCCGCAAGGACACCGAGCGGATCATCTCGGAGTACGACGTCCGCACGCCCGGCCCCGACACGCTGGCCCGGGCCCTGTCCGGCGGCAACCAGCAGAAGCTGATCGTCGGCCGGGAGATGAGCGGCGACCCGATCCTCCTCATCGCGGCCCACCCGACGCGGGGCGTCGACGTCGGCGCCCAGGCGGCCATCTGGGCCCACATCAAGGCGGCCCGCAGGGCCGGGCTCGCCGTGCTCCTGATCTCCGCCGACCTCGACGAGCTGATCGGCCTGTCCGACCGGATCGAGGTCATCCTCCGTGGCCGGCTGGTCGGCACCTTCGACCCCGACGACGTGACCCCCGAGCAGCTCGGCTCGGCCATGACGGGAGCCGGCGCATGAACCCCCGCCTGACCCGGGCCCTCCTGGCCGTCAGCGCACCCGTGCTGGCCCTGGTGACGGCGTTCGTGATCACCAGCCTGGTGCTGGCCGCGGCCGGCGACCCGGTGATGGACGTCTGGAAGCAGATCCTCAGCTGGCCCGAGGGCCGCAACATGGCCAACATCATCAACAACGCCAGCGTGCTCTACCTGTCCGGGCTCGCGGCGGCGGTCGGCTTCCGGATGAACCTGTTCAACATCGGCGTGGACGGCCAGTACCGCGTGGCGGCGTTCACCGCGGCCGTGGTGGCGGGGGAGGCCTGGCTGCCGGGCTACCTCAACACCGCGCTGGCCATCGTGTGCGCGATGGCGGTCGGCGCCCTGTGGGCCGGCATCGCCGGCGTGCTGCGCGCGACCCGCGGCGTCAGCGAGGTGATCTCCACGATCATGCTCAACGCCATCGCGACCGGGCTGGTCGCCTACCTGCTGCGCAAGGCGACGGTGCGGGTCGAGGGCAGCAACTCGATCGGCACCAAGAAGATCCCCGAGGAGAGCTGGATCCCCAACATCTCCATCGGTGACGGCCCGGGGCAGGAGGTCTACGGCTTCGTGGTGCTCGCCGCGGTCGTCGGCTTCCTCTACTGGTTCGTGCTCAACAAGACCGTCTTCGGCTTCAACCTGCGGGCCACCGGCAGCTCCACGACGGCCGCCACCGCCAGCGGCATCAACATCACCAAGATGCTGGTCGTGGCCATGCTGATCTCCGGCGCGGTCGCCGGCCTGGTCGGCCTCCCGATCCTGTTCGGGGAGAGCCACAACTACGGCTCCACCTTCCAGTCCGGGCTCGGCTTCGCCGGCATCGCGATCGCGCTGCTGGGCCGGAACAACGCGATCGGGATCGCGATCGGCGCGGTCCTCTTCGCCTTCCTCAACGAGCAGTCGAACCCGCTCCAGATCCTGGTGCACGTCTCGCCCGACATCGTGGCCATCACCCAGGGCGTCATCGTGCTGACCGTCGTCATCTCCTACGAGCTCGTCCGGCGCTACGGCCACCGGATCGAGCAGCAGGCGGTGGCCCGCGCCCTCGAGCGAGAGCGCACCGAGCGTGAGGAGGTCCCGGCATGACCACCCCACGAGAGTGCTCGCAGGGAGCGCTCCCCGCGGAGCGCTCGCACTCCCGCAGGGACCCCGGAGGAGAAGCATGAGCGTCCCCGCCACCGCCACCGGCGTGGTCCCCGCGGCGCCGCCGCCGACCACGAAGCGCCGGATCCCGACCTGGACGCTGCTGGCCGCCGTACCAGGCGTGCTGCTGGTCCTCGCGGTCCTCGAGACGGTCACCGACGCCCACGACCTCGCGTCGTCGGGCACCATCGCCGCCACGCTGGTCGCCACCACGCCGATCATGCTGGCCGGCCTGGGCGGCCTCTGGTCCGAGCGCGCGGGCGTGGTCAACATCGGCCTCGAGGGCATGATGATCCTCGGCACCTACGGCGCCGGCTACTTCGGCTACCACCACGGCGCCTGGGCGGGCGTGCTCGGTGCGATCGCGATGGGCATGGTCGGCGGCCTGCTGCATGCCATCGCCACGGTGATCTTCGGGGTCGACCACATCATCTCCGGCGTCGCCATCAACATCATCGCGCTGGGCGCGGTCCAGTACCTCGCCTCGCTCACCTTCGTCGGACTGCCTGGGGGCGGCTCGACGCAGTCACCCAAGATCCCCGACGTCCCGACGCTGACCATCGACTCCCTGAGCGACAAGCTGGGCGACATCGAGAAGGACGACACCTTCTTCGTCTCCCAGCTCGCCGCCCTGCTGCGGGCGCTGTGCACCAACCTCTCGTCGCTGGTGCTGATCTCGCTGGTGATCCTGGTGCTGTCCTGGTTCGTCCTGTGGCGGACGTCGTTCGGCCTGCGGCTGCGCTCCTGCGGTGAGAGCCCGGCCGCGGCGGAGTCGCTGGGCGTGCACGTGCTCCGCTACAAGTTCGCTGCAGTGCTCGTCTCGGGCGCCATGGCCGGGCTGGCCGGCGGCGTGCTGGCCATGGTGGCCTCCAGCAACTACCGCGACGGCCAGACCGGCGGCCGCGGCTACATCGGCCTGGCCGCCATGATCTTCGGCAACTGGCGGCCCGGCGGCCTGCTGATGGGCTCGGGCCTGTTCGGCTACACCCAGACGCTGGGCCTGCGGCAGGGCGGCACCTCGGTGCACGCGCTGCTGCTGGCGGTGGCCGTGCTGGCGCTGGCCCTGGCCCTGGTCCAGCTGCGGCAGGGCAAGCGCGTCGGCGCGCTCGTCGTCGCCGTCGCCGGCCTGGCCATCGGCGCCGTGTACTTCGGCATCGACGAGGTGCCCGGCGACTTCACCAACATGACGCCCTACGTCATCACCCTGGTCGTGCTGGCCTTCGCGTCACAACGACTACGCATGCCCGCCGCGGACGGGCAGATCTACCGCAAGGGCAGCGCCGGGTGAGCGGCTCCGTCGACGCCCCGTCCGGCGACTTCGACTGGGAGGGCCTCCGGTCGCAGGCGGTCGAGGCGATGGAGCACGCGTACGCCCCCTACTCCCACTACAAGGTCGGGGTGGCCGGCCTGGTCGACGACGGCCGGGTGGTCGTGGGCTGCAACGTCGAGAACGCTGCGTACGGCGTCGCGCTCTGCGCCGAGTGCGGCATGGTCTCCCAGCTGCACCTGACCGGCGGCGGGAAGCTCACCCACGTCGTGTGCGTCGACGGCGAGGGCGCGGTGATCATGCCGTGCGGCCGCTGCCGGCAGCTGCTCAGCGAGAACAGCCGTCCGAGCATGCTGATGTGGACGGTCTCGGGTGTGAAGAGGATGGACGAGGTGCTGCCGGATGCCTTCGGACCCGACGACCTCGCTTGACCTGACCTCTGCCGAGGTCGTCGCGGACCCCTACCCCTTCTTCGCCGAGGAGCGGTCCGCCCACCCGGTGGCCCGGCACGAGCCGTCGGGCACCTGGCTGGCCTTCGACCACGCCTCGGTCAGCGCGGTCCAGCGCGACCGCCGGATGGCCCGCCTGTGGCGCGACCGCCAGCCGGCGTCGTACCTCGAGCCGTTCAACCTGCTGCACCGGCACCAGATGATGGAGAACGAGCCTCCCGAGCACACCCGGCTGCGCCGTCCGGTGGCCCAGGTCTTCGCCCGGGGCCACGTCGAGCGGCTGCGGCCCCGCGTGGGCGAGCTGGCCCGCGAGCTGCTCGAGGAGGTCGACCCCGCCGGCTTCGACGTGGTCGGCGACTACGCCGAGCCGCTGCCGGTGCTCGTCATCGCCGAGCTGCTGGGCGTGCCCCCGTCGTACGTCCCGCAGCTGCGCGCCTGGTCGCAGGCCATCGTGCACATGTACGAGGCGGACCCCTCGGACGCCACCGTCGACGCGGCCGTGGCGGCCGCCGCCGACTTCGCCGGCCTGATCCGGGAGCTGGTCCGCGAGCGCCGGGCCCGGCCGCAGGAGGACCTCCTCAGCGGCCTGGCCACCACCGAGCTGTCCGAGGACGAGGTGGTGGCCTCGGCGGTGCTGCTGCTCAACGCCGGCCACGAGGCGTCGGTGAACGTCTTCGGCAACGGGCTGGTGGCGATGCTCCGCCGCGGGCTGCGCCCGGGCGCCGACCTGGCCGCCACCGTCGAGGAGATGCTGCGCTTCGACTCGGCGCTGCAGCTCTTCGAGCGCACCGCGACCGAGGACGTCACCCTGTCCACCGGTGAGGGCAGCGTCGTCGTAGCGGCGGGGGAGAAGATCGCGGTGCTGCTCGGCTCGGCCAACCGCGACCCCGCGGTCTTCGACGCCCCGGACGAGCTCCGGGTCGACCGGACGCCCAACAACCACGTGGCCTTCGGGGTGGGCGTGCACTTCTGCCTCGGCGCACCGCTGGCCCGGATGGAGCTGGTGGAGTCGCTGGGCGCGCTCTGGGCGGCCCACCCCTCCCTGGCCCTCGCGGGCGAGCCGGAGAGCCGGGGGACGTTCGTGCTGCGGGGGTTCCGTAGGGTTCTGGTCGGAGGTGGGTCGTGAGCGAACCGTTCAGCGCGGTCGAGGTGATCGTCCGCAAGCGCGACGGCGGAGGCCTGTCCGACGCGGAGGTCGACTGGGTGGTCGACGCCTACACGCGCGGCGTGGTCGCCGACGAGCAGATGTCGGCGCTGGCCATGGCCATCCTGCTCAACGGCATGGACCGCGACGAGATCGCCCGCTGGACCGCCGCGATGATCGCCTCGGGCGAGCGGATGGACTTCTCCGGGCTCTCGCGCCCGACCTCCGACAAGCACTCGACCGGCGGGGTGGGCGACAAGATCACGCTGCCGCTGGCTCCGCTGGTGGCGGCCTGCGGCGTCGCCGTACCGCAGCTGTCGGGCCGCGGGCTCGGCCACACCGGCGGCACCCTGGACAAGCTGGAGTCGATCCCGGGCTGGCGGGCCGCGCTCTCCAACGAGGAGATGCTGGCCCAGCTGGAGTCGGTCGGGGCCGTGGTCTGCGCCGCCGGTGACGGACTGGCGCCTGCGGACAAGAAGCTCTACGCGCTGCGCGACGTGACCGGCACGGTGGAGGCGATCCCGCTCATCGCCTCCTCGATCATGAGCAAGAAGATCGCCGAGGGGACCGGCTCGCTGGTCCTCGACGTGAAGGTCGGCACGGGGGCGTTCATGAAGACCCCGGAGCGCGCCCGCGAGCTCGCGGAGACCATGGTGGCCCTCGGCACCGACGCGGGGGTGCACACGGTGGCGCTGCTCACCGAGATGTCCACGCCGCTCGGGCTCACCGCCGGCAACGCCATCGAGGTGGAGGAGTCGGTCGAGGTGCTGGCCGGCGGCGGCCCGGCCGACGTGGTCGAGCTGACCCTGGCACTGGCCCGCGAGATGCTGGCCGGCGCCGGCCGCTCCGACGTGGACCCGGCCGACAAGCTGGCCGACGGCTCGGCCATGGACGCCTGGAAGGCCATGATCCGGGCCCAGGACGGCGACCCCGACGCGCCGATGGCGGTCGCGCGGGAGTCGCACGACGTGCTGGCGCCCGCCTCGGGGGTCCTGACGCGGCTCGACGCCCTCGCGGTCGGCACGGCGGCCTGGCGGCTGGGCGCGGGCCGCTCGCGCAAGGAGGACCCGGTGCAGGCCGGCGCCGGCGTCCGCTGGCACGCCCGCCCCGGCGACACGGTCACCGAGGGCCAGCCGCTCCTGACCCTGCTCACCGACGAGCCGGAGCGCTTCGAGCGCGGGCTGGCAGCGCTCGAGGATGCCTTCGACATCGAGGCGGACGCGGCGTACACCGCGGGCCCGATCGTGCTGGACCGGGTGGGCTCGTGACCCAGCTGTCGGCGGGGGAGTCCTTCGAGGTCCCCTCGACCCGGGTCCGGATGGGCATCGGCTGGGACAAGGACGCCGGCGCCGGCCTGGCCCGCACCGGCCGGCCGGAGGTCGACCTCGACGCCACCGCGCTGCAGTTCACCGGCAAGCAGCTCTTCGACCTGGCCTTCTACAACAACCTGGCCACACGCGACGGCTCGGTCACCCACCAGGGCGACAACCAGAGCGGCAGCGGCGAGGGGGACGACGAGTCGATCCTCGTGGACCTGGACCGCGTGCACGGCCCGGTGGACACGATCGTCCTCCTGGTCAGCAGCTACCAGGGCCACTCCCTGGAGTGGGTCGCCAACGCCTACTGCCGGCTGGTCGACGACGCGACCGACGAGGAGCTGGCCCGCTTCACCCTCACCTTCTCGGTCAAGGACACGGGCGCGGTGCTGGCCCTGCTCCGGCGTACGCCGTCGGGCTGGGTCCTCGACGCGGTGGGCGAGGGCGTCCCGATCACCGTCCCGACCCAGGGCCTGGCCAAGCTGAACCGCTTCCTTACCTGACCCTCGACGGTGGCCCCGGCGGTGGCTGAGGTGCGAAGGCGTCCTGCGCCTGAGCCTCGAAGCCTCTCGGGCCGGGGCTGGGACTGGACCACCTGCGTGCGGCCTCCGTCCGGGGCCGGTCCGGGGAGCGGTGCCTGGGCAACCGTCGTCCCCAGGGACAACGGTTCCCAGCCCACCGCCGCCCTGTGGACGACGGTTGCCAGGCCACCGCCCCTCGGTCCGGGCCCGCCCGGGCGGGCCTCAGCCGTGGAGCAGCAGGACGACCATCTCGGCCACGCAGGCCGGCTTGGTCTCGCCCTCGATCTCGAGGACGTAGCTGGTGATCATCTGCTTGCCCGCCGGTACGTCGGTCAGCGAGTTCAGGGTGGCGGTGCAGCGGATGCGGGCACCGACCTTCACCGGGTTCGGGAAGCGGACCTTGTTGAGCCCGTAGTTGAGCCGGGCCCCGGAGGTCTCGATCCGGATGAGCTCCTGGTTGAAGTGCGCGATGAGCGAGAGCGTGAGGTAGCCGTGGGCGATGGTGCCGCCGAAGGGCCCGTCCTTGGCCCGCTCCACGTCCACGTGGATCCACTGGTGGTCGTCGGTCGCGTCCGCGAAGGTGTCCACCCGCTCCTGGGTGATCTCCATCCAGTCCGTCGTCCCGAGCTCCTGGCCGACCGCGGCCTCCAGCTCGTCGAGATCGGCGAAGGTGCGCACGTCGTTCCTCCCGGCTTCCTGACAGGATGACGACCATGAGTGCCGTCCTCACCGAACCTAGTGCAGGTCCCGTGGTCACCCGGGAACAGGTCCAGCGGGCGCCCAAGGTGCTGCTGCACGACCACCTCGACGGCGGCCTGCGGCCCGCCACCATCGTCGAGCTGGCCGCCGAGATCGGCCACGAGCTGCCCGCGCCGGACGCCGAGTCGCTGGGCACGTGGTTCACGACGATGGCCGACTCCGGGTCGCTGGTGAAGTACCTCGAGACCTTCGACCACACCGTCGCGGTGATGCAGACCGCGTCGGCGCTGACCCGGGTGGCGCGCGAGGCCGTCGAGGACCTGGCCGCGGACGGCGTGGTGTACGCCGAGATCCGCTACGCACCCGAGCAGCACGTCTCGACCGGGCTCTCGCTCGACGAGGTCGTCTCGGCGGTGCAGCAGGGGTTCGAGGAGGGCATGGCGGCCACGGGGATCACCGTGCGGCAGCTGCTCACCGCCATGCGGCACCAAGCGCGCTCGCGGGAGATCGCCGAGCTGTCGATCGCCTGGCGCGACCGCGGGGTGGCCGGCTTCGACATCGCCGGCGCGGAGGCCGGCTACCCGCCCACCCGGCACCTCGACGCCTTCGAGTACCTCCAGCGCGAGAACTCCCACTTCACCATCCACGCAGGCGAGGCCTTCGGCCTGCCCTCGATCTGGGAGGCCATCCAGTGGTGCGGCGCCGACCGGCTGGGCCACGGCGTGCGGATCATCGACGACATCACGGTCACCGACTCCGGCTCGGTCGAGCTGGGCCGGCTGGCGGCGTACGTCCGCGACATGCGGATCCCGCTCGAGATGTGCCCTGCCTCCAACGTGCAGACCGGGGCCGCCTCGTCCATCGCCGAGCACCCGATCGGGCTGCTCACCAGGCTGCGCTTCCGGGTCACCGTCAACACCGACAACCGGCTCATGTCCGGCACCTCGATGACCTCGGAGTTCGTGGCGCTGGCCGAGGCCTTCGGCTACACGCTGCGCGACCTCGAGTGGTTCGCGGTCAACGCCATGAAGTCGGCCTTCCTGCCCTTCGACGAGCGGCTGGCCCTCATCGCGGACCTGATCAAGCCCGCCTACGCGGCGATGGCCGCGGAGTAGCGCTGTGCCGGCCCCCCGCACGGTGGAGGCCGACTACCTCGTGGTCGGCGCCGGCGCGATGGGGATGGGCTTCGTCGACTCCCTGCTCAGCCACGACCCGCAGGCGCGGGTGGCGATGGTCGACCGGCGCAGCGGCGTCGGCGGGCACTGGCGGGCGGCGTATCCCTTCGTGCGGCTGCACCAGGCCTCGGGCTTCTACGGCGTCGCGTCGACGCTGCTGGGCGGCGGCCGGCTGCAGACGTCCGGGCCGGAGGCTGGGCTGTCCGAGCGGGCCGACCAGCCCACGATCTGCGGCTACTACGACGCGCTGCTCGCCTCCCGCTTCGCGGACCGGGTCTCCTTCTTCCCGGGCCACGAGCACCTCGGGGGGCGGGCCTTCGCCTCGCTGGAGTCGGGCGCGGTCCTCGAGGTCCCCGAGGCCTGTCGGGTGGTCGACGCGCGCTACCTGGCCCCCGACATCCCGGCTGAGTCGCCGCCGCGGTTCGCGGTGGCGCCGGACGCGCACGTCGTCCCGGTGGGCGACCTCCCGTCCTTAGAGAGCGAGCCCAGCGAGTACGTCGTGGTCGGGTCGGGCAAGACCGCGACCGACGCCGTGGTCTGGCTGCTCTCGCGCGGCGTCGACCCGGACTCCGTCTGCTGGGTGCGCCCGCGGGACCCGTGGATGCTCAACCGTGCCGTCGTGCAGCCCTCGCCCGAGATCTACCTCGCCATGGTGGCCACGACGATGTCGCTGGCGGCCACCGCGCCGTCGCTCGACGCGCTGTTCCTCGGGCTCGAGGAGGCCGGGATCATGCACCGCGTCGACCCCTCGGTCAGGCCCACCATGGCCAAGGCGCCGACGCTCGGCACCTGGGAGCTCGACCTGCTGCGGTCGGTCGGCGACGTGGTCCGGCTCGGCCACCTCACCTCCGTCTCCCGGGGGCTGCTGACCTTCGGCGCGGAGTCGGTCCGCGTCGCCCCCGACGCCGTGGTGGTCGACTGCGCGGCCGACGGGCTCAAGAACCCGCCGCTCCTCCCCATCTGGGAACCCGAGGCGATCACCCTCCAGCCGGTGCGCGCGGGCTTCCCGTGCTTCGGCGCTGCCCTGGCCGGCTACGTCGAGGCCACCAGGTCCGGCGACGAGGAGAAGAACGCCGTGTGCCGGCCCTCGTCGTACGGCAACTCGCTGGCCGACTGGGCCCGCATGAACGTCCTGGGCCTCCGCAACTCCGCCCTCTTCTCCGCCGAGCCCGACCTGGCCGACTGGAACTCCCGCTGCGCCCTCAACCCCTCCCGGGTGGCTCCCGACCACCCCTCGTCGCCCGGGCTCGACGACGCGCGGGCCAGGCTGGCCGAGCACGTCGGGCCGGGGGTGGCCCGGCTCGCGGAGCTCGCCGCGTCAAGCTGAGGGTTACGCTCGACCGATGGACGGGTCAGGACGCCGCAGCACCGTGGCCGGCCCCGTCGTCGCCGTGCTCGCGGTCCTGGCCGTCCTCACGGCCGGCTGCGGCGGCGATGCGGCCCCAGCACCCGGGCGTGCGGCGGCGGAGCCCGCCACGGCCACCGCAGCCGCCACGGCCACCACGGCGCCGGGGCCGGCCGTCCTCGACGTCACGGCGCTGCCCCAGGGCCCCCCACCGCGCGTCGACCACCTCGCCGACGGCCGGCTGACGCACGCGGGCCGGACCGTCGCGACCGACTTCCCCCGCGACGCGCTGTACGCCGAGATCCTGGGCGCCGTCGACGGTGCGGTGGTGGTGACGGCCTACCAAGGCGCCGGCGCGCAGGGCGGCGACCGCTTCTGGGCCATCGACCGGTCCGGGCACGCGCGGCGGCTGGGCGGGACCTACCGGAGCTACGACTACGCGCCGCGCCTGGTGGCCGGCACGGGCCACCTCTGGGTGCACTACGAGGACCGGACGAGCCCGCGCACCATCTGGGAGGTCGACGCGCGGACCGGGCGCCAGCTCGCGGCGTACGACCACGGCCAGGTGCCGCACGGGCTGGCCGCCGCCGACCAGGCCCTGGTCGACGCCTGGGTGGCCCGCCGACGGGCGGTCCCCGACACCGAGGCCACGACCCGCGACGGGTCGCTGCGGGCCACGACCAGGTCGGTGAACCCAGATGCCGGGACCTTCGTGGACGAGGTGGTGGTGCGACGCAGCGCCGACCGGAGCGTGGCGGCGCGGTTCGACTTCGCCCGGACCGAGGTGGGGGAGGTGGACCGCGTGGTCTTCGAGGACCGCGCCCACATCCTGGTGCTCGTCACGGTCTCCGCCACGCGGCGCGACGGAGCCCAGCAGGTCATCGTCCGGTGCTCGGTGGACGACGGCTCCTGCGAGCGGGCCACCGAGCTCGGCGGCACCATGGCGCTCGGTGTGGTCCGGCCGGTCTTCGTGCCCCGGCACCAGTCGGGCTGAGCGCCCGGTCAGTCCCCGAGGTGCGCCTCGAGGCGGGCGATCGTCCCGTCGACGTCGGTGAGCTTGTCGAGGCCGAAGAGCCCGACCCGGAAGGTCGACCAGTCGTCGCGCTCGCCGCACATCAGCGGCACGCCTGCGGCCACCTGGAGGCCGCGCTGCTTGAGCGCGGCGCCGCTGCGCAGGTCGGGGTCGTCGGTGTGCACCACGACCACGCTCGACGCGGCGAAGCCCTCAGCGGCCACGGACGGGAAGCCCCGGTCGGCCAGCAGCGCCCGGACCCGGGTGCCGAGCGAGACCTGGGCCTCCCGCAGCGCAGCCAGCCCGGCGTCGCGGGTCTGCAGCATCTGCGCGGCGTTGTGCGCCAGCGTGTCGGTCGGCATGGTCGCGTGGTACGGCGTCTGGCCCTGGAGGTAGGCCTCGGTGATGGTCAGCCACTTCTGGAGGTCGACCGAGAAGCTGGTCGAGGTCGTGGCCATCACCTGGGCGCGCGCGGCCTCGCCGAGCATGACGTAGCCGGCGCACGGCGATCCGCTCCAGCCCTTCTGCGGCGCGCTGAGCAGCACGTCGACGCCCAGGTCGCCCAGGTCGACCCACAGCGCTCCCGAGGCGATGCAGTCGAGGACGAAGAGGCCGCCGACGTCGTGGGTGGCCGCAGCCAGGGCCCGGACGTGGTCGTCGGGCAGGAGCATCCCGGCTGAGGTCTCCACGTGCGGTGCGAAGACCACCTCCGGACGCTCGCGCTCGATCGCCTCGAGCACCTCCTCGACCGGGGCCGGCGTCCAGGGGGCCTGGCGCTCGTCGGCCACCGGACGGGCCCGGCACACGGTGGTCCGGTCGGCCACCGACCCGGCGTCGAGGATCTGGGACCAGCGGTAGGAGAACAGGCCGTTGCGCACCACCAGGCAGCGGCGACCGGTGGCCAGCTGCCGGGCCACGGCCTCCATCGCGTAGGTGCCTCCGCCGGGGACGATCGCGACCGACTCGGCGGCGTACGTCGAGCGCAGGACGTCGACGATGTCCTGCACCACGCCGACGAACCGCTGGGACATGTGGTTGAGGGACCGGTCGGTGAAGACGACGGAGTACTCGAGGAGCCCGCCGGGGTCGACCTCGGCGCGGGGGAGGGTCACCGCGCCGCCGCCTCGCGGACGAGGGCGACGAACGCGTCCTCGTCCAGGGGCTGGCCCTCCGCGAGGTCGATCGCGCGGCGGGTCCCGCCGTCGAGGCTGGCGTTGAACAGGCCCGCCGGGTCCTCCAGCGAGGCGCCCTTGGCGAAGGTGACCTTCACCTTGTCCTTGTAGGTCTCCACGGTGCAGATCAGGCCGTCACGGGAGAAGGTCGGGACACCGTCGGGGTTCGACGCCTTGCGCCACTTCGCCTCCTCCACGACGTCGGGCTCGGCCCGGTTGATCAGGGTGCGCAACGTCTCGACCGTCTCGGTCCGCCAGTCATCAGCCACCCGGCGACCCTACCGAGGCACGACGACGAACCACGGCCGCACCCAGCGGCGGAAGACCGTCAGCCGACCGGTGAGGAAGGAGCCGCGGGTCAGCTCGACCAGGGCGCCTCGGGCGGGGTCGTAGACCTGCACGCCCTGCGCGGTCGGGGCCACCGCCAGGACCACGTGGCGCGGGATCGCGTCACCGACGTAGAGCGGGCAGGGCCGGCCGGCCGAGACGGCTGCGTGCACCGCGGAGAAGGCCGCTGCGCGTGAGCCCCAGCGGACGACGCGCGTGCGGTAGGGCAGGCCGGCGTACGCCGACATCGCCCGCGCCACCGCCCACGGCGGCGTGCCCAGGGCGCGCGGCCAGGGCAGCTGGGCGCGGCCGAAGGCCGACGGCGCCGTGAGGGTGCGGTGCAGCCCGAGCACGGAGCGGGCGAAGCCGTCGCGGTCGAGCGTGGCGGCGTAGACAGGGTCGAGCAGCAGGTGCGCGGCCACCAGCGAGGACGGCCCGCACGAGCGCTGGTCGGGCTGGGTCCAGCCGCGGAGCCCCTCGGGCGTCACGGGGCGGGGAGGGCCTGGACGAGCCGGAAGGCCTCGTCGGCGGAGACGGGCGTGCAGCCCGCGGCCACCGCGGCCGCGACGATGCGCCGCTGGTCGCGGGCCAGGGTCAGGCCGCGGCGGACCAGCACCAGCGGCGGCTTGCGGTGCTCGCGCAGGTCGCGGGTGAGGCGGCGCCAGAACGTCACGGCCGGGTGCTGGCGCAGGCAGTACGCCGCGGCGAGGAGCCCGGCCTCGCGCAGCGGCTCCACCACGTGGTGGGCGAAGATCCCCTCCGCGACGAAGAGCCGCGCACCGTCGAGCGAGACGGTCTGGGTGCCGGTCCGGCCGCTGGCGGAGATCGAGTAGACCGGTGTCTCGACCGCACCGGTCCGGCACAGGGTGGCCAGCGCGTCGACGGCCTCGGCGCACAGCCACGAGCCCGGGTCGTCCCAGTCGACCAGGCCGGCGTTGGCGCCCGAGGTGATCCGCGGCAGCAGCGGGTCGTCGCCGTCGCGGTAGAAGTCGTCCAGCCTCAGCAGCGGGAGCCCGAGCCGCTGGGCCAGGCGTGACTTGCCCGAGCCCGAGGGGCCGGCCAGGACGACCACGCGCGCCGTCCGTCCATCCTGGCCCGCACCTCGGCTGCTCGGGTCAGGCACCCGGACATCATGCCGTGGCAGGCTGCCCGGGTGGGAACTCGCGACGCGGCCCGCACCCCGGCGGTGGCGCTGCTCCTCGTGGCGCTGCTGCTCCTGGCCGCGGCGGGGTGCACCGGCGACGACGGCGCGGCACCGGCCACCCCGACCCGGACCACGGACGCCGACTGCGTCGCGAGGCTCCCCGACGAGGTCTTCGCGACCCTGGGCTGGACCCCGACCGGCCAGCGAGCCGAGATCACCGTCCGCGGCTGCCACCGCGAGGCCGAGCAGGGGTACGTCGAGGTCCGCGACCGCAGCGGCTACGAGCGGCTCTGCCGGACCCTGGACCGGTCCGGAGGCGTGCGGCCGGGGGTCCCCGTGGACTGGCTGGGCCAGGACGTCGAGGCCTGCGCGGTGGAGCCGGCCGCGGGTCTGGGCCAGACCAGGGTGGTCGTCCAGCGCGGGGGCGACGACGTCACGCAGGTCACCGTCGCGGCCCTGGCGGACACGGCGCAGGAGCTGGTCCGGGCGGCGGTCGAGCAGGTGCTGGCTGCGTCGCCTAGACCCCGATCGGGTGCCAGACCGTCTTGGTCTCGAGGAAGTCGGTCATGGCCGACAGGTCCGGCTCGTCGGTCCAGTCCGGCTCGGCCGCGGGCGCGCGGCGCACGCGCTTGAGGTTGTCCGCGGCGGCCACCTCGAGCGCGGTGGCGAGCTCGACGTCGCCGGCCACGCCCACCAGGTCGATCGCGTTGACGTCCATGTGCGAGGCCAGCCACGGCCCGACGGACGCGGCGTCGCCGGTGAGGATGTTGACGACCCCTCCCGGCACGTCGGAGGTGGCCAGCACCTCGGAGAACGTCACCGCGGGCAGCGGGCGGTCGAAGGACGACACCACCACGCAGGTGTTGCCGGACACGACCACCGGCGCCACCACCGACACCAGCCCGAGCAGCGAGGACGCCTGGGGCGCCAGCACCGCCACCACGCCGGTCGGCTCCGGCGTCGAGAGGTTGAAGAACGGCCCGGCCACCGGGTTGGCGCCGCCGACGACCTGGGTGAGCTTGTCGGCCCACCCGGCGTACCAGACCAGCCGGTCGATGGCGGCGTCGAGCGTGGCGGTGGCCTGGCGCGAGGACAGCCCCTCGGAGGCGCCCAGCGCCTCGACGAACTGCGGGCGCCGGTCCTCCACCAGCTCGGCGATCCGGTAGACCACCTGCGCGCGGTTGTACGCCGTGCGGCCCGACCAGCCACCGAAGGCCGACCGCGCGGCCACGACGGCGTCGCGGGCGTCCTTGCGCGAGGCCAGGGCGGCGTTGGCCAGGAACTTCCCCTTGGCGTCGTTGACCACGAAGGTGTGGCCCGACTCCGAGCGGGGGAAGGCCCCGCCGATGTAGAGCTTGTAGGTCTTGCGGACGTCAGCGCGGCTCACTTGAGGTAGCCCTCCAGACCGTGGCGGCCGCCCTCGCGGCCGTAGCCCGACTCCTTGTAGCCGCCGAAGGGGCTGGTCGGGTCGAACTTGTTGAACGTGTTGGCCCAGACCACGCCGGCGCGCAGCTGGTTGGCCATCTGCAGGATGCGGGAGCCCTTGTCGGTCCACACCCCCGCGGAGAGGCCGTACGGCGTGTTGTTGGCCTTGGCCACGGCCTCGGCCGGGGTCCGGAAGGTCAGCACCGAGAGCACCGGCCCGAAGATCTCCTCCCGGGCGATCCGGTGGGCCTGGGTGACGTCGGTGAAGATCGTCGGCGCGAACCAGTAGCCGTGGGAGGGCAGCTCGCACGGCGCCGACCAGCGCTGGGCGCCCTCGGCCTCGCCCACGGCCGACAGCTCGCGGATCCGGGCCAGCTGCTCGGCGGAGTTGATGGCACCCACGTCGGTGTTCTTGTCGAGCGGGTCGCCGATGCGCAGGGTGGCCATCCGGCGCTTGAGCCGGTGCAGCACGTCCTCGGCCACCGACTCCTGCACCAGCAGCCGCGAACCGGCGCAGCACACGTGGCCCTGGTTGAAGAAGATGCCGTTGACGATGCCCTCGACCGCCTGGTCGACGGGGGCGTCGTCGAAGACGATGTTGGCGGCCTTGCCGCCCAGCTCCAGGGTCACCTTCTTGTCGGTGCCGGCCACGGTCCGGGCGATGGCCTTGCCGACCTCGGTGGAGCCGGTGAACGCGACCTTGTCCACGTCGGGGTGGCCCACGAGGGCCTGGCCGGTGCCGCCGGCGCCGGTCACGATGTTGACCACACCGGGCGGCAGGTCGGCCTGCTGGCAGATCTCGGCGAAGAGCAGCGCCGTGAGCGGGGTGGTCTCGGCCGGCTTGAGCACCACGGTGTTGCCGCAGGCCAGCGCCGGGGCGATCTTCCAGGCCAGCATGAGCAGCGGGAAGTTCCACGGGATGACCTGCGCGGCCACGCCGAGCGACTGCTCGCCGTACCCGGCGTACTTCAGCTTGTCGGCCCACCCGGCGTAGTAGAAGAAGTGCGCCGAGACGATCGGCACGTCGACGTCGCGCGACTCCTTGATCGGCTTGCCGTTGTCGATCGACTCCAGGACGGCGAGCTCGCGGGAGCGCTCGGCGATGATCCGGGCGATCCGGTAGAGGTACTTCGCGCGCTCCGCACCCGGCATCCGCGACCAGACGCGGTGCGCCCGTCGCGCGGCCCGCACGGCGAGGTCGACGTCGTGGTCGTCCGCCTCGGCGATCTCGGCCAGGACCTCCTCGGTGGCCGGGTTGACGGTCTTGAAGGCCTTGCCGTGGCCGTCGACGAACTCGCCGTCGACGAACAGGCCGTAGGACGGCTTGATGTCGACGATGGAGCGGGACTCCGGCGCCGGGGCGTAGTCGAAGGCGGTCGCTGTCTTGGGGGAGGGCATCAGTCCACCGTCACGTAGTCGGGGCCGGAGTAGCGGCCGGTCGTGAGCTTGATCCGCTGCATGAGCAGGTCGTTGAGGAGCGTCGAGGCCCCGATCCGGAACCAGTCCGGGTCCAGCCAGTCGGGGCCGGCCACCTCGTTGACCATCACCAGGTGCTTGATGGCGTCCTTGGCGGTGCGGATGCCACCGGCGGGCTTGACGCCGATCATCGTCCCCGTGGTCTCGCGGAAGTCGCGGACCGCCTCGAGCATCACCAGGCAGACCGGCAGCGTGGCCGCCGGCTGGATCTTGCCGGTCGAGGTCTTGATGAAGTGGCCGCCGGCCAGCATCGCCAGCCAGGAGGCCCGCCGCACGTTGTCGAGGGTCTGCAGCTCCCCGGTCTCGAGGATCACCTTGAGGTGGGCGTCCGGGCCGTCGGTCCGGGCGCAGGCCTCCTTGACCTGTGCGATCTCCTCGTAGACCTCGAGGTAGCGGCCGGAGAGGAACGCGCCCCGGTCGATGACCATGTCGATCTCGTCGGCGCCGGCGGCGACCGCGTCCCGGGTGTCGGCCAGCTTGACGTCCATCTGAGCGCGCCCGCTGGGGAAGGCGGTGGCCACGGCGGCCACCTTGACCCCGCTGCTCCCCAGGGCGTCCTTGGCGGTCGCCACCAGGTCGCCGTAGACGCAGATGGCCGCCGTCGGCGGGCACGTGGGGTCCGACGGGTCAGGGTGCACCGCCTTGGCGCACCGCGACCGCACCTTGCCCTGGGTGTCGGACCCCTCGAGGGTGGTCAGGTCGACCATGGAGATGGCCAGGTCGAGCGCGTAGGCCTTGGCCGAGGTCTTGATGGAGCGCGTCCCGAGCGACGCCGCGCGGGCCTCTGCGCCCACCTGGTCGACGCCAGGGAGCCCGTGCAGGAAGCGCCGGAGGGAGGCGTCGGAGCCGGCTACGTCGAGGTCACGGATCGGTGTCGTCTCGACCTCGGGATCGGTGGCGACCATCGGGCCAGCATAGGGTGGAACGGCTGATGTGACCCCACTGGAGGACTGGTGACAGGCACCGACCGGAGCGACGCCCCCGTCGAGAAGTTCGCGCCCAACGGGGGCACGCCGATCGCCGTGATCGGGGGCCTCGTGGTCCTCGCGTTCGTCGTCGCCTGGGTCCTCGACATGGACGGCATGCCGCTCTGGGCCCCGGCGCTGGCGCTCCTCTTCGGCGTGCTGCTGTACATGAGCACGGTGCGGCCGCGCGTCCGGGTCGAGGACCACGAGCTCGTGCTCCGCAACATGGCCACCACGGTCCACCTCCCCTTGGCCTCGGTCGAGGAGGTCGCGGTCCGGCAGGTGCTGGCGGTGCGCGCCGGCGGCAAGCGCTACGTGTGCGCCGGCGTCGGGCGGACCCTGCGTCAGGCCATGAAGGGGTCCGCGGTCCAGCACGCCCGCGAGGAGATGGGCGGCCTGCGCGGTGAGATGGCCCGCGCGGTGCGCGAGCCCGGCATGAACTACGGCGACTTCGTCGAGCTCCGGATCCGCGAGCTCGTCAACGAGGACCGGGTCCGCCGCGGCATCAAGCGCAACTCCGCGGAGACCGACCAGCTGGCCGAGCGGGTGCGCCGCGAGCCGGCCTACCTCGAGCTCGGGCTGCTGCTGGCCACCGCAGCGTTCTTCGTCGTCGCGCTGATCGTGGGCTAGGGCCCGCCTCAGAGCCCCAACGCGGCCGCGGCGTCCGCACCGAGGGCGTCCAGGCGCGCGGCGGCCGAGATCCGTGCGGCGTCCACCCCGGCGTCCGCGTCGACCGGCACCACGACCTCGAGGTAGCACTTGAGCTTCGGCTCGGTGCCGCTCGGCCTGATCACCACCCGGGCGCCGTCGGCGAGGTGGAAGCGCAGCCCGTCGGTGGGAGGGAGGTCGGCCGAGCCCAGGGACAGGTCGTCGACCCGCTCGACCGCGAGCCCGCCCAGCTCGGTCGGCGGCGTGGCCCGGAGCCGCTCCATCGCGGCGGTGATGAGCGAGAGGTCGGCGACCCGCACCGAGACCTGGTCGGTGGCGTGCAGCCCGTGCTGGAGGGCCAGGTCGTCGAGGACGTCGACCAGCGTGCGGCCGGCCGCCTTGGTCTCGGCGGCCAGCTCGCAGAGGAGCAGCAGGGCCGAGACGCCGTCCTTGTCCTTCACGTGGTCGGGGTCGCAGCAGTAGCCCAGCGCCTCCTCGTAGCCGAAGGCCAGTCCGGGCACGCGGCCGATCCACTTGAAGCCGGTCAGCGTCTCGACGTACGGCTGGCCGGCGGCGGCCGCCATCCGGCCCAGCAGGCTCGAGGACACGATCGAGGTGGCCCAGGTGCCGGTGCGCCCCCGAGCCATCAGGTGGTGCGCCAGCAGCGCACCCACCTCGTCGCCGCGCAGCATCCGCCACCCGCCGTCGCGGGCGGTGGCGCCGGTCGGGACGGCGGCGGCGCAGCGGTCGGCGTCGGGGTCGTTGGCCACCACCAGGTCCGCGCCGTGCTGGCGGGCGAGCGCGATCGCGAGGTCCATCGCGCCCGGCTCCTCGGGGTTGGGGAACGCCACCGTGGGGAAGTCGGGGTCGGGCTGCTCCTGCTGCTCGACCACCCGTGGGGTCGCGAAGCCGGCCGTCTCGAGGACCTGGACCACGGAGGTGCCGCCGACCCCGTGCAGCGGGGTGTAGACGAGGTCGAGGTCGCGCGGGCCGTCCTGGGCCAGCTCGGCCACGGTGTCGAGGTAGCGGTCGACGACGTGCTCGCCGAGCACCGTGCCGCCCGCCCCGCGCGGCACGTCCGCCACCGGCCCGACCGCGTCGATGTGCGCGGCGATGCCCGCGTCCGCCGGCGGGACGATCTGGCTGCCGTCGCCGAGGTAGACCTTGTAGCCGTTGTCCTGCGGCGGGTTGTGGCTGGCGGTGACCATCACGCCCGCCGCGCAGCCCAGCTCGCGGATGGCGAAGGCCAGCAGGGGCGTGGGGAGCGGTCGCGGCATCAGCCAGACCTTGAAGCCGGCCCCCGACATCACCTCCGCGGTGTCGCGGGCGAAGTCGTCGCTGCGGTGCCGGGCGTCGAACCCGACCACCACGGGGCCGCTCAGGCCCTGCTCCAGGAGGTACGCCGCGAGCCCGGCGGCCGCCCGGATGACCACGACCCGGTTCATCCGGTTCGGGCCCGCGCCGACCGCCCCGCGGAGGCCCGCGGTGCCGAACTCGAGCGTCCCGGCGAACCGGTCGGCCAGGTCGGTGGGGTCGGCGCCGCCCTCCACGTCGCCGATGATCTGCTGCAGCTCGGCCCTGGTCGCGTCGTCCGGGTCCTCGGCCGCCCAGGCCCGTGCGCGCTCCAGCAGGACGTCGGTGGCCGCTGAGGTCGTCATGCCCGCAGACTAGGTCCTGTGGTGGACCGACCGCCCGTGGCGGAGCGGTCCGCCGACCTGGCGGCCCGGCTCGGCGTACCCGGGTTCGTGGCCGTGTGCTGCGACCTGCTCGGAGGCGGCGACCGGGCCGAGCACGCCGAGGACCTGCGCGCGCTCGTGGGCCACGACGGCACCGGGTGGAAGGACCACTGGCTGCGCACCTGGGGTGCCCGGGGGCTCCTGCACGTCTGGGACGACAGCGCGACCGACGCGGTGGTGCGCGGCCTGGCCGACGAGCACTGGCGCCCCGCGGAGATGTGCCTCAAGGTCACCGCGCGGCACGAGGTCGCCGGCACGGGGGACGGCGCGGCGGCGCTGGCGGACCACGAGCTGGCCCGGGTCCGGGCTCACGCGGTGCGGGCGCTGGCGGTCAGCGGCGACAGCGAGCACGTCGAGGTCGTGCGGGAGCGGCTCGGTGACCAGGACGAGGCGGTCCGCCGCCAGGCGGCGCGGGCGCTCGAGAGCCTGGAGCGCCGGCTCGACCTCGGCTGAGGGCTCTCAGCGGACCCTCACGAAGGCCGGTCAGGGCGCGCGCACAGCGCACCCACAAGGACCGGTCCGACCGTGGGGTCATGAAGCGCTCCCGCACCCTGACCCGGAGCGTCGCTGCGGCGGCGCTCGTCCTCCCGCTCTCCGTCGTCGCGGTGGCCGCGCCCACCGCCGCCGCGACCACGGTCCTCGCCGCCGACCGCGGTCCCTATCCTGGGGGCCTCGCCACACCGGCCCTCCAGCAGCTCAACACGTCCGACGCCACCGCGACCCAGTCGAGCGGCATCGTCGAGATCACCACCACCCTCGGGTACGGCGAGGGCGAGGCGGCCGGCAGCGGCATGGTGATCGGCGGTGACGGCCTCGTGGTCACCAACCACCACGTCGTGGAGGGCGCGACCGACATCACCGTGACCGACGTGGCCACCGGCAAGCAGTACGCCGCCGACGTCCTCGGCTACGACGCGACCAAGGACGTCGCCGTCCTGCAGCTGGTGGACGCCTCCGGTCTGGCCACGGTCCGCACGGCCTCCGGCGGGGTGGACGTGGGCGACACGGTCACCGCGGTCGGTGACGCCGGCGGCGACGGCGGCGGGCTCACCGCTGCTCCGGGGACGGTGCTGGACGCCCACCACGCGATCACGGTGCAGGACGAGGAGACGGGCGCCGCGGTGCCCCTGCGCAACCTGATCGAGGTCAGCTCGGACGTGGTGCCCGGCGACTCCGGCGGCGCCTTGCTCGACGCGGACGGCGAGGTGGTGGGGATGAGCGTGGCGGCCTCCAGCGGCAGCGCCGACGTGACGGGCTACGTCATCCCGATCGGACGGGTCCTGCGCGTCGCCGAGGCCATCGAGGCGGGTGAGGCGAGCGGCTCGGTGGTGATCGGCGGCAGAGCGTTCCTCGGCGTCTCGCTCGCGGCCCAGGACCCGGCGCCCACGCTGGCCGGCGTGGTCGAGGGCGGCCCGGCCCAGCAGCGGGGCCTCGCGGCCGGCGACACGGTCACCGCGCTCGGCGGCGCCGCCGTCGGGACCGCGGACGGGCTGCGGACCGCTGTGGCCGCCCACGAGCCCGGGGACCGGGTGAGCGTGGCGTGGACCGACACCGACGGGACCGCCCACACCGGGTCGGTCACCCTGGTGGACGGTCCCGTCGGCTGAGCGGTCTCAGGCGTTGACGGTGCTCATGTCGGCGTACCGGTCCCCGGCCACGGCGTCGCGGGGGACAGCCTCCTCCAGGGCCGCCAGGTCGGCGTCGGTCAGCTCGACGGCCGTGGCGCCGACGTTCTCCTCCAGGTAGGCGATCCGCTTGGTGCCGGGGATCGGCACCACGTCGTCGCCCTGGGCCAGCACCCAGGCCAGCGCCAGCTGGCCCGGCGTGCACCCGTGCTCGGTGGCGAGCTGCTTGACCTTCTCGACCAGCGCCAGGTTGGCCTCCAGCGCGTCGCCGGTGAACCGCGGGAAGCGGCCGGTCGCCCGGGAGTCGTCGGCGGCCAGGGACTCGCTGGTCACCGCGCCGGTGAGGATGCCGCGGCCCAGCGGCGAGTAGGGCACCAGCCCGATGCCGAGCTCGCGGAGCGTCGGGATGATCTCGTCGTCCAGGTCGCGGGTGAACAGCGAGTACTCGCTCTGCAGCGCGGTGATCGGGTGCACGGCGTGGGCGCGCCGGATGGTGGCGGCGCTGGCCTCGGAGAGGCCCAGGTGCCTGACCTTGCCGGCCTCGACCAGCTCCTTCATCGCGCCGACCGTCTCCTCGATCGGGACGCTGCGGTCGACCCGGTGCTGGTAGTAGAGGTCGAGGTGGTCGACGCCCAGTCGTTGGAGGGAGGCGTCGCAGGCGGCCCGGACGTACTCAGGGGTGCCGTTGATCCGGACCCAGCTGCCGTCGGGGTTGCGCTCGTTGCCGAACTTCGTGGCCAGCTGGACCTCGTCGCGGCGGCCGCTGATCGCCTTGCCGACCAGCTGCTCGTTGGTGAAGGGGCCGTACATGTCGGCGGTGTCGAGGAAGGTGACGCCGAGGTCCAGCGCGCGGTGGATGGTGTCGATGCCGGTCTGCTCGTCGGCGGTGCCGTAGAACTCCGACATCCCCATGCAGCCGAGGCCGAGCTCGGAGACCTGGAGGGCGGGCCGACCGTCGGTCGGGGTGCCGAGGGTGCGTGGTGTGAGGGACATGCCCACGACTGAACCCCTTGGAGTGCGCTCCAGGTCAAGGGCCGGCCTTGGCGGCACCGGCGCGCTGGTCTGGTCAGGTGGCGGGCGATTCGCCGTTCCGCGGGCGGTGGTCCCGGAGGACGGGCAATCTCGTGCGTGGGGGCAGCGAGCAGTTCGTCGCGGTGCCGGATCACACCGGAAGAGGGACCATGACCCCCACGCGCGCCGCCACTGCTGCCCTGACCGCTGTCTTCCTGGTCGTGGGCGCCATGGTCGGAACCGTCCACGCGACGACCAAGCCGGCGTCCTCCTCGTGCAGCAGCAGCGGCGCGCAGGGCAAGGTCGCCGCGGTCGCCAAGGACGGGCTCAGCGTGGTGTGCATCTCGCCGCGGCCTCCGCGGGCGACGCTGACCCAGGTGGTCACCGCCAACGCGACGGTGACCGCCACGGTGACCGCCACGGTCACGGCCACGGTCACGGCGAAGGTGACAGTCACCGCCACGCCGTTCTCCACCCCCACGGCCAGCCCGACGCCGAGCCAGACCCCGACGCCCAGCAGCCCGCCGTCGTCCACGCCCAGCTCCACCCCCTCGTCGACCCCCTCGTCGACCCCCTCGTCGACGCCCTCCTCGACCCCGTCGCCGACGCCCACGCCCACACCGACGCCGACC
>CAZEPK010000030.1:0-23077 GCA_964514085.1 uncultured Nocardioides sp.
GGGTGGATCGGCCGCCGCCGCGCCCCCGACCGACGGACCCGACCCGGTGCCACGAACGCAGGCGCCAGACCCACCCCACTACCGTCAGCACGTGGGTACGCCGTACGACCGCCCTGTCCGCGTCGAGCGCCGGGCCGTCGGCGAGCAGGAGTCGCGGGCCGCGAACGGTCCCGACTGGGACCGGTACGCCGATGAGTACCAAGCCACTCACGGCAGCTACCTCGGTGACGCCGGCTTCCTCTGGGGTCCCGAGGGGCTCACCGAGGAGGAGGCGGGCATCCTGGGCGACGTCGCCGGCAAGGACGTGCTCGAGGTCGGCTCGGGGGCCGGCCAGTGCTCGCGCTGGGTGCGCAGCCACGGTGGCCGGGGCTTCGGGATCGACCTGTCCTTCCGGCAGCTCCAGCACTCGCGCCGCATCGACGACGACTCGGGCACCGTGGTGCCGGCGGTCCAGGGCACAGCCACCGCGCTGCCCTTCGCCGACGACAGCTTCGACGTGGTGTTCTGCTCCTTCGGGGCGCTGCAGTTCGTGGCCGACCTCGTCGACGCCGTGGCCGAGACGGCGCGGGTGCTGCGCCCGGGCGGGCGCTACGCCTTCTCCATCACCCACCCGACGCGGTGGATGTTCCCCGACGACCCCGGACCGGAGGGCCTCACCGCCAGCCAGTCCTACTGGGACCGGACGCCCTACGTGGAGGTCGAGGACCGCACGGGGACCGTGGCCTACGTCGAGCACCACCGGACCCTCGGCGACTGGGTCGCCGTGCTGGCCGGCCACGGCTTCCGCATCACCGACCTGCTCGAGCCGGAGTGGCCCGAGGGCCACGAGCGGGTGTGGGGCGGCTGGTCCGCCACGCGAGGACGGCTGACCCCCGGCACTGCGCTGTTCGGCGCAGACTGGGAGCCAGCCGCTCGCTAGGTGCTGGTGGCGGGTGCTACTTGGAGAGGGAGACCTTCTCCTTGGTCGCGACCCGCGTGCCGCCGTCGTCGCCGCGCTCGCGCAGGACCAGCGCCAGCCCGCCGAGCAGGCAGAGGAGGCCACCGACGAAGCCGATGATCGGAAGGACGGTGAGCAGGACGGTCAGCGACTTGCCGGCCGTCTTGGCCTCGTCGACCGCGTCCTGGACCGAGTCGTCGGTCTGGAGCAGCTGCACGTCGGCGGCAGGGGTGCCGTCGGCGAGGAACTGCTGCTGGTCCTGGCCGCTCTTGACGATGGAGCCGGTCTTGGGGTCGACCCAGACCGTCACCACGTTGTCGTAGGTGCCCTCGATGCCCTCGGCGATGGTGATCGGGACGTCCTTGACCGTGTAGGAGAACTTGTAGACCTTCAGGTCGAACAGCGTCTCGGTGCTCTTGTAGTCGATGTCCACGGCCGAGCCGACGTCACCGTCCCAGAAGGGGTAGGTCTTCTTCTGCACGTCGAAGGGGAACTTGTTGATCAGGCCGTCGTGGGGCACGGACTCCGCCGGGAGGTTCTTGTCGTCCACCGCCAGGGCGGTGACGCGGTCCTCGGCGAAGGTGTCGATGCTCGCGGTGATCAGGTCGGGGTCGTTGCCGTTGACGCACTCCTGCGCGCCGCCGGTGTCGAAGACCGCGCAGGCGGTCTCGACCATGATCACGTGGTCGTCGCCCGACTTCTTGGAGTCGGCCTTGGTCTTGCGGATCGCGTAGGCGGGCTTGGTGTCGAAGGCCCCCGTCAGCGGGTCCAGCTTGGCCGCCTGGCCGGCGTAGATCGTCGTCGTGTCGACGTCGAGCGGCGTCTTCTTCACCGCCCCTGGTGCGTAGCTGACGGCCAGGATCCCTGCGATCAGCAGGAAGCCGCCCAACCCCAAAAGCACACGCGCCAGTACTCTCATCTGCGCTCCCCTCCCAGAAAGTCTGGGTCAACCTACCGCACAGTAGGTCCCGATGTGCAAGGCGTCACACGGTGTCGGGGTCGGCGTCCCCTTGGCATCGGGGCGGGGTCGAGCGGGCCGGTCCGCAACGGCCCTCGTGCCACAATCCACGGCGTGTCGCAGCCCGAGGTCGAGCAGCGGGCGCCCGACGCGGAGGTGCCCGGTGACCGGCACGCCGAGCGCCGGCAGGGAGTGGCCCTCACGGAGCGGCTGACCCGGCACCTCGTCCTCTACGGCGTGCTGCTGGTCGTGCTGCAGCTGGCCTTCCGCGGCTGGGCCCTGGCCGGCTCGTGGTTCTACTTCGACGACATCGCCTTCATGTCGCGGGCGATGGACCAGCCGCTCGACGCCTCCTACCTCTTCGAGTCCTACGGCGGGCACCTCATGCCCGGCGGGTTCCTGGTCACCTGGCTCCTCACCCAGGTCGCCGTCTACTCCTGGTGGCCGTGGGCCGCCCTCCTGCTCGGCCTGCAGGCGCTGGCCGGGGTCGGCATGCTCCGCCTGCTGATCTCGCTGTTCGGCCGGACGCCGATGGTCCTGGTCCTGCTGGCCGGCTACCTGAGCCTGGTCTTCACCCTCTCCGCGGGCATCTGGTTCGCGGCCGGGATCAACCAGCTCCCGATGCAGGTCGCGCTGGTCTTCGGCCTGCACGCCCACGTGGCCTACCTCCGCCACCGCCGCGTGCGCTCCCTGGTGGCCTCGATCGCCTGGCTGCTGGCCGGGCTGGTGTTCTACGAGAAGACGCTGCTGCTCCTCGGGATCTACGCGATCGTCGCGTTCGGCTGGTTCGCCGCGGGCGGTACGCCGGACCGGCTGCGCCACCTGTGGTCGCACTACCGCACCGGGGTCCTGGCCTACGGCGCGCTCGGCGCCGGCTACCTCGCGCTCTACGTGCAGTACGGGCTCGACTTCTCCCCCGGCACCGCCAACACCCAGCCGTGGAGCCCGATCGCCTACAACCTGGTCGGCACCACGATGCTGCCGGGCCTGGTGGGCGGTCCCCTGCAGTGGCAACCGCTGTCGGTCGGGGCGTTCGGCGACCCCACGCAGCTGGTGGTGCTGATCTCCTGGGGCGCGTTCGCGGGCCTGGTCGTCCACGCCCGCCGGACCCGCACCAGGAGCGTCCGGGCCTGGTCGCTCCTGCTCTTCCCCGCCGTGTGCAACGTCGTGCTGCTCGCCTCGGCCCGCGCCAACGTCGTGGGGCCCGACATCGCCCGCGAGTACCGCTACCAGACCGAGACCGCCGCGCTCTTCGTCATCGCGCTGGGGCTGGCCTACCTGCCGCTCCTCGGCGCCGTGGAGCAGAACGCCGAGTCCGAGGCCGCCGAGCCGGTGGACCCCCGCTGGCTGGCGGCGATCACCGCCGGTGTGGTGCTGGCGGCCACGGTCTCCAGCGTCCGGTACGTCGACCTGTGGCAGGACCGGAACCCCTCGAAGCAGTACTTCTCCACCGCGCGCTCGACCCTCGCCGCGGCGCCGGACAAGCCGGTGCCGCTGGTCGACCTGGGCATCCCGCAGACCCTGCTGTGGGCCTACCGATACCCCGAGAACACCTACTCCCACGTGTTCCGCGACCTCGACGCCCAGACCGCCTACCCCCGGTCCTCGCTCGACCGGCTCTACGCCTTCGACGACACGGGGCACCTCTCACCGGTGTCGATCCCGCCGACCCGCCGGCAGCTGGGCGGCTCGGGGTGCGGCTTCCCCCTCCGGGGCGAGACCACGACCATCCCGCTGGACGGGCCGGTGATCGGTGGCGGGTGGTGGCTGCAGGTCTCCTACGCCAGCCCGCGCGAGGTCTCACTGCACCTGCAGGCCGGCGACGAGGGGCACGACCTGACCCTGCCGGACGGGCTGCACAACGCCTTCGTGGTGGCCGCCGGTGACTTCGACCAGGTGGTCCTCAGCGACTACCCTCCCGGGACGGGGCTCTGCGTGACGGCACTCACGCTCGGGTTGCCCGCGCCGACGCCACCTGCGAGCTGAGCCGATGACCACCAGCCTCACCCCCCGCCCTCCCGCGGCGCGGCGGGGCCACGACGCCCAGCACGCGCGAGCGCCGCTGCGCTCGAGCCGGGTGCTGCAGGCCGCCGTGGGGCTCGTCGTCCTGCAGCTGGTGTTCCGCGCCTGGGCGACGTTCTCGTCCTGGTACACCTTCGACGACTTCCTCTTCATCTCCCGGATGTCCAACGACGGGCTGCACCGCAGCGTGGAGCCGTACGCCGGGCACGTCATGCCCGGCGGCATGTTCCTGTCCTGGTCCGCCGACCAGCTGGCCCCCTACGACTTCCGCGTGACCGCGGTGCTCCTGCTGCTCATGCAGCTGCTCGCGAACGTCGGTGCCGTGGTGCTGCTGGTCCGGCTGTTCGGGGTGCGTGCGGGCATCCTCCCGCCGCTGGCGCTCTACCTCTTCTGCGTCATCTCGGTGCCGGTGGCGATCTGGTGGGCGGCCGGCGTCAACCAGCTGCCGCTGCAGTGCGCGCTCTTCTGGGCCCTGGCCGCCCACGTGAAGCACCTGCGGACCCGCCGCTGGGCGCCGCTGCTGTGCTCGGTCGCCTGGCTCCTGGGCGGGCTGCTGTTCTACGAGAAGACCATCCTGGTGCTCGGCGCGATCGGGATCGTGACGCTGAGCTACTTCGCCACGGGCGGCCTGCGCTCGCGCCTGGCCCAGGTGTGGCGCACCTACCGCGCCGCGACGCTCACCTACGTCGCGCTGGGGCTCGCCTACCTGGCCGGCTACGCGGCCCTGGCCCTCAACTTCGGCGCCGGTGGCGTCACCAGCTCCGACGTGGGCGGGGTCCTGTCCTACCTGGTGCTGCAGGGCTACGCGCCGGCCGTGGTCGGAGGCCCGCTGCACTGGACGGCGTTCGACCAGTTCTCCCTGGCCGACCCGGGCAACGCCGGGCAGCTGGTCAGCCTGGTGGTCATCGGCCTGGTCGTCCGCGAGCTGGCGCGCACCCGGCACCGGAGCCTGCGGGCCTGGTGGCTGGTGCTGTTCTTCCTGGCCTGCGACGTGGTGCTGGTCGCCGCCGGCCGCGCGTCCTTCGTCGGCGCCCTGATCTCCCTGGACTACCGCTACCAGGGTGAGATGGCCGCGGTGACCGCCCTCGCGCTCGGGCTCGCCGCGCTGCCGGTGCTCGGTGCGCGGGAACCCGTCGAGCGCCACGGTCCGAGCCCGCTGCTGCTCGACGTGCCTGCCCGGGTCGCGGCCGCCACGGCCGTGGTCGCGGTGCTCGGCGTCGTCTCCTCGGTGCAGTACGTGACGCACTGGCAGCGGACCATGCCCGGCAAGCCGTACTTCGCGGCCCTCCTCGACGGCCTCGGCACCAAGGGCGAGCCCGTGCCGCTGGTCGACAGCGCGGTGCCGCAGACCATCATGTGGCCGCTCGGCTACCCGGAGAACCTGCTCAGCCACCTGCTCGTCCACTACCGGGACCGGACCGACTTCGTCGACACCGCCACCGACCACCTCAACGTGGTCGACGACGACGGCGCCGTACGGCCGGCCGTGCTCTCGGGTGTCCGCCTGGCGCTCTCCGGACCGGTCGAGGGGTGCGGCTACAGCGTCACCGACGAGCCGGTCACGCTGCCCCTGGACGGTCCCGTCTTCTACGGCGGCTGGTGGGTGCGCATCGGCTACCTGAGCTCCGGGAGGAGCCCGCTCGTGGTCACCGCCGGCGACAGGTCCTGGAGCGTCCTGGTCGAGCCCGGGGTGCACGCGCTGTACTTCTCGGCGGGCGACCAGTTCGACTCCGTCGAGCTCTCCGGCCTGGCCGAGGGTGTCACCCTGTGCACCGACGACGTGATCGTCGGCCGACCCGTCCCCGCTGACACCGAGGTGGCTCCGTGACCTTCCGCGACCGCACCTTCCCCGCGCTCAACGCGGTGCGCGCCGCCGGCGCCGTGATGGTGCTGCTGACCCACGCCGCCTTCAACACCGGTCGGATCAACGACGGCTGGGTCGGCGCGGCGCTCGCTCGCCTCGACTTCGGGGTGACGCTCTTCTTCGTGCTCTCCGGCTTCCTGCTCAGCCGGCCCTGGTTCCTCGCCGCCGCCCTCGGCCACCACGAGCCGTCGGCCCGGCACTACCTGTGGAAGCGCGCCCTGCGCATCCTGCCCCTCTACTGGGTGGTGGTGGTCGCGGGCTTCCTCATCGACCCGCAGAACAAGGGCGCGACCTGGCAGGACTGGGTCACCCACCTGACGCTGACCCAGCTCTACCGCGACCACCTGCTCGCCAGCTCCCTGACCCAGATGTGGAGCCTGTGCACCGAGGTGGCGTTCTACGTCCTGCTCCCGCTGCTGTGCGTGGCGCTGACCGGCCGCCGTCCGACCAGGCTGCGCCTGAACCGGGTGCTCGTCGGCGCCGGGCTGGTGGCCGTGGCGGGGGTCGTCTGGCAGACGGTCGTGGCCCAGATCCCGGGTGCCGAGGCCCACTACGCGCAGTGGCTGCCGGGCTACCTCCCGTGGTTCATGGTCGGGCTGGCCTTCGCTGCCGTCTCGGCCGAGCTCAGCGTCCGGCCGCGCGACCACGTCCTGGAGCGGCTGGGCCAGGACCTCACCGGGTGCTGGGTGCTGGCCGCGGCGACGTTCGCCCTGGCCTGCTCGCCGCTGGCCGGTCCGCGGCTGCTGCTCACCCCGGACGGCTGGCAGGCCGGCTCCAAGGTGGTCCTGTACGCCGTCGCCGGAGCCTTCTTCGTCCTGCCCCTGGTCTTCGGGCCCGAGCGGGAGGGCCGGGTGCGCGAGCAGCTCACCGGGCCGGTGCCGGTCTGGCTCGGCGAGATCTCCTACGGCATCTTCGCCATCCACATGCTGGTCCTGAACCTGGTCTTCCGGGCCTTGGACCTCGACGTGTTCACCGGCCGGTTCCTGACCGTCGCCCTGCTCACGCTGGCCGTCACCCTGGTGCTGGCGACCCTCTCCTTCTACCTGTTCGAGAAGCCGATCCTCCGGCTCAAGAACATCCGCTTCTTCAGCCGGCTGGAGCCGCGGGACCTGGCGCCGGAGCCTCGTCCGACGACCGAGGTCGCGCCCTGAGGGGCGCAGGCACCCGCAGGCGCGGCCACAGCGCCGTCGCCAAGGCAGCCACCAGGCACGCCACGACGGCCAGGCTCCAGCCCTGACGCCACTCGTTGGCCCAGCTCGCCTGGGTGATGCGGTCCCAGCTCAGACCGGCGCCGGCCAGGAGCATCGCGGCACCGGCCAGCGCGGCCCAGCCGTCGAAGCGGCGTACGGCGACACCGGCGGCCAGGCCCAGCGCCACCGCGCCCAGCCCCCACCACCCGACCAGGAGCCCGCCCGCGACGAGCACCACCACGACGTCGAGGAGGCCGGGCGCACCGGGGCGCAACCGGGCCAGCGGCTCGCGCTCGCGGACCCGCCGGCGGGGACGCAGGACCGCGGCCAGCACGCACAGGAGCACGCCCGCCACGCCCGCGCCCAGGGCGACCCGGAAGGTGGTCTCGGGCTGGTAGTGGAGCTCCACGGTCACCGGACCACCACCCGCGACGAGCCACCCCTGCTTCCAGCCGTCCATCCGCTGCGGGCTGAGGGTCCGACCGTCGACGGTCGCGACCCACCCCTCGTTGTCGTTCTGCGGCAGGACGAGCACCGAGGGCCCCGAGCGGGCGGGCAGCTGGACCGTGCTCGGCAGCCCCTCGCCGTCGCGCACCACGTCGAGCGCAGTGGTCGAGGAGGGCTGCGAGGAGACCCGGACCAGCGAGAGCGTGTCCACCCGGAACAGCGAGGTCGGCTCGGCCAGCACCGCGGTGGCCGCGGTGCCCAGCGTGAGCTCGTCGCTGCCGCACGGGTTGAGCGGGACGCTGCGTCCCCGGATGAGGGAGAGGGTGCTCGCGCGCAGCGAGGTGTGCACCACCCGCCCGCCGATGTCGAGGTCGGGACCGCTGCCGCACGGGAAGGCGCGCAGGTGGGCGGGGTGCGGCTTGAGCGAGCGGCCGTCGAGCTTGATGTCGCTGATGCCCGGCTCGAGGGGCACGAACTGCTGGCCCTGCACGGAGAAGGCGTCCTCGGTGCGCAGGACCTCGAGGGAGAAGGCGGAGAGCCGCAAGGTCCTGGGCAGCTCGGCCCGGCCCTCGTCGTCGAGGGTCAGGTCGACGCTGCGGGTGCCGGCGCGGAGCCTGACCATGGTCGGGCGCGCCACCGGCGCCGCCGGGTTGACCTCGAGCTGCAGCTCGCTGACCGGCCGCTCCTTCTGCAGCTCGACCAGCAGCCGCTCGCCACTCTGGGTCTGGCGCCAGGTCGTGGCCGGGTCGCCGTCGCGGGCCGCGATGGGCCCCTCGGCCACGTCGGCGGGCCGGTCGCCGTCGCTGGAGGCGCCGGCCGGCGAGCGCAGGAGGGAGGACGCGTCGACGCTCCTCCGCAGCGAGACCGTGCCGCTGATCCGGTAGGTGTCGGTGAACGGCACCGAGAACCGCCGGGCCAGGGTGTCGCCGTCCTCGCCCGGTGAGAGGAGCAGGTTGTCGCAGGGCAGCGCGTCCTCGACCAGGACGCACACGGCCCGGTCGGGGTCGCGGGTCAGGGTGACCGCGTCGACCGGGATGGCGGGGTCGGGCAGCGGCAGGTCGAGGTAGCGCTGGGTCTCGAGGTCGGCGATCCGGACCTCGGAGAGCGCGAACGACCCGGGCAGGCCGAGCGCAGGCCCGGCCGCCTCGATGCGGAGGCTCTCCGCCCCGGTGACGTCGACGGCGTAGGTGCGCCCGCGGCCGGGGATCGGGGCGTCCACGACCACGCGTCGTCCGCCCGCCACCAGGGCCAGCTGCTGGACCGGGGCCGCGTCGACCGGCAGGGAGACGGTGACGAAGGTGAGGTCCGTGGGCGCGGCGAAGGTCGCCTGCCAGAACTGGCCGGTCGGCTCGAGCAGCGAGTCCGAGCGCCACGCGGTCGCCTGGTCACCGTCGAGCGCCGCCCCGGGGTGCGCGCCGATCTGCAGCGGCACCCGCCCGTCGGCGTACCCCTGGGAGGTGCTGGCGGCGACCGAGACGATCCCGCCGGTCCACGCCGCGGTGGTCTCACGGTCCTCCTGGTCGGCGTCGAAGCGGTGGAAGTGCTCGGGTCCGAACAGGCGGTAGGGGTCGGTGCGGCCCATGGTGGCCGACTCGTTCCAGCGCACGGCCGCGAAGTTCGTCTCGCGACGCTTGGTGCCGTCGGTGAGGACCTGGCTCTGCTCGTCACCCGTCGAGTCGCCCGCCAGCACCGACGTCGTGGCCCGCAGCAGCCGGAGCGCGGACGACAGCCCCGCGGCCGGGTCGCCCACCGTGACCTTGGGGTCGGTGACCAGGGTTGCCGTGGCCGCGGCGTCGACGGTGTAGACGTCGACCGAGCCGACCTCGGTGGACATGCCGTTGCCCACCACGGTCCGCACCCGGTCCGCCCCGTTGAAGGAGTACGGCGCCGCGCCCACCGTGGGCCCGAAGGACCGCTCGAGGCTGATGCCCTCGGACTGGCTGAGCACGCTGCGCACGTAGGCGGGGTCGGGGGCGCCGGTCTGGAAGCGGTCGAGGTCGTTGCGGACGACCAGGCGGCCGACGCCGTTGGCCGCCAGGTAGCCCGCGAGCGTGCGGCTGGGCGTGCCGGACTCGATGGTGCGGGTCACGGCGTCGAGGAAGTCCACGTTCCCGGGCTGGGCCAGCGGGATCACGTTGCGCACCGCCCACGGGCTCTGGGCCAGCCCCTGGAGCACGTCGTCGTGGGTGTTGCCCCAGTCGTAGACGCCGAACGCCGAGGGCGGCACCTCCAGCGCGACGGTGCCGTCGTCGTGGTCGGCCAGGAAGCGGGCCACGCCGTACCAGTACGGCGGCACCTCGTCGACGCCCTGCCGCGGCGCGATGTGGTCCTGGGCCCAAGGCAGCGCTAAGGCCACCAGGGCCAGCACCGCCATCGCCCGCACGGCGAGGACGGCGGCGCGGGTGCTGCCGGGCGAGTCGGGCGAGCGCACCAGCCGCGGGACGGCCGCCATGGCGTGCGCGAGGCCGAGGACCAGCGGGACGCGGAGCACCACGTCGAACTTGTGCAGGTTGCGGAGCGGGGCCAGCACCCCGTCGAGGGCCTCGGCCCGGTCGGCGGCGAAGAAGCCGGCCAGGTCGCCGGCGTACCCGAAGCCGACGAGGACCAGCCCCGTCAGGACGCCCAGCGTCAGGAACCGCCGGTGCGGGTTGTCGCGCAGGGCGATGCCGAGCAGCCCGAGGGCCACCACGGCGGCCGCGTCGAGCATGAGGAACGGCGTCGAGACGAGCTGCTGCCCGGCCTGGAAGTCGATGCCGGCGAAGTAGGCCACCCAGTCCGACTCCCCCACGAACGTGCGGGCCAGGTCGGTGGGGACCGTGGTGACGGTCGCGTTCTCGATGTAGTCGAGGAACGGCACGCTGTAGCGGCCGAGCAGCAGCAGCGGCAGCCACCACCACGCCGTGGCCAGCGCGGTGAACAGGGTCCACCAGCCCAGCAGCCGCCAGCGCCGGGGGCCGCGGGCGCGGGTGACCAGGAAGACCACGCCCAGCGGCAGCACCGCCGCGACGGCGACGGCGTTGACCCCGCCGCAGGTGGCGACCACCAGCGCGCTGAGCGCGGCCGACCGGCGCACCGAGCCGCGCTCGCTGGCGTGCACCAGCGGCAGGAGGACCCACGGCGCCAGCGCCATCGGCCAGATCTCCACCGAGACCCCACCGAGCAGGGTGGTGATCCGCGGCGTGAGCACGAAGGCGAACGCCGCCAGCACCTGGGTGCCGGGGGTGCCGATCCCCAGCCTGCGCGCGAGGAGCAGGATCCCGAAGAAGGCCGCGCAGAGCAGCATCGCCCACCACAGCCGCTGCACGACCCAGGGCGGGAGCCGGAGGGCCTGACCGACCACGAAGACCGGCCCCATCGGCCAGGCGTAGCCGTAGGCCTGGTTCTGGAGCTGGCCGAAGGCGGCCGCCGGGTCCCACAGCCGGACCGCGCCGGCCAGGAAGCGGCGGGGACCGGTCAGGAGGTCGAACTTGGTGTCCGCGACCATCTGCCCCGACGACTGCGCGAAGGCGAAGGCCGTGAGGATCACGGCGTACCCGACCTGGCGCAGCGGGGTGGTGGCCCTGGATCGCTCCGGTGCCTGCTCCGTCATCTGGCCCGCACGACGATGACCAGGTTCCAGGTGGCCAGCTCGCGCAGGACCGGCACCCGGCTGAGCCAGTAGCTCCACCGCGGGTTGTAGCGCGGGATCACGTCGAGCAGCTCGCCGAGCTGCTGCCGGTGCGCCCAGGCGGTCCCGTCGCGCACCGTGACGCGGAACAGCGACTCGCCGTACTTGTTCTTCGGCTCGTGGCCGTGCCGGCGGGCGTACCGCCGCCGGGCCCGGGCGCCGCCGAGGAAGTGCCACGGGGCGGTCTCGTGGCCACCCCACGGGCCGTACCAGACGGTGTAGGAGATGAAGGCGACCCCGCCCGGCCGGGTGACCCGCAGCATCTCCTCGGCCATCCGCCACGGCTCCCGCACGTGCTCGAGCACGTTCGAGGAGTAGCAGAGGTCGACGGCGCCGTCGCGGAAGGGCAGCCGCATCCCGTCACCGATGACCGTGCCGGGCTCGATGGTGCCCTGGCCGGACAGCTCGCCCACGTCGGCGTCGAGGGCCCAGTACGTCGCGCCGGCCTCCGCGAAGGCGTCGCGGAAGTAGCCCGGCCCGCCGCCGACATCGAGCACCGTGGCTCCCTCGAGGTCGAGGTAGCCGGAGAGCTGGTCGACCGAGTCCTCGGCCAGGGCGGTGTAGAAGCGGGCCGGGTCGGTCTGCTCGACGCGGAAGTCGGCGAAGAGCCGCCGGGAACGGCGCAGGTCGGCGCGCCACGGCTCGCGCCCGTGGGCGCGGTCGAGCGACGGACGAGGCATGGCGGGAACCCTAACGATGGTGGTGGAACGCAGGTCAGATCGGCAGCCGGCGGAACACCCGCCGCGGCACGTGCCGCAGGCCCGACATGACCACCCGCATCGCGGCGGGCACCCAGATGAGCTCCCGGCGGGCGGCCACGGCGGCCACGACCGCCTGCGCGACCTGCTCCGGGCGCACCGAGAGCGGGGCCGCCTCGCGGCCCTCGGTCATCTTGGTGTGCACGAACCCGGGGCGGACGACCAGGACGTGGCCGCCGTGCTCGCGCAGCGCCTCGCCCAGGCCGAGGTAGAAGCCGTCTGCGCCGGCCTTGCTGGCGCCGTAGGCGAAGTTCGAGCGGCGCACGCGCTCCCCCGCCACCGAGGACAGGAACACGATGACCCCGTGGCCCTGGGCCCGCACCTGCGCGGCCAGGGCGGTGCCGACGCTCACGGGGCCGACGTAGTTGACCTCCGCCAGGGCCACCGCGGCGTCGTGGTCCTGCCAGCTCTCCTCCTCGTCGCCGAGCACCCCGAAGGCCACCAGGGTGACGTCGAGGTCGCCGCCGCGCGCGGCCGCCTGGACCAGGGCCGGGTGGGAGGCGGTGTCGGTCGCCTCGAAGTCGAGCTCCTCCACGGTGTGGCCCAGCGCGGTCAGGCGGGCGGCCGCCTCGGTGCGCCGGGGGCCGGGCCGGGCGGCCAGGACGACGCGGACGCCGCCGGTGGCGGCGTACTCCTCCGCCACCGCGAGGGCGATGTCGCTGGTGCCGCCGAGCAGCAGCAGGGACTGGGGCTGGCCGAGCGCGTTGAGCATGATCTCCCTCTGGTGGGCGGACGGATCGGTCCCGGTCAGAGACCGAGCCGCCGCGCCAGGTCGGACTGGAGCACGCCCTCGGGGTCGAGGTCGTGGCGGAGCTTGCGGAAGTCGTCGGCCCGGGGGTACATCCGGTCGAACACCTCGGGGGTGAGCCGGCTGTCCTTCGCCAGGTAGAGCCGGCCACCGGCCGCGACGACGAGGTCGTCGAGGGTCCGGAACAGCGGCGCCAGGCCGGGGTGGGCCGGGAGGTCCAGCGCCAGCGTCCACCCGGCCATCGGGAAGGACAGCAGCCCCTGGTTGCCGGCGCCGAAGCGCTTGAGCACGGCGAGGAACGACGGGTGGCCGGCGTCGGAGAGCAGGCGGAGCGCCTCGGTGACCGCGGCCTCCGCGCCCTCCGGGACCACGAGCTGGTACTGCACGAGCCCGCCGCTGCCGTACAGCTTGTTCCAGCCCTCGAGCATGTCGAGGGGGTGGAAGAACGAGGCCAGGGAGTGGACGTCGACGCGGTCGCGCGGCGCCTTGCGGAACCACACCTCGTTGAAGGCCCGCACGCCGGGCCGCGAGACCAGGCCGGGCGGCGTGAAGGGCACTCCCACCCGCGGCTCGCGCGGCGGGACCCACGGGTGCCGGGCCGCCGCGCCGGTCAGCTCGGCGGCCGTGGCGTGGTCGCCCTGCGTCAGGACCGACCGGCCGAGCGAGCGGCCGCGGGCCAGGGTGTCGATCCAGGCCACCGAGTAGTGGTGGTCGGCGTCGCTCTCGGTCATGCGGCGCAGCAGCGTCTCAAGGTCGGGGATCCGCTCGGTGTGCACGCGGATGTAGGCCGACTCGACCGGCAGCGCCCGCAGCGTGACCGAGGTGATGACGCCGGTCAGGCCCATGCCACCGACGGTGGCCCAGTAGAGCGCCGGGTCACTGTCCGGACCGGTGGTCCGCACGCGACCGTCGGCCGTGACCAGCTCGAGGGAGACCACCTGGTCCCCGAAGGAGCCGTCACGGTGGTGGTTCTTGCCGTGGATGTCGGCGGCGACGGCGCCGCCGACGGTGACGTAGCGGGTCCCCGGCGTCACGGGGACGAACAGCCGCTCGGCGAGCAGGGTGCCCATCAGGTCGTGGAGGCTGGTGCCGGCCGCCGTGGTGACGAGGGCGCTGCCGCCGTCCCGGATCACGGTGGTGGGGCCGGCCAGCGGTGCGAGCACCGTGCCGCCGGCGTTCTGCGCGGCGTCGCCGTAGGACCGGCCCAGGCCGCGCGCGACCACGCCGCGGGCGGGCGGCCGCCGCAGCAGGCCCGGCACCTCGCCGGCGGGCAGCTCGACGAGGTCGGCTGCGGTCGGCGCGGTGCGGCCCCAACCGGTCAGGAGGGTCCTCATGCGGACAGCACCCCGATGCACACCGTGACCAGCCAGAGCACGCCGATCAGCTGCAGGACCCGGTCGCGGAAGACGATGTCCTCGGGCTCGGCGGCGGTGCCCGCGTCGACGTCCACGGCGTAGCGGAGCAGGCCCACCAGGAAGGGCGCGATGGAGATGGTGTGCCACGGGACGCCGGTGTCGGGCGCCTGCTCGAAGGCCCAGAGGCTGTAGGAGATGACGGTCGCGCCCGCGGCGGTGCTCCACACGAAGCGCAGGTAGGTGTCGGTGTAGCGCACCAGGCTGCGCCTGGTGCCGGCCTCGCTGCCGAGCGTGCGGAGCTCGGAGTAGCGCTTGCCGGCCACCATGAACAGCGAGCCAAACCCGGAGACGAGCAGGAACCACTGCGAGAGGGGCAGGTCGGCCGCCAAGCCACCGGCCACCGCGCGCATCAGGAAGCCCGCGGCCACGATGGAGATGTCGAGGACCGGCTCGTGCTTGAGGCGCAGGGCGTAGAGGACCTGCATCACCAGGTAGGCGACGACGAGGATCGCCAGGCTGGGGTCGGCGATCCAGCCCACGACGACGGCCGCCACCGCTGCGGCCGCGGCGGCGGCGAGGGCCGTCGGGACCGGCAGCGCCCCGGAGGCGATGGGACGGAACCGCTTGACCGGGTGCAGCCGGTCGACCTCGCGGTCCACGGTGTCGTTGACCAGGTAGACCGCGCTGGCGGCCAGGCAGAAGGCGACCAGCGCCAGGGCGGTCGCGCTGAGGACGTCGGCGTCGCCGAGCATCCCCGCGGCCAGCGGGGCGGCCACCACGAGCAGGTTCTTGACCCACTGCCGCGGGCGCACGGCGCGCACGAGCGCCCGGGGCACCCCGGGGTTCGGGGCCGCCGGGGCGCGGACCGCGTCTTCACTCACCATCGACCGGGATCCTCCCACGTCGTACCCGTCCACCTATTGTTCGTCGGGTGCCCGAAGACGACGTGTTGAACGGCAAGCACGTCGTCTTCTTGAGCTGGCGCGACACGCGGAACCCCGAGGGGGGCGGCGCCGAGCGCTACCTCGAGACGATCGCCGCCGGCCTGGCCCAGCGCGGCGCGTCGGTCACCGTGTTCTGCGCCGCCCACGCCGCGGCCCCGCCCGAGGAGGTCGTCGACGGCATCCGCTTCGTCCGTCGTGGCACCAAGCTGTCGGTCTACCTCGAGGGGATGCGGGCCCTGCGCCGTGGCGACCTGGGCCGGCCCGACGTCGTGGTGGACGTGCAGAACGGCCTGCCGTTCTTCTCCCGGCTGGTCACCCGCAAGCCGGTCGTCGTGGTGGTCCACCACGTCCACCGCGAGCAGTGGCCGGTCGTCTACCCCGGGCTCACCGGGCGCGTGGGCTGGTTCATCGAGCGGCGCCTGGCGCCGCTGCTCTACCGGCGCAGCCAGTACGTCGCGGTCTCGCACGCGACGCGGGCCGAGCTCCGCACCCTCGGGGTCCGCGGCCCGCGGGTGGCGGTGGTGCACAACGGGACCGACCCGCAGCTGCCGACCGCCGGGGGCAAGTCCCCGACGCCGATGGTCGCGGTGGTGGGCCGCCTGGTGCCCCACAAGCGCGTCGAGCACGCGATCGACGCCGCGCTGGCCCTGCGCGCCGACCACCCGGGGCTGCGGCTGCACGTCGTGGGCAGCGGCTGGTGGGAGGCCCGGCTGCACGACTACGCCGCGGAGCGCGGCGCGGGCGACACGGTGGTCTTCGAGGGCCACGTCGACGAGGCGCGCAAGAGCCAGGTCTACGAGGAGGCCTGGCTGCTGGCGCTGCCCTCCCTCAAGGAGGGCTGGGGCCTCGTGGTCGGCGAGGCCGGCATGCACGAGACCCCGACCGTCGCCTACCGCGAGGCCGGCGGCACCACGGAGTCGGTGGCCGAGGGCGTGTCCGGGCTGCTGGTGGACGACCCGGCCGGCTTCACGGCGGCGCTGGGCCGGCTGCTCGGCGACCACGAGGAGCGGGCGCGGCTGGGCCGCGGCGCCCGGGTGACGAGCCATGCCTTCACGTGGGGTCATGCGCAGGCGTCGTTCGCCGACGTGGTCCGCGCCGCGCTCGAGGACCGTCGGGTCGACGCCTCCGACGTGGCGTCGGGCGTGCCCGGTGTGGACCCGAGGGACGTTGCGGAGGACGTCTAGGACTGCAGGGAGCGTCAGCTCAGTTGTTCGACCCGTAGTCGAACACCGGAGCGTTGACGTTGGTCGGCGAGTCGGCCGGCGCAGCGGTCTGCGAGGAGATCAGCCCGTACATCGAACCGGCTGCAATGCCCCCGCCCACCACCATGGCAGCGAACGTCGTCAAGATCTTCAAAGGATGACCCCTCCCTGGTCGAGGGAGAACATAGCCCACAAGGTGTGACGAATGCTACTCGCGGGTCACTCCGCGCGGCCGGTGTCGCCGCGGCGCCGCACGACGGCCAGGACCAGGCCGCCCAGGACCGGCGCCAGGAAGGCCAGCCACCCGGCCGCCACGGCCAGCACCCACCCGTCGGGCACGTCCCGCTCCGTCACCTCGCCCAGCGCGAGGACCCGCAGCCCGTCGTCCGACTGGAGCACCTCACCGGCGATCTCCGGCGCCTCGGGCCCGGGTGCGGTGGGGTCCACCACCACGGCGCCGATGCCCAGGCGGGCCAGGGCGCCCGCGCGCTCCCCCGGCGTGGGCAGGGCCAGCGCCGTCGCGGCCTCGCCGACCCTCGGGTCCTCCCCTCCCAGCGGCACGCCGTCGATGACCAGCACGTCGCTGGCCACGTAGTCGCGGCGCACCGCGCGGCCCACCGGGTCCAGGACGAGGTGCCGGTGGTTCCACTCGGGCGCCCGGTAGCTCGACAGGGGCAGCACCAGCACGTCGCCCCTGGTCGACTCCAGCACCTGCCGCGCCCGGTCGTAGGACGCCGGGTAGTCGGCCGGCTCGATCCGGTGCCCCACGCCCAGGGCGATGCCGGGCAGCAGCGCCACCGGCAGCAGGACCGCCCCCACGCCGAGCGCGCCGCGCGCGACCCGTGTCGCCGGCGCCCGGGCCGTCAGCACGCCCACCCCCTCCGCGACCAGCACGGCCAGCAGGGGTGCGCACAGGACGAGCGCACGGGCACCGTCGCGGACCACACCGGCACCCGGCAGGTTGGCCGCCGACCACCCGACCGCGCCCGGCGCCAGCCAGGTGAGCACGGCGACGACCCAGCCCACGCCCCAGCACACCAGGAGCGCGGTGCGGTCGCGGCGGTCGGTCCGGCGCCACCAGGAGCGCGCCCCCGCGAGGGCCAGCCCGACGAGCACCAGCAGCGCCACCCAGCCGAGCAGGCCGGTCCGGGCGGCCGGCTGGACGCTGGTGTTCCAGATGCCGCCGAGCGTCAGCGCGGCCAGCGGCCCCGGGACCGAGCCCTCGCCGCGCAGCGCGAACACCTCGGCGGCCGCGGCGTCGGACGTCGCGGAGCCGGCGTGCAGCAGGCCGGCCACCAGCCACGGCGCGTTGCCGGCGAGCACCAGGAGGACAGCCCGGGCGGTGCGGCCGCGCCCGGCGCCCCCGGCGAGGACCGCCACCGCCGTGGCCAGGCCCGCGCTCGCGCTGAGGCAGCCCAGCGGCACCAGGAGCAGCAGCGCCGGTGGCAGCCGGCCCTCGGTGCGCCAGCGCCGGGTGGCGACGAGGAGCCAGGGCAGGACGGCGTACCCCACGAGCAGGGCCCAGGCCCCCATGAGCAGCCGCTCCGCCACCAGCGCGTTCCACCCGTAGACCGTCACCGCCACCAGGCGGAGGACGAGGGTGCCGGGCAGGTCCGGACGGTCCAGGAGCCTGGCCACCCCGACGCCGCCGGCTGAGAGGGCCAGGACCAGCACCAGCTTCTGCAGGAGCACCCCGGGGACGACGTCGTCGAGCACCGCGACCAGCGCGTCGGACGGCACCGCCCGCGGCAGCCCGGAGCCCAGGCCGAGGGTGTCGGCGCGGAGGGCCAGGTCGGGCACCCAGACCATGTCGCGGACCAGCAGGAAGCCGGGACCCAGCGCCGGCCCCAGCACGAGCAGCGCGAGGGCCAGGGACCAGAGGGCGACCGGCGCCTCCCGTGCCACCGCGCGCCGCATGGCGATGATCCAACCACCCGGAGGATCGACCGCGATCCGCCTCGCTGCCCGATGCGGTGGGTCGGGCGAGCGCCCGTAGCATTCGGTCCCGTGAGCAAGATGGCGACCGACACGAGCCAGCGGCTGCGCAGCGGCGCCGTCATGGCCGTCGCCATGGGCGTCATGAACCTGTCGACCTACGGCTACACCGTGCTGGCGGCCCACACCATCGGCAAGGAGCCCTACGGCGCGTTCTCCGCGCTGATGGGCGCGCTGCTCGTGATCAGCGTGCTGTCGCTGGGCCTGCAGGCCACCGGCGCCCGGCGGATCTCGGCCGAGCCCGACCAGGTCGTGGCCATCGAGCGCGTGGTGCTCGGCGTGGGGCTGCGCAGCGCGCTGGTCCTCGGCGCGGTCTGCCTGCTGCTGGCGCCGGTGCTCAACGCGGTGCTGCACCTGCACTCCCTGCCCACCGCCCTGCTCGTCGGCGTCGCGGCGTTCCCGCTGACCTACATGGGCGCCCAGCTCGGGGTGCTGCAGGGCGAGCGGCGCTGGGGGCTCGTCGCCCTGGTCTACCTGGCTCAGGGCCTGGGCCGGGTGTTCTTCGGCCTCGCGCTCATCATCTTCTGGCCCACCGAGTTCGCCGCGATGGCCGGCGTGGCCCTGGGCTGCTGGCTGCCGGTCATCATCGGGGCCCTGGCCCTGTCGCGACCCCGCACCGACGTTCCGCACAGCGAAGGGCACCCGGGCCTGGACCTGATCCGCGAGGTGGGCCACAGCAGCCAGGCCCTGCTGGCCTTCTTCGCCCTGTCCAACATCGACATCCTGGTGGCTCGCGCCACCATGTCGGACTCCCAGGCCGGTCTGTACGCCGCCGGACTGATCATGGCCAAGGCCGTGCTGTTCCTGCCGCAGTTCGTCGTGGTCTACGCCTTCCCCTCCATGTCCAAGGAGGAGACGAACCGCCAGACCCTGCTCCTGGCAATGGGCCTCTCGGCCGGGCTCGGCGCCGTGGCCGTCCTCGGCGTGCTCCTGCTCCCGGACCTCGCCCTGCTCTTCGTGGGCGGCGACGACTTCTCCCCGGTCAAGGACGACCTCTGGAAGTTCGCCATCGTCGGCACCCTCCTCTCGATGGTCCAGCTGCTCGTCTACTCCGCCCTGGCCCGCCGCCAGGGCCGCGCGGTCATCATGATCTGGACCGCCCTGGCCGCCCTCGTGGTCCTGGCCCTCGTGGTCAACGCCGCCACCTCCCTGGTCATGGTGGTCGTAGCCATCGACGGCCTCCTCTTCCTGGCCCTCCTCGCCGTCGCCCTCTCCGGCGGCCGCACCACCTCCCCCCGCACCGAGGCCACCGCCACCCCCTGACCGGGATCACCGGGGCACCGGCGTCACGACGAGCCCGGCGCAACCACCCAAGACCCAATCACCCGGCTCGGCGCGCCGAACCGGCTCGGGCGGCGTCTTTTCCACGCCGACGCGGGACGCGACCACGAGCAGAGCCACCGGCGTGGAAAAGCGCCGTCCGAGACGGTTCGATGCGAGCGCGCCGAGCACGCGGCGACGAAGTCGACGCCATCAACACAGCTCGGCGCGCCGAACCGGCTCGGGCGGCGTCTTTTCCACGCCGAGGCGCGACGCGACCACGAGCAGAGCCACCGGCGTGGAAAAGCGCCGTCCGAGACGGTTCGATGCGAGCGCGCCGAGCACGCGGCGACGGAGTCGCCGCCATCAACACAGCTCGGCGCGCCGAACCGGCTCGGACGCCGTCCCCTCCACGCTCCTCAGCGCAACCACCCAAGACGCAACCACCCGGCTCGGCGCGCCGAACCGGCTCGGACGGCGTCTTTTCCACGCCGAGGCGCGACGCGACCACGAGCGGAGTCACCGGCGTGGAAAAGCGCCGTCCGAGACGGTTCGATGCGAGCGCGCCGAGCACGCGGCGACGGAGTCGCCGCCTAATGAGCAGCGTCGTGCCAGCTCCGCCCGGTCCCGATCGAGACGTCCAGCGGGACCAGCAGGTCGGCGGCCGAGCCCATCTGCTCGCGGACCAGCGCGTCGAGGGCGTCCTTCTCCCCCGGCGCGACCTCGAAGACCAGCTCGTCGTGGACCTGGAGCAGCATGCGCGAGGAGAGCCCCTGCTCGCGCACCGCGCGCTCGACGTTGAGCATGGCGATCTTGATCAGGTCGGCGGCCGAGCCCTGGATGGGGGCGTTGAGCGCCATCCGCTCGGCCATCTCGCGGCGCTGGCGGTTGTCGGAGGTCAGGTCGGGCAGGTAGCGGCGCCGGCCCATGATGGTCTCGGTGTACTCGCTGGTGCGGGCTTGGTTGACCACACCCTGCAGGTAGTCGCGGATGCCGCCGAAGGTCTCGAAGTACTCGTCCATCAGCCCGCGGGCCTCGCCGGGGTCGATCCCGAGCTGGGCGCCGAGGCCGAAGGCGGACAGGCCGTAGGCCAGGCCGTAGTTCATCGCCTTGATCTTGGCGCGCATCTCGACGGTGACCTCGTCGGCGGGGACGTCGAAGACCCGCGAGGCGGTGATGGAGTGGAAGTCGCGGCCGGACCGGAACGCCTCGATGAGCAGGTCGTCCTGGGAGAGGTGGGCCATGATCCGCATCTCGATCTGGCTGTAGTCGGCCGTGAGCAGGCACTCGTAGCCGGCGCCCACGACGAAGCCCTCCCGGATCCGGCGGCCCTCCTCGGTGCGGATGGGGATGTTCTGCAGGTTGGGGTCGGTGCTCGAGAGCCGGCCGGTCGCGGCGATGAGCTGGTTGAACGTCGTCCGGATCCGGCCGTCGGGCGAGACCGTCTTGAGCAGCCCCTCGATGGTCTGGCGGAGCCGGGACACGTCGCGGTGGCGCAGCAGGTGCAGCAGGAACGGGTGCTCGGTCTTGACGTAGAGGGCCTGCAGCGCGTCGGCGTCGGTGGTGTAGCCGGTCTTGGTCCGCTTGGTCTTGGGCATCTGGAGCTCGTCGAAGAGCACCACCTGCAGCTGCTTGGGCGAGCCGAGGTTGATCTCCTTGCCGATGACGGCGAAGGCCTCCTCGGCGGCCAGCTTGACCTCGGCCGCGAAGTGGTCCTCCAGCGCACCGAGGTGGTCACCGTCGACCGCGATGCCGGTGCGCTCCATCTGGGCCAGCAGGTCGACCAGGGGCAGCTCGACCTCGGTGAGCAGGCGCGTGCCGCCACGCTCCTCGAGCTCATCGTCGAGGGCCGCGGCCAGGTCGAGCACGGCGCGGGCGTGCAGCATCTCGGTCTCGCCGGGACCGGGGCCGCTCCCCCCGACGTCGCCGTCGAGCCCCTCCAGGCTCAGCTGCCCGTCGTCGGCCGGCCCCTGGCGCAGCTCGCGCTTGAGGTAGCGGACGGTGAGGTCGGCCAGGTCGTAGGAGCGCTGGTCGGGGCGCGCGAGGTAGGCCGACAGCGCGGTGTCGCGCTCGAGCCCCGCCAGGGGCATGCCGCGGGCCGCGAAGGCCAGCATCGGCCCCTTGGCGTCGTGGAGCACCTTGGGCTTGGACGCGTCCTTGAGCCAGGTGGCCAGAGCCTCCTCGTCGGCGACGTCGAGCGTGTCGGTGGTGACGTAGGCGGCGCCGTCCTCGGTGGCGAAGGCCAGGGCCAGCAGGTCGCCGGTGCCGGCCCGCCAGTGGCCGACCGGGTGGATCCCCACCCGGTGGCCCGCGGAGGCGTGCTCGGCCAGCCAGCCGGGCAGCTCACCGGTCTCGAGGACCCGCATCGAGACGTCGAAGCCCGAGCCGTCGATCTCCTGCTCCTCCTCGGTGGGGAGCGACTCGAGCATCCGGGTGCGGAGCACCTGGAACTCCAGGCCGTCGAAGAGCTCGTGCACGGCGGTGCGGTCCCAGGAGGGCCAGGCCAGGTCGGCCGGCTCGAGCTCGAGGTCGAGGTCGCAGACCAGGGCGTTGAGGCGACGGTTGCGGATGACGTCGGCGAGGTGCTCCCGCAGCGCCTCACCCTTCTTGCCGGTGATCTCGTCGGCGTGGGTGATGAGGTTGTCGAGGCCGTCGTACTGGTTGAGCCACTTGGCGGCGTAGCCCTGCCCCACCCCGGGAACGCCAGGCAGGTTGTCGGAGGTCTCGCCGACCAGCGCGGCCAGCTCGGGGTAGCGCGTCGGCGGGACGCCGTAGCGCTCCTCGACCGCCTCGGGCGTCATCCGCTTCATCTCCGAGACCCCGCGCATCGGGTAGATGACGGTGGTCTCGGCGTCGACGAGCTGGAAGGAGTCGCGGTCACCCGAGCAGATCAGCGTCTCGAAGCCGGCCGCCTTGGCCTGGGTGGCGAGCGTTCCGATGATGTCGTCGGCCTCGTAGCCCTCCTTCTTGAGGAAGGGGATCCGCATCGCGGTCAGCACCTCCTCGATGAGGGGCAGCTGGCTGGAGAACTCGCCGGGGGTCTTGCTGCGGCCGGCCTTGTACTCGGCGTACTCCTCGAGCCGGAAGGTCTGGCGCGAGACGTCGAAGGCCACGCCGACGTGGGTGGGCCGCTCGTCGCGCAGGACGTTGATGAGCATGGAGGTGAAGCCGAAGACCGCGTTGGTGGGCTGCCCGGTGGTGGTCGAGAAGTTCTCCAGGGGCAGCGCGAAGAAGGCGCGGTAGGCCAGCGAATGGCCGTCGAGGAGGAGCAACCTGGCGGAACCGTCGGACACGTGGCCACCCTAGTGGCGGCCACCGACAGGACGGTCAGCCCGTCAGGTCGTGCCGGTCTCCTCGGTGGTCCGGCGGCTGAGCTGGCGGCGCGCGGCCAGCACCTGCCCGAGGTGGCGGCGGCTGGCGGTCCGGTCCGAGACCCGCCGGCTGGCGGGCTGGAGGGCGGCCAGCTTGCCGCGGACGACGTGGGTCGTGCCGGCGCGGAGCACCGCCTGCGGGCGCAGCGAGAGCCGGGCCATGAAGCGGTTGCCGCTGCGCGAGGAGGACGCCGCCGCGGTGGTGATGTGCCCGATGCCGAGGTCCTCGGCCCAGAGGACCGCCGACTCCATGAGGGCGCTGCCGATGCCCTTGCCGCGGAAGCTGGGCGTGACGTGCGGCGCCAGCGCCTGCACGGTCGGCTCGAGGTTGAGCGGGGTCATCGGGGTGACCCGCAGGA